>NZ_JBVJLO010000004.1:0-467361 GCF_055584685.1 Streptomyces sp. NPDC102258
TCAGCTTGCCCTTGGCGTGCTGCGCCTCGGTCGCCCGGTCGCTCGGCCCGCGCCGGGCTTCCTCGCGGAGGGCGTGCAGCTCGGCCACGCGCCCGCGGGCGTCCGTCGGCTCGCTCGGAGTCTGGTCCACAACGGTCATGTACCGACCTTACGAAGCCCGGCCCCGAAAACCCTCCGTTGGTTCTACACAGTCTCGGACCCGATCCGCTGTGCGGGCCGGACAGAACCGCCGCAGGATGCAGGGACTCCCCCAGTCGGGACGAGGGGGCTTTGTGAGAGTCCTACAAAAGGCGTGACGCGCCAGCTCCCCAGGGGCGGCTACCAGCCGCCCCCGCCGTCGAAGCCGCCACCCCCGTCGAAGCCGCCCCCGCCGCCGAAGTCCCCGCCCCCGAAGTCGGCGGGGTTGAAGTCGGCCCCGGAGACGTCGCCGCCCTCGAAGCCCGAGCCGAAGTCCGCGCCGCCGAAGTCGGCGCCGTAGGCGGGCGAGGACATCATCGAACCGAGCATCGTTCCCACCAGCAGGCCGGGCAGGATGCCGCCGCCGAAGTAGCCGCCGGCCCAGGGACCGTACGCCGGGCCGGCATCGTAGTACGGGCGCGGTCCCCGGTCGGTCTCGACGGTGCGGACGGCCGGGTCCAGGCCGTCGCGCAGCCGTACGGCGTCCGCCGCGCAGACCGGCACGCTGCGGGCGGCCCCGCCGGCCGGGGCCCAGGTGGCGTCCTCGGTGCTCGGCCCGTGGCGCGGGTCGAAGAAGCACGGCGCCCGGCGTTCCGGTACGGGCTCGCCCCGGCGGCGCGCGTCGAGGCGGGCCAGTGCGAAGCGCCCGTCCTCCAGGGCCTGGGTCACGCCCTGCACCTCTTCCGGGCGCTCTACCGAGGCCATGATCTGCTTGGCCTTCTCGTAGGAGTCCAGGGCCTGCTCGTAGTCCGTGCGCATGGCGTCGTCGGCGCCCGGCTCCCCCGGGTGGAAGTCGAGCCGGTCGAGCTCCTCGCCGAAGGCGGTGATGTCCTCGTCCACGACCACGCCGAGGCGGGCGACGGCCTCGCGGCGCGCCTCTTCCTTCTGCCTGCGGCTGCGCCTGACCAGCGCGTACGCACCGCCGCCGCCGATCACCGCGACCGCGCCGAGCCCGATCAGGGCGCCGCCCGAGAAGGAGCCGTCCGCCGCGGAGCCGCCCCAGGAGGCCGGGGCGTGGCCCTTGACCTGGGGCAGGGCCTGGTCGACGAAGTTGTTCAGCTCGGTGTTCGCGTCCACCGGGGCGCCGGTCTTGACGGCCTCGGTGAGGTTGCGGACGGCGTTGACGGGCATCACGGACCGGTCGGCGCCGGCGTTGAAGCCGTCGCCGAGGCGGATCGCGTAGAGCCCGGTGATCCCGGTCTCGGCGCGGACGGCGCCGAGCACCTTGTCCTGCGGGAACTGCGCGGAGTTGGGCAGAACGGCCACGAACAGCGGCTTCCCGGCGTCCTTGATCTTCTTGGCCAGCGCGTCGGCCTGCCCCTGGGACAGCTGCGCCCGCGCGCCGGGGTCCACGTAGACGGGGCCCTCCTTCAGCGCCTCGCCGACGGCGGACACCCCGGTGGCCGCCGACGCCTGCGGTGCGGCCACGAAGGCCGTCGCCGACAGGGCCAGCAGCATCCCGGCGAGCAGCGGTCGAACGCGTACGGACGTGCGCCTGGTCCTCATGTCTACGACGCTACCGGAACCGCTACTTTCCCGTGTGAGCCGGGCATAAGCGCCCTACTCCGCCGGTTCGACCCCGGCGTGCAGGAGGCCGAAGGTGAAGGCGTCCTCCAGGGCCTGCCACGAGGCGGCGATGACGTTCTCGGCGACACCGACGGTGGACCACTCGCGGGTGCCGTCCGTCGTGGCGATCAGGACACGGGTCGTGGACTCCGTGCCGTGCTTGCCCTCCAGGATGCGGACCTTGTAGTCGACCAGCTCGAACTTGGCCAGCTGCGGGTAGAAGCGTTCGAGGGCCACCCGCAGCGCCCGGTCCAGGGCGTTGACCGGGCCGTTGCCCTCCGCCGTGGCGACGATCCGCTCGCCCTTGGCCCACAGCTTGACGGTGGCCTCGTTGGCGTGGGTGCCGTCGGGGCGGTCCTCGACGATGGCGCGCCAGGACTCGGTACGGAAGTACTTGCGGGACCGGCCCTCGACCTCGGCGCGCAGCAGCAGCTCGAAGGAGGCGTCGGCGGCCTCGTACGTGTAGCCCCTGAGCTCCCGCTCCTTGACCCGCTCGACGACCCGGGAGATCAGCGCGCGGTCCCCGCCGAGGTCGACGCCGAGCTCCTTGCCCTTGAGCTCGATGGAGGCGCGGCCGGCCATGTCGGAGACGAGCATCCGCATGGTGTTGCCGACCCGCTCGGGGTCGATGTGCTGGTACAGGTCGGGGTCGACCTTGATGGCGGAGGCGTGCAGGCCCGCCTTGTGCGCGAAGGCGGAGACGCCGACGTACGGCTGGTGCGTGGAGGGGGTGAGGTTGACGACCTCGGCGATGGCGTGCGAGATCCGGGTCATCTCGGCGAGCGCGCCGTCGGGCAGGACCCGGCGGCCGTACTTGATCTCCAGGGCGGCGACGACCGGGAAGAGGTTGGCGTTGCCGACGCGCTCGCCGTAGCCGTTCGCGGTGCACTGCACGTGGGTGGCGCCCGCGTCGACGGCGGCCAGGGTGTTGGCGACGGCGCAGCCGGTGTCGTCCTGGGCGTGGATGCCGAGGCGGGCGCCGGTGTCGGCGAGGACGGTGGCGACGACGGCGGTGACCTGGGCGGGGAGCATGCCGCCGTTGGTGTCGCAGAGGACGACGACGTCGGCGCCGGCCTCGTGGGCGGTGCGGACCACGGACTTCGCGTACGCGGCGTTGGCGCGGTAGCCGTCGAAGAAGTGCTCGCAGTCGACGAAGACGCGGCGGCCCTGGGCGACGAGGTGGGAGACGGTGTCGCGGACCATCTCCAGGTTCTCTTCGAGGGTGGTGCGCAGCGCGAGCTCGACGTGCCGGTCGTGGGACTTGGCGACGAGGGTGATCACCGGGGCGCCGGATTCCAGCAGGGCGCGGACCTGCGGGTCCGTGGCGGCGGAGCCGCCGGCCCGGCGGGTGGCGCCGAAGGCGACCAGCTGGGCGTTCCGGAAGGTGATCTCGGCCCGGGCGCGGGCGAAGAACTCGGTGTCGCGGGGGTTGGCGCCGGGCCAGCCGCCCTCGATGAAGCCCACGCCGAAGTCGTCCAGGTGCCGCGCGATCGTCAGCTTGTCCGCGACCGTGAGGTTGATGCCCTCACGCTGGGCGCCGTCGCGCAGGGTGGTGTCGAAGACGTGGAAGCCGTCATCGAGTGCCGCTGTCGGCTCAGTCGCCTCTGGCGTCGTCATGCTGATCTGACTCCTGTCGGATGAGTGGTTCCGGAATCCCGGGATCCACTGCCCCCATCATCGCGCGCCGCCGCTCCGCCGTGTTCGGTACCGGGAAACGAAAAGACCCCTCGCGGGTGCGAGAGGTCTGCGCGCGGGTCTGAGGCACGGTGGCCGCTGCCGCGAAGGTCTTCCACGGTCTCAGCGGTCACAGAGGACCGGCGCGCCGCTGTCCATAATCATGAGCTGAGCGGGCACGCTCGCAGTGTGCCATACCGCCCGGCGTCCGTGGACGCCGGTCTCAGCATGCGGTCAACGTCCCGGCGGGCCCCGCTCACCCCTGCGGGGCGAGTGCGTCGGTGAGGAACTCCCGTACGTGGTCCAGGATCGCCTCGCGGGACAGGAGCGGCAGCCCGACCGCCAGCTGGATGCTGAACCCGTCGAGCAGGGCCCGCGTCCTGGTCGCGAAGCGGTCGGCGTCCACCGGTCGGAACTCCCCGCGCGAGATGCCCTCGGCGAGGAGGGCGACCAGGTCGCGGTGCCAGGCCCCCTCGATGGCGGCCTGCCGGTCGCGTTCCTCGGGGCCGGCGTTCTGGGAACGGTTCCAGACCTCCAGCCACAGCGTCCAGTGCGGGTCCCGGGGGCCCTCGGGCACGTAGAGGTCCACGTACGCCCGGACCCGCTCGCGCGCCGTGCCGGGCCGGGACAGCAGGGCGCGGCGCTCGGTGCCCAGGGCCGCCTCGCTCCACTCCAGGGTCTGCAGCAGGAGCTCGTCCTTGCTGCCGAAGTAGTAGAGGAGGTGGCCGCTGCTCATGCCGACCTGCCGGCCGAGGCCGGCCATGGTCAGGCCCTCCAGGCCCCGCTCGGCGATCGTGGCCATGGCGGCGACGAGTACGTCCTCGCGCGGGGGCGCGTTCTTGCGCGCCGCCCGTACCGGTACTCCACCCGCCACCATGGGCCACTCCTTCACGAGGTACGCCGGTGGTCCGTGGATCAGACCTTCGGCTGCTGCTGGGTGATGCAGTGGATACCGCCACCCCCGGCGAAAATCGTACGTGCGTCGACGAGGGTCACGGTCCGCTCGGGGAACAGGCCGCGGAAGATCTCGGCGGCCTCCTCGTCGCGCGGGTCGTCGAAGGCGCAGAGCACCACGCCGCCGTTGCAGAGGTAGTGGTTGATGTACGAGTAGTCCACCCACTCGCCGTCCTCCTCCAGCACGGTCGGCGCGGGGACCTCCACGACCTCCAGCCGCCGGCCCCGGGCGTCGGTGGAGGCGCGCAGGAGGGCGGCGATGGTCTTGCAGCGCTCGTGGTCGGGGTGGGCGGGGTCGGGCTGGGTGTGGACCAGCACCACACCCGGGCGGGCGAAGGCGGCGACGATGTCCACGTGGCCCTGGGTGCCGTAGGTGCCGTAGTCGCCGGCCAGGCCGTACGGGAGCCAGATGGCCTTGGTGGTGCCGAGGTGGGCGTGGATCTCGGCCTCGACCTGCCGGCGGGTCCAGCCGGGGTTGCGGCCCTCGCCGAGCTGCACGGTGTCGGTGAGCAGGACGGTGCCCTCGCCGTCGACGTGGATGGCGCCGCCCTCGTTGACCAGGCGGGTGCTGTACGTACGGGTGCCCGCGAGGTCCGAGACGTGCCGGGCGATCTTCGCGTCGTGGTCCCAGCGGGCCCACTCCTGGGCACCCCAGCCGTTGAACGTCCAGTCGACGGCGGCCAGTTCCCCGGCGTCGTTGGTGACGAAGGTCGGGCCGATGTCGCGCATCCAGGCGTCGTCCAGCTCACGCTCCACGAGCTGTACGTCCTCCCCGACGATCGCGCGGGCGGACTCGGCGTCGCCCGGGGCGACGACGAGGGTCACGGGCTCGTACGCGCGCACCGCGCGGGCCACGGCGCCCCAGGCCTCGCGGGCCTCGGCGAGCTCCCGCTCGTTGGTGAAGGTCGGGTTGGGGCTGGGCCAGGCCATCCAGGTGCGCTCGTGGGGGGTCCACTCGGCGGGCATCCGGAAACCGGCGTCGGCGGGCGTGTTCGTGGTCATGGCAGGCGTCCTTCGCGGTGCTACAGGAAGTACAGGCGGTTGAGGGAGACCGATTCGGCCGCTTGGGAGCGCAGCGGTTCCCCGTCGAGGGAGACGAGTCCGCTGCGCGCGTCCACATCGACCGCGCCCACCCGGGAGTTGAGGAGGAGGTCGCCCGGACCGATGCCGCGGGTGCCGCGCACGGCGACCCGGCGGCGGCGCGTGGGCATGTCGTCGGAGCCCAGCGCGGCGGCCGCGGCGGAGACGAAGGCGACGGAGATGTCCGCGGCGGTGGCCCCGTAGGAACCGAACTGCGGTCCGAGGACGAGGGGTTCGCAGGTGTCGGTGGCGGCGTTGGGGTCACCGGTCACCCCGTAGGCCGGGAAGCCGGATTTCAGGACCAGCTGGGGCTTGGCGCCGAAGAACTGCGGGCGCCAGAGCACGATGTCGGCGAGCTTGCCGACCTCGATGGAGCCGATCTCGTGGGCCAGGCCGTGGGCGATGGCCGGGTTGATGGTCAGCTTGGCCATGTAGCGCAGGACGCGGGCGTTGTCGTCGCCCTCGCCGTCGCCCTCCAGCGGGCCGAGCTCGCCCTTCATCTTGGCGGCCATGGCGAAGGTGCGGCGGATGGTCTCGCCCGCGCGGCCCATGCCCTGGGCGTCGGAGGAGGTGATGCCGATCGCCCCGAGGTCGTGCAGCACGTCCTCGGCGCCCATCGTCCCGGCCCGGATCCGGTCGCGGGCCATGGCCGCGTCGCCGGGGAGGTCGGGCTTGAGGTCGTGGACGGAGACGATCATCCCGTAGTGCTCGGCAACCGCGTCCCGGCCGAAGGGCAGGGTGGGGTTGGTGGAGGAGCCGATGACGTTCGGCACGCCGGCCATCTTCAGGACGTTGGGGACGTGGCCGCCGCCGCAGCCCTCGATGTGGAAGGCGTGGATGGTGCGGCCGTCCAGGACGCGCAGGGTGTCCTCGACGGAGAGGCACTCGTTGAGGCCGTCGCTGTGCAGGGCGACCTGGACGTCGTGCTCCTCGGCCACCCGCAGCGCGGTGTCCAGGGCGCGGGTGTGCGCGCCCATGTCCTCGTGGACCTTGAACCCGGACGCGCCGCCCTCGGCCAGCGCCTCGACCAGCGGGGCCGGGTCGGAGGAGGAGCCGCGGGCCAGGAAGCCGATGTTGACGGGCCAGGCGTCGAAGGCGTTGAAGGCGTGCTTCAGCGCCCACGGGGAGTTGACGCCGACGCCCCAGACCGGGCCGAACTCCTGGCCGATGATCGTGGTGACGCCCGCCGCGAGCGAGGCCTCCATGATCCGCGGGGAGAGCAGGTGGACGTGGGTGTCCACGGCTCCGGCGGTGGCGATCATGCCCTCGCCGGAGACGATCGAGGTGCCGGTGCCGACGACGACGTCGACCCCGTCGAGGGTGTCGGGGTTGCCGGCCCGGCCGATCGCGTGGATGCGGCCCTCGCGGATGCCGATGGACACCTTGCGGATGCCGAGGACCGCGTCGATCACCAGGACGTTGCTGATCACCACGTCGCAGGTGTCGCGGACCGCGGCCGCCTTCAGGTGCAGGCCGTCGCGGGCGGTCTTGCCGAAGCCCGCCAGGAACTCGTCGCCCGGCTTCTGGGCGTCCGACTCGACGCGCACGGTCAGCCCGGAGTCGCCGAGCCGGACCCGGTCGCCGGCGCGCGGGCCGAAGACGGAGGCGTACTCGTACGGGTCGATGTGCCGGCTGCCGGGGGCGCAGTGGTCGCTGTGGGGGGTCTTCTTGCTCACGCCGGGGCTCCGTCCGGGCTGTCGGGGGTGCCGGGGGTGCCCGGGGCATCGGCGGCGGCGACGCCGAGGTAGCCGCACGCGGCGGCCCGGCGCAGGGCCTCCGCCCGGGCACCGGGGGCGTCCAGGGGGCCGTCGACCAGGCCCGCGAAGCCGATGGCGATCCGGTCGCCGCCGATCGGGACCAGGCCCACCTCTCCCTCCCCGTGCGGGTCGAACCGTACGGAGGAGCCGGCGGGCACGCACAGCCGCATGCCGTAGGCGGCGGCCCGGTCGAAGTCGAGCCGGGGGTTCGCCTCGAAGAAGTGGAAGTGGGAGGTGACGCTGACCGGCACCGAGGCCGTGTTGCGCACCCGCAGGTGGCGGACCGGCTCGGGCTGCGGGACGCCCGGGCCCGGCACCACGGCGCCGGGGGCGTCGTCGCCGAGGCCTGCGGCGCCGCGGATCGGGGCGGAGACCACCGCGAGCCGGGATCCGTCGTCGAAGACGGCCTCCACGTGCACCTCGGTGACGACGTCGGCCACCCCGGGCAGCACGTCGTCGGGGCCGAGGACGCTGCGGGCCTCCTCGATGGCCTCGGCGAGCCGCTTGCCGTCGCGCGCGGCCTCGCAGACCGTGTCCGCGATCAGCGCGGTGGCCTCGGGGACGTTGAGCCGCAGGCCCCGGGCCCGCCGGGCCCTGGCCAGTTCCGCGGCGCTGCGCAACAGCAGCCGGTCACGCTCCGTAGGGGTCAGCCGCACGCCGATCCACCACCTTTTGAGTCGATGGGTTAGAGCATCACTCTAACTCTTCATTTGCCTGCAAGGAATCATTGACCTGGGACCAGGGCTTAGGTCACATTGAATGTCGCTCAAACAACGGCGCAACCACCCCCCGCCCTGCCAAGGGAGTCCCCCCATGCCCATCGAACAGCGCGGAGTCGACACCATCCCGGAAGAGGAACGGACGAGCGGTCCCCGTGACCTGATCTCGATCCTCCTCGGCTCCAACCTCTGCCTCGGCGTCATCGTCTTCGGCTGGCTGCCCCCGTCCTTCGGGCTGGGCCTGGTGCCCTCGGTCACCGCCATCGTGACCGGCACGCTCGTCGGGATCGCCTTCACCGCGCCGCTCGCGCTGGTCTCCCTGCGCACCGCGACCAACCTGTCCACCTCCAGCGGCGCCCAGTTCGGCGTACGGGGAAGGCTCGTGGGGTCGGTGGTGGGCCTGCTGCTCTCCCTCGGCTACACCGCCCTGACCCTGTGGATCGGCGGCGACGTGATGGTCGGGGCCCTGTCCCGGCTCACCGGGCTGCCCGACACCGGCCTCTCGCGGGCCGCCATGTACGGCGTGCTCGCCGCCTGTACCGTCGTCGGGGCCGTCTTCGGCTACCGGCTGCTGCTGCGCATGAGCAAGGTGCTGTCCATCGGCATGGTGATCCTGCTGGCCGTCGGCCTCTACGCCTACGCGCCCGACTTCACCAGCGCCGCCCCGCCGGACACCGCCTACCTGCTCGGCTCCTTCTGGCCGACCTGGCTGCTGGCCGCCGTCGCCGCCGGCCTGAGCGGTCCCGTCGCCTTCATCACCCTGCTCGGCGACTACACCCGCTACATCTCCCCCACCCGGCACAGCTCCCGCAAGGTGCTCTGGGCCACCGGCTTCGGCCTGCTGATCGGCCTGCTCATCCCGCAGCTGTTCGGCACCTACACCGCCCTCGCCGCCCGGGCCGGCACCGACTACGCCGGACCCCTCGTGGCCGCCTCGCCCTTCTGGTACCTGGTCCCGCTGCTCGCCGCCGCCGCGGCCGGCTCGGTGGGCAACGCCGGGCTGATGCTCTACTCCATGGGCCTCGACCTGGACGCCATCGTGCCCAAGGCCACCCGGACCAAGGCCACCGTCATCGCCGCCGCCGTGGCCACCGCCTTCGTCTTCGTCGGCTCCTTCGAGTGGAACGTGCAGTCCGCGATGACCTCCTTCGTCCTGGTGCTGACCGCCATCGGCACCCCGTGGGCCGTCATCACCCTGATCGGCCACGTACGCTGCCGCGGCCGGTACGACGCCGACGCGCTCCAGGTGTTCAACCGCCGCTCGGTGGGCGGCATCTACTGGTACCGCGGCGGGTGGAACCTGCGCGCCACCGCCGCCTGGGCCGTGGGCGCCGGCGTCGGGCTGCTCGCCGTGACCACTCCCTTCTACGAGGGGCCCCTGCTCGCCCTGACCGGCGGGGTGGACTGCTCCTTCGTCCTCTCCGGCCTGGTCGGCGGGCTCGTCTACCTGGCGCTGGGCAGGGGCGGCGCGCCCGTGTCCGCCTCGGCGGCGGCGGCCCCGGCGGAGGAGCCGGCCACCGTGTGAGGCCGCCCCCGACCGGTGTAAGAAGGCCCGCGCTCCCTGGTTCCGGAGGCGCGGGCCTTCGTACGTAAACGTGGTGCCGGGGGGTACCGGCGGGTGCCGGCTAGCCGAGCGGGTGCATCCAGCCGTGGTCGTCGGCGGTGCGGCCCGTCTGGAGGTCCAGGAGCGCCTTGCGCAGCTTCATGGTGACCTCGCCGGGCTCGCCGTCGCCCTGGGTCCAGTTGGCGCGCTCGGACTTGACCGAGCCGACCGGGGTGATGACGGCGGCCGTGCCGCAGGCGAAGACCTCGGTGAGGGTGCCGTTCTCGTTGTCGCGCTTCCAGTCCTCGGTGGTGATGCGGCCCTCCTCGGCGGTGTAGCCGAGGTCGCGGGCGATGGTGAGGAGGGAGTCGCGGGTGATGCCCGGCAGGAGCGAGCCGGTCAGCTCCGGGGTGACGATGCGGTCGCCGTACACGAAGTACAGGTTCATGCCGCCCATCTCCTCGATCCAGCGGTGCTCGACGGCGTCCAGCCAGACGACCTGGTCGCAGCCGTGCGAGGCGGCCTGCGCCTGGGCGACGAGGGAGGCCGCGTAGTTGCCGCCGGTCTTGGCGGCGCCGGTGCCGCCCTTGACGGCGCGGACGTACTCCTCGGAGAGCCAGACGGAGACGGGCTTGACGCCGCCGGGGAAGTACGCGCCGGCGGGCGAGGCGATGACCATGAACAGGAACTCGTTGGCCGGGCGGACGCCCAGGCCGACCTCGGAGGCGAACATGAACGGCCGCAGGTACAGCGAGGCCTCGCCGGAGTCCGGCACCCAGGCGCGGTCCTGCTTGATCAGGGCGTCGCAGGCCTCGATGAAGAGGTCGGCGGGCAGCTCGGGCATCGCCATGCGGCGGGCGGAGGCCTGGAAGCGCTCGGCGTTGGCGCGCGGGCGGAAGGTGGCGACGGTGCCGTCGGGCTGCTTGTAGGCCTTGAGGCCCTCGAAGATCGTCTGCGCGTAGTGCAGGGTCATGTTCGCCGGGTCGATCGACAGCGGCGCGTACGGGACCAGCTCGGCGTCGTGCCAGCCGCGGCCCTCGGTCCACTTGATCGTCACCATGTGGTCGGTGAAGTGGCGGCCGAAGCCGGGGCTGGCCAGGATCGCCTCGCGCTCCGCGTCGGACAGCGGGTTCGAGGAGGGCTTGAGCTCGATCGTGGGCGTCGTCATGAGTGCTTGTCCTTCACCGTTTGGGTAGGGCGGACCGCGCTCATGTCGTACTAGGACGTCCGAGCTTCCCCGTATTCCGCGGCCTCGCGTTCGATTATCGCCCGGGAGGGGTCGTCGCGGTGAAACGGGGTGGGTAGCGGCCCAGGGGAGATGGTGGCACCCGGGGCCGCACAGGAGAAGCCGCCGGGTCGGTGGTCGCTTCCCGGCGGCTTCCTGAGGTGGGGCTGCCGGGTCAGCCGGCTACGCGGGCGGCGAGGGCGTCGCCGATCGCGTCGGTGGAGCGGAAGGTTCCGTCGCGCTCGGCGAGGTCGGCGGTGACCGCGTCCTCGATGCGGACGGCCTGGTCCTCGTAGCCGAGGTGGCGCAGCAGGAGGGCGACCGAGAGGATCGTCGCGGTCGGATCCGCCTTGCCGGTGCCCGCGATGTCGGGGGCGGAGCCGTGGACGGGCTCGAACATGGACGGGAAGGCGCCGGTCGGGTTGATGTTCCCGGAGGCGGCCAGGCCGATCCCGCCGGTCACGGCGGCGGCCAGGTCGGTGAGGATGTCACCGAAGAGGTTGTCCGTGACGATGACGTCGAAGCGCTCCGGCTGGGTGACGAAGAAGATCGTCGCGGCGTCGACGTGCAGGTAGTCGGTGGTGACCTCGGGGTACTCGCGGCCGACCTTGTCGAAGGTGTTCTTCCACAGGTGGCCGGCGTAGACGAGGACGTTGTTCTTGTGGACCAGCGTCAGCTTCTTGCGGGGGCGGGCCTTGGCCCGCTCGTACGCGTCCCGGACCACGCGCTCGACGCCGTACGCGGTGTTCACGCTGACCTCGGTGGCCACCTCGGCCGGGGTCCCGGTGCGCAGGCTGCCGCCGTTGCCGGTGTACGGGCCCTCGGTGCCCTCGCGGACCACGACGAAGTCGATCTCCGGACGGCCGGCGAGCGGGGTCGCGGTGTTCGGGAAGAGCTTCGAGGGGCGCAGGTTGATGAAGTGGTCGAAGGCGAAGCGGAGCTTCAGCAGCAGACCGCGCTCCAGGACCCCGGACGGGACCGAGGGGTCGCCGATCGCGCCGAGCAGGATCGCGTCGTGGTGGCGGAGGGCTTCGAGGTCTTCGTCCGGGAGGGTCTCACCGGTGCGGTGCCAGCGCCGGGCGCCGAGGTCGTACTCCCTGGTCTCCAGCTTCACGTCCTGGGGCAGGACCGCGGTAAGGACCTTGAGTCCCTGAGCCACGACTTCCTGGCCGATGCCATCACCGGGGATCACTGCGAGATTGATGCTGGTCGACATGACGGAACCGTACTCCGTGTATCAGCCCTCGGGCATATCGCGTCCACCATATGGACGTGGTGCGGACGCGCGGGGACGCGACAGGCCCGAGGGGTGGGTCCGTACGGACTCAGTGGCCGGTCGAGCCGCCGTTGTCCCGGCGGTCCAGGGCGCGCTGGAGGGCGGCGGCGGCGTTCTTGCGGTCGGCGTCGGCCGGGGAGGCGTGGCGGACGCGACGGGTGGCGGCGGAGGTGGGGGTCATGGTGATCGACTCCTTGAGATCACGGCGTGGCGGGGCCACGGATGAGGGGTTCCTTCAAGGCGCCGGAAGAGGCGGGGAGCGGGGCGCCGCAGGGGTTGCCTGCCAGGGGCGCGCGCTCTCGACCGCCATTCGCCGGATCGGCGAGACGTTCGGCTCCTACAAAGCTAGGCCAGGTCCCGCTGTATGTCTCGGCAATTACTCGGGCTTCCTACTATTTGAGACGGGCCCGACCGTCCGGCAGGCCCCCGATCCCCCGTCCCAAGCGACCGCCCCGCTCCGCTTTCAGCCCTTCTCGGCCCTGAGTTCCCTGATCAGAGCCCTGACGGCGAGACTCGATGCCAGTTCCGGTGTGGTGACGTACCCCACCCGCCTCACCGGCCCCTCGGGCCCCAGCGGGGCGATGTCGACGGCGTCCGTGGCCTCCCGCAGCGACAGTTCGGGCAGGATCGCCATGCCCAGGCCCCGGCCGACCATGGTGAGCACCATGGCGTCGTCCTCGGCCTTCAGGGTGGCCCGGGGGATCCAGTCCTGGGCCCGCCACCAGTCCCGGGTGTAGGAGCCGCAGTTCTCGTCCCAGTCCAGCAGCGGCAGCGCCCTGGGGTCCGGATGGCCGGCCGGGTGGACGAGGGCGTACGCCTCCCGGGTGAGTTCCCCGGCCAGCAGGCCGGGCGGCAGTCCCTCGGACGGTACGTCGCCGGGCCCGCCCAGGGTGGCGAGGGCGAGATCCGCCCGCCCGGCGGCCACCTCCCCCGCGGTCCCGGCGCCGAGTTCGCGCACCACCCGCACCTCGGGCCGGATCCCGGGATGCAGCGCCGCCAGCCGTTCCAGGGCGGGCGGCAGCAGGTGCAGGGCCGCGCTGCGGAACGCGGCCACCCGCAGCACCCCGTCCAGCGGCCGCGGACCGGCGTCGGAGCGGCCGGCGGCGCGGGCCTCCGCGCCGAGGACCTCGTACAGCCGCAGGATGCGCCGGCCCAGGGCCACCGCACGCTCCCCCGCCGGGGTGGGCGAGGCCCCGGCGCGGCCGCGCTCGAAGAGGACCGCCCCGACCTTGGCCTCGCTGCCGCGCACGGAGTGCGAGACGGCCGACTGGGTGATCCCGAGCCGGACGGCGGCGGCGGAGAAGCCGCCCGTCTCGGCGACGGCCGCCAGCACCCGGAGTTCTTGCGGAACGAGCTCGGCCACGGGTCCCCCACCTGGACGTATGAGCCGCGTTCATGGACGTGCGGCTGCCATGAGGGCAACCTACTGCCCGGGCCGGGGATTCCTTCCTACCGTCGTGGCCATGACCACGCACACCGCTTCCGCCGTCCACCTGACCGCCCGCCCGAGCGGCTTCCCCGCCGCCTCCGGCTTCGCGTACGTCTCCTCGCCGGTCCCCGAACCGGCCCCGGGCACCGCCCTGGTGGAGAACCTGCTGCTCTCGGTGGACCCCTACCACCGCGGGCTGATGGACGGCGGCGAGGACGGCTTCGACCTGCACGCCCCGCTCGAAGGGCGCGCGGTGGGCCGGGTGACCGCCTCCCGGGATCCGGGGCTCGCCGAGGGCGACCTGGTCTTCCACCGCGCCGGCTGGCGCACCCACGCGCTGGTCACCCTGGGGGTGGACGGCACCCGTAGGCTCCGGGGCCACGCGGGCGTCCCGCTGGAGGCGTACCTGTCGATCCTGGGCGGGACCGGCCTGACCGCGTACGCCGCCCTCACCCGGACGGCGGTCCTGCGGCCGGGCGAGGACCTGTTCGTCTCGGCGGCCGCCGGCGGGGTCGGCACGGCCACCGGGCACCTCGCCCGGCTGCTCGGCGCCCGCCGGATCATCGGCAGCGCGGGTTCGGCGGCGAAGGTGGCCCACCTGACCGGCGCCCTCGGTTTCGACGCCGCCTTCGACTACCACGACGGGCCGGTCGGGGAGCAGCTGGCGCAGGCCGCCCCGGACGGCATCGACGTGTACGTGGACAACGTGGGCGGGGACCATCTGGAGGGGGCGATCGATGTCCTGCGGGAGTACGGGCGGATCGCCTGGGTCGGCGGGATCTCGATGTACAACGGCGACCGCTCCCCCGCCGCGCCGCGCAATCTCTTCGAGGTCGTCCACAAGTCGCTGCGCCTGGAAGGGGTATTGGTTCGAAATCACACCAATCTGCAAGATGAGCTGGAGGACTTCCTGGTCCCCCATCTGCAGAGCGGCCGGGTGCGCCCCGACACCACCGTTGTCCAGGGCTTCGACCGCACGGTGGAGGCTTTCCAGGGCATGCTCCGGGGGGACAATCTGGGCAAGATGCTGGTCCGTCTCACGGACTGATTCCAGCCAACCGGAAGTTCACCGAGTTCTTACCGCACGGATGTAGACCTTTGCGGTGGCTGCCGCCACTCTTGCCGTCAATGTGCCAGCGGGGCATTCGAGTTGGAGGCGAGCAGCCAGTGACACCCATCAGCCGCAGAGGTTTCGTGGGAATCGGCGCCGGGCTCGTGGCGGGGGCGGCCCTGCCCGCGCTCACGCCGGCGTCGGCGGCCGCGGCCGCCGCGAGCGGCACGATCACCGATGTGAAGCACGTCGTGATCCTGATGCAGGAGAACCGCAGCTTCGACCACTACTTCGGCAGGCTGAAGGGCGTCCGCGGCTTCGGCGACCGCGCCGCCGGCAACATCCCGGGCGGCTGGGGCACCTTCAACCAGCCCAACTGGGGCGGCCGCCAGTACCCCTGGAAGCTCTCCGCCACCCCGCCGGCCGGCGGCGCCGACAGCGAGACCCTGGCCCAGTGCACCGGCGACCTGCCGCACAGCTGGACCTCGCAGCACGCCGCCTGGAACAAGGGCCGGATGGACAACTTCGTCACCGGCGTCGGCAACACCCGCACCCTCGGCTACCTGGACCGCGGCGACATACCCTTCCACTACGGGCTCGCCGACAACTACACGATCTGCGACGCCTACTTCTGCTCGACGCTGAGCGCCACCGGACCCAACCGCACCTTCCTGTGGAGCGGCAAGGTCGACCCCTCCAGCAAGGACGGCGGCGACGAGTCCGGGCTGACCTGGGAGACGTACGCGGAGGCCCTCCAGCGGGCCGGGATGACCTGGAAGGTCTACCAGAACGCGCAGGACAACTACGGGGACAACGGCCTCGCCTACTTCAAGCAGTTCACGGACGCCGTCCCCGGCACCCCGCTGTGGGACCGGGGCATGGCCTCGGTGCCCAAGGTCACCGGCTCCACCCCGGACGACATCGCCGCCGCGATCCGCGCGGACGTGGTCGCGGGCACGCTGCCGCAGGTGTCCTGGGTCGTGGCGAACGAGGCCTTCTCGGAGCACCCGTACGCCCCGCCCGGCGACGGCGCGCACTTCGTCGACCTGGTCTACCGGGCGCTGGCCGCGAACCCGGAGGTCTTCGACTCCACCGTCCTGTTCCTGAACTACGACGAGAACGACGGCTTCTTCGACCACGTCGCCCCGCCCGTCGCACCGCCCGGCACGCCCGGCGAGTACATCGACGGCCTCCCCGTCGGCCTCGGCTTCCGCGTGCCGATGCTCGTGATGTCCCCGTGGACCCGTGGCGGCTGGGTCAGCTCCGAGGTCTTCGACCACACCTCCGTGCTGCGGTTCATGGAGACCTGGACGGCGGCCCGGGGCACCCCCGCCGTCTGCCCCAACATCAGCGAGTGGCGGCGCAAGGTCGTGGGCGACCTGACCGGCGTCTTCGACTTCAAGAACCCGGTCTACGGTGTCCCCTCCGGCCTGCCGTCCACCGCGAAGGTGATCGGGCAGGCGACCTGCGGCCCGCTGCCCAACCCGGCCCCGCAGGACAACGCCCTCCCGGCGCAGGAGCCCGGTACCCGCCCGGCGCGCGCCCTCCCGTACCAGGTCAACGGCAACCTCGACCGGCTGGAGTTCGGGGCGGCCGGGCAGATCCTGGCCTGGTTCTCGATGGCGAACCAGGGCGCGCCGGCCAAGCGGGCGGCGCACTTCTCGATCCACCCGCACCAGCACCGCGACACCACCCCGTGGCAGTACACCGTCGAGCCGGGCGCCACCTCGACGGACTTCTTCAACGTCGGCCTGGCCAACGGGACCGGCCAGTACGACATCTCCATGTACGGGCCGAACCGCTTCCTGCGGCGCTTCATCGGCGACGCGAACAAGGCGGGCAGGGCCCTGGAGGTCGCCTCCCGCTTCGCGGTGGAGCAGGGCACCGGGAAGATGGCGATCTGGTTCAAGATGACGAACGGCTCGTCGGCGCCGGTCACCTTCACCATCCACTCGAACGCCTACCGGAGCGACGGGCCGTGGACGTACACCGTGCCGGCGAACTCCTCGCGCGAGGACTTCTTCAACGCGGTGGCCTACCACAAGGGCTGGTACGACTTCACGGTCCTGGCCGACGCGGACGGCACCTGGTCGCGCCGCTACACGGGCCACATCGAGACGGGCGCCCCCAGCGTCAGCGGCAGCTAGCGGTTCTCACACCACGTCGCCCTCCCGCCAGTCGAAGTCGATCCGCCCGGCGGGGTCCGGCACGGCCCCGCCGGGCGGCGTCCACACGTAGGTCGTACCCTCCTCGTCGGGCAGCCGCTCGGGGCCCCGCGGTCCGAGCACCCCGATCCGCCCGGCGTACGGGCGCCAGCCCCGGCCCTCGTACAGCGCCGCCCCGGCCGCGGAGGCGGAGAGCGCGCCGAGTACGTAGGCCCCGGCGATGACCCCCTCCAGCGCCTCCATCACGGCCCCGCCGAGCCCCTGCCGGCGTACGTCGGCCCGTACCGCCACGGCCTCCACGTACCCCGTGCGCAGGGCGCGGCCGTGGTGCAGCACCCGGCGCTGGACGACACTGCCGTGCGCGAGGAGCTCGCCGTCCCGGTGGACCAGGGCGTGCATCCCGCCGAGGGCGTGCTCGAAGTCCGCGTCGTCGAAGTTCCCCTCGAAGGCGGCGCCGAGCAGCGCCCGGATCCCCGCGAGTTCACCCGGATCGAGCTGCGCGGTGTGCACGAGCCGGTTCCACGTCCTGTTCATCCCCCCAGTCTGCGGCGCGGTCGGGGAAGCGTTCCGGGAAAGGCCGGAAATACGCGGGGGCCGCGAAACCCGGAGTGCCTCACCACACGCCCCGGACGTCCCGGTGCCCGATGCCGGCGAGCGGGATCCGCAGGGGCGTCGGCCCGGCCGGGCGGGGGGCGTGGTCCACCCCGGTCTCGTCGTCGTTGCGCAGGTCGATGACGGTCCGCACCCGGTGCGCGGCCGGCCTGGTCCAGCCCCGGGCCGTGTGCCCGCCGGGGCTGTCGGCCCGTACGAGGACACCGCGCGGCGGCGTCCCGAGACCGCCGGGGTCGCGGGCGTCGAAACAGCCCGGCCGGTCCACGAATCGACCGACGTTCGTCACGGTCATAGCCCCCCTGTCCGTACACAACGGACAGCCGTGGCGGACGCGACTCTGGCCACAGGGGTTCCACCGCGTGAAAATCTGGCCATGTCGCCCCATACCCAGCAGTGGACCCCGACCCATGGCCAGCCCTACCGGCCCGTCGCCTACCGGCCCGCGCGCATGCCGAGTCAGGAATCCCTCGCGCGCGCGGCGGAGCTACGGGCCCGCATGGACGAGCGGCGCACCGTACGCCACTTCTCCCCGGACCCCGTCCCCGACCAGGCCGTCCGCGACGCCATCGCCTGCGCGGCCACCGCCCCCTCCGGGGCGCACCAGCAGCCGTGGACGTTCGTCCTGGTCAAGGACCCGACGATCCGCCGGCAGATCCGCGCGGCCGCCGAGCAGGAGGAGCAGATCTCCTACGACGGCCGCCTCGGCGACGAGTGGCTCGCGGCGCTGCGCCCCATCGGCACCGACGCCGTGAAGACCCACCTCACCGACGCCCCGGCGCTGCTCGTGGTGTTCCAGCAGCGCTACTGGCTCGGCCCGGACGGCACGAAGCGCAAGCACTACTACGTCGACGAGTCGGTCGGCATCGCGGTCGGCATGCTCCTGTCCGCCCTGCACCTGAGCGGCCTGGCGGCCCTGATCCACACCCCGAGCCCGATGCGCTTCCTGTCCCACGTCCTCGGCCGCCCCGAGAACGAGAAGGCCTTCGCGGTCCTGCCGATCGGCTACCCCGCCGACGACTGCGAGGTCCCGGACCTGACCCGCAAATCCCTGGACCAGGTCCTGGTGGAGGTCTGACCCGGCCGTGCGGCCCGGCCGTGCGGCCCCGGACATGGAGACCGCCCCCGCTCCGGGCTTGGGGGTACCGGAGCGGGGGCGGGGTGGGGCGGGGGCGGTCAGCCCATGTGGGGGTAGCCGTACTCGGTCGGCGGGACCAGGGTCTCCTTGATGGAGCGGGTCGAGGTCCAGCGGAGCAGGTTCGAGGCGGCGCCCGCCTTGTCGTTCGTGCCCGAGGCGCGGCCGCCGCCGAAGGGCTGCTGGCCGACGACGGCGCCGGTCGACTTGTCGTTGATGTAGAAGTTGCCCGCCGCGAAGCGGAGCTTCTCCATCGTGTCGGCGGCCGCGTAGCGGTCCTGCGCGATGACGGCGCCGGTGAGGGCGTACGCGGAGACGTTCTCCATCTGCGCGAGCATCGCGTCGTAGTCCGCGTCCTCGTAGACGTGGACCGCGAGGATCGGGCCGAAGTACTCGGTCGTGAAGACCTCGTTCTCCGGGTCGGTGCACTCGATGACGGTCGGGCGGACGAAGTAGCCCTCCGAGTCGTCGTACGTGCCGCCCGCGACGATGGTGCAGGTCGGGTCGGCCTTCGCGCGGTCGATCGCGGCCTTGTTCTTGGCGAAGGAGCGCTCGTCGATGACGGCGCCGATGAAGTTCGTCAGGTCGCGGACGTCACCCATGGCGATGCCGTCGACCTCGGCCGCGAACTGCTCCTTGAAGCCGTCGTTCCAGATGGAGGCCGGGACGTAGGCGCGGGAGGAGGCCGAGCACTTCTGGCCCTGGAACTCGAAGGAGCCGCGGGTCAGGGCGGTCTTCAGGATGCCGCGGTCCGCCGACGGGTGCGCGACGACGAAGTCCTTGCCGCCGGTCTCGCCGACCAGGCGCGGGTAGGAGCGGTACTTCTCGATGTTGTTGCCGACCGTCTTCCACAGGTACTGGAAGGTCTTGGTCGAGCCGGTGAAGTGGATGCCCGCCAGCTCGGGGTGGTTCAGGGCCACCTCGGAGACGGCGATGCCGTCGCCGGTCACCAGGTTGATGACGCCCTTGGGCAGGCCGGCGGCCTCCAGGAGCTCCATCAGCAGGACCGCGGAGTGGGTCTGCGTCGGGGACGGCTTCCACACGACCACGTTGCCCATCAGGGCGGGGGCGGTCGGCAGGTTGCCGGCGATGGCCGTGAAGTTGAACGGCGTGATCGCGTAGACGAAGCCCTCCAGCGGGCGGTGGTCGCTGCGGTTCCACACGCCGGCGGAGTTCGCCGCGGGCTGCTCGGCCAGGATCTGCCGGGCGAAGTGGACGTTGAAGCGCCAGAAGTCGACGAGCTCGCACGGGGTGTCGATCTCGGCCTGCTGGGCGGTCTTCGACTGGCCGAGCATGGTGGACGCGGCCAGCTTCTCGCGCCAGGGGCCGGCCAGCAGCTCGGCGGCGCGCAGGATGATCGCGGCGCGGTCGTCGAAGGACATCGCGCGCCAGGCCGGGGCGGCGGCCAGGGCGGCGTCGACGGCTTCCTGGGCGTCGGCCTCGGTGGCGTTGGCGTAGGTGCCGATGACGGACTTGTGGTCGTGCGGCTGGACGACGTCGAAGCGCTCGCCACCGCCCATCCGCTTGACCCCGTTGATCGTCATCGGGAGGTCGATCGGGTTCTCGGACAGCTGCTTGAGCTGGATTTCGAGGCGGGCGCGCTCGGCGCTGCCCGGGGCGTACGAGTGGACCGGCTCGTTGACCGGCGCGGGGACCTGGGTGACAGCATCCATGGTGCTGGTAACTCCTTGAGCTAGTGGGGTGCCTAGTTCTTGGTGATCATCGAGCGGAGGAAGAAGAGCAGGTTGGCCGGCTTCTCCGCGAGGCGGCGCATGAAGTAGCCGTACCAGTCGGTGCCGTAGGCCGTGTAGACGCGCATCCGGTGGCCCTCGGCGGCGAGCCGCACGTGCTCCTCGCTGCGGATGCCGTACAGCATCTGGAACTCGTACTCGTCCAGCTTGCGCCCCGCCTGGCGGGCCAGCTCCTGGCCGATGGCGATCAGGCGCGGGTCGTGGGACCCGATCATCGGGTAGCCGTCGCCCTCCATCAGGATCTTCATGATCCGGACGTACGCCTTGTCGATCTCGGCCTTGTCCTGGTACGCGACCTCGGCGGGCTCCTTGTAGGCGCCCTTCACGATGCGGACGCGGCTGCCGGCGGCGGCCAGGCGCCGGGCGTCGGCCTCGGTGCGGAAGAGGTAGGCCTGGATCACGCAGCCGGTACGGGGGAAGTCCCGGCGCAGCTCCTCGTGGATGGCGAACATCGAGTCGAGGGTGGTGTGGTCCTCGGCGTCCAGGGTCACGGTGGTGCCGATGGCGGCGGCGGCCTCGACGACCGGGCGGACGTTGGCGAGGGCCAGCTCGTGGCCGCCCTCCAGGGCCTGGCCGAACATGGAGAGCTTGACCGACATCTCGACGGACTCGCCGAGGCCCAGCGCGGCGAGGCGCTCGATCAGTTCGAGGTACGCGTCGCGGGCGGCGTGCGACTGCTCCACGGCGGTGATGTCCTCGCCGACGACGTCGAGGGTGACCTCCAGGCCGTGCCGCGTGAGGTCCTCGACGATCGGGATGACCTGGTCGACCGTCTCACCGGGGATGAACCGGTTCACCACGGGCTTGGTCACCGGGGCGGCGGAGACGATTCGGCGCATCTTGTCGCTGCGCGAGGCGGCGAGGATCACGGGACCCAGCACGGGGCACCTCCAACGGGTGGCAGAAGCGGATACGGCCACCGCACGGGTGGGCCGCGGCCGTCAGGAAAACGCAAGTGAAACCACCGTGAAACCTAAGGATCTCCACGATCCTCTGCCATCGACAGCTGTCACGCATCCGTGTCCCTGATCTCATACATCTGTCTGAAGCGCGGTCGGCGGGGTGGGAGAATGGGCGCGTGAAGGGCGATTACCAGGACCTGGTCGACGAGATCTCGGCGCTGCTCGGCGCCCCGGCCACGCTGGAAAACCGGGATTTCCGTCTGATCGCCTTCGGCGCCCACGACAGCGACGACGACCTCGCCATGGACCCCGTCCGCACCCGCTCGATCCTCACCCGCCAGTCGACGGCGGCCGTCCGGTCCTGGTTCGAGGCGTTCGGGATCGCCCGCGCGACCGGCCCCGTCCGGATCCCGGCGGCCCCCGACGCGGGGGTCTTCCGGGGGCGGATCTGCCTGCCCGTGCGGTACCGGGGCATCGTGCAGGGTTACGTGTGGCTCCTCGACCGGGATCCCGGTCCCGGGCCGGAGGCGCTGGCCGCGGCCATGGAGGTGGCCCAGCGGATCGGGGTGCTGCTCGCCGAGGAGGCCAAGGCGGGCGCCGACCTCTCCCGGGAGTTCCTGGCCGTGCTCACCGCCGGCCGGGGCTGGCAGCAGGACATGGCGGTGGCCGCGCTGCGGCTGGCGCTGGGGGCGGAGGCCGAGGGGGTGCACGCCGCCGTGTGCGTGGCGCCGTGGTCCGGGGAGGCTCCGGCGTCGGTGCCGGGTGCGTCGGCGGTGTGCGTGGTCCCGGGGGACCCGGGCGGGGCGGCGGTGGGCCCGGCGGTACTCGCCGTCCTGCTCCGCCTCCGCTCGCCGGACGCCCTGGCTCCGGCCCTCACGGCGATCGGCCGCCTCCTCCCCCGCGCGCCGGCCTCGGGCGCGGCGGCGGGCGCCGGGCACGGGGTGACGGCCGGGCTTTCCGAGCCCGTACGGGGGCTCGGGGGGCTGCCCGGCGCCTGGGCGCAGGCCACCGCCGCGGCCCGGGCGGCCGCCGCGCAGCCGCGCTTCGGGCCGGTGGCTCGCTGGTCGGAGATCGGCCCGTACCGGATGCTGGCCGCCCTGGCGGCGGACCCGGTGGACGACCCGGCGACCCGGTCGCTGCTTGCCCCGGCCCACCACGAACTGGCCCGTACCGCCGAGGTGTTCCTCGACTGCGCGGGCCAGGCGGGCCGCGCGGCGGCGGCCCTGGGCATCCACCGCCAGACCCTGTACTACCGGCTGGGCCGAGTGGAGCAGCTGACGGGGCTCGACCTGGACGAGGGCGAGGACCGTCTCCTGCTCCACATGGCCCTCAAGTCGGCCCGCCTGCACGGCTGACCCGCCGCGGACCACCGGGCCGCCGGGACCACCGGCGACCGGCGACCGGCGACCGGCGACCGGCGACGGTCACGCCGGCCGCGGCCCCTGCGGATCGCGCCGCGGGCCCGCCGTGCGCGTCAGCCCCTCCGCCACCCGCCGCAGCCCCTCCGTGAACTCCTCCGCCGTCGCGGCGCTCGCGGGGTCGAACAGCCACTGCACCATCAGGCCGTTGAGGAGCGCCTGGTAGACGGCACCGAGGGTGCGCTCGTCCTCAGCCGTGACCTCCTCCTCCGGCGTCCCGGTCAGCATCGAGATCAGCCCCCGGCGCCCCTCGGCCTGTGACGCGGCGAGCAGCGCCCGTACCTCGGGCAGCCGGTCGCCGCTCAGCGCGACCTCCAGGCTGGCGGCCCAGACGGGCGCCGTCGCCTCGTGCTGGTCCAGCACCCCCTGCCACAGCCACCGCATCCGCTCCAGCGAACCGTCAGCCCCCCCGGGCCCGGAGGCGTGCACCCCCTCCCCCCACTCCTCCATGAGGGCGACGAAGGCCTGGGTGAGCAGGGCGTCCTTGGAGCCGTAGTGGTAGCCGATGGACGCCAGGTTGGTACCGGAGGCGCTGACGATGTCCCGCGCGGTGGTGCGCACGAAACCCTTCTCGGCCAGGCACTTCTTCGCGCCTTCGAGCAGATCTTCACGATGTCCCATGCCGTCCACCGTAGCAAGACAGCTGTCCTAGACGGAAGTTCCATACAACCGTCATAGACAAGCGTTTAAGACGTGTGTACCGTCCTCCTCATGACGAACCCCGCCGCTACGGCGCACCTCGCCGGACGCCGTGAATGGACCGCGTTCACCGTCCTCCTGCTGCCCCTGCTCCTGGTCTCGATGGACGTCTCCGTCCTCTACTTCGCGATCCCGGCCATCACCCGGGAACTCGACCCGAGCGCCACCCAGCAGCTCTGGATCTTCGACAGCTACGCCTTCGCCCTCTCCGGCCTGCTGATCACGATGGGCTCGCTCGGCGACCGGATCGGCCGCCGCAAGCTGCTGCTGATGGGCGCGACCGCCTTCGGCCTCGCCTCCGTCGCCGCCGGGTACGCCACCAGCGCCGAGATGCTGATCGCGGCCCGCGTGCTGCTCGGCATCGGCGGCGCGACGCTGATGCCGTCCACGCTGGCCCTCGTACGCAACCTCTTCCGCGACGACAAGCAGCGCGGCAAGGCCATCGCCATCTGGTCCGGGGCCATGACCGGCGGCATCGCCCTCGGCTCCGTGCTCAGCGGCGTCATGCTGAACCACTTCTGGTGGGGCTCGGTCTTCCTGATCAACGTGCCCGCGATGCTGCTCCTGCTGGTCCTGGTCCCGGTGCTGGTACCGGAGTTCAAGGACCCGGCGCCCGGCCGCTTCGACCTGCTGAGCATCCCGCTGTCGACGGCCGCCGTCCTGCCGGTGGTCTACGGGCTCAAGGAGATCGCCGCCAACGGCTTCGAGCCGCTCTCCCTCGGCTGCCTCGCCGTCGGTCTCGCCGCCGGGTACGTCTTCGTCCGCCGCCAGCGCCGCCGCGAGGACGCGATGATCAGCCGGGCGCTGTTCCGGGGCCGCGGCTTCGCAACGGGCATCGGCCTCAACACCGTCGCCGCCTTCGCCATGATGGGTTCGGCGTACTTCACCACCCAGTACCTCCAGGCCGTGCTCGGCATGGGCACCCTGGAGGCGGCCCTCTGGAGCCTCGCGCCCTCCCTCTTCATCGGCGCCGCGGCCCCCGTGGGCGCCGCCCTGGCCCAGAAGACCGACCGGGCGCACGTCATCGCGGGCGGCTTCGTCCTGGCCGCCGCCGGATTCGGCCTGATCTCGCTGGCGGGCACCGACTCCCTGTGGCTCGTGCTGGCCGGCGCCGGGGTACTGGCCAGCGGCATCGTCACCGTCATGACGCTGGTCTCGGAGCTGGCGCTGGGCTCGGCCCCCGCCGAGAAGGCCGGTACGGCCGCCTCCCTGCTGGAGACCGGCCAGGAGTTCGGCGGCGCCCTCGGCATGGCGCTGCTCGGCAGCCTCGGCACCGCCGTCTACCGCTCCGACCTGGCCGGCGCGGCCCCCGCGGCCCGCGAGACCCTGGGCGGCGCGATGGCCACCGCGCAGCAGACCGGTGGCGCGGCGGGCGCGGAACTGCTGGGCCTGGCCCGCGAGGCCTTCGTCCACGGGATGGCGTACGCGGCCTGGGCCGGGGCGGCGCTGCTGCTCGCGGCGGCGGTCCTCACCCTGACCCGGGCGCGGGGCACCGGAGCCGCCGCCTCCGTCCCGGCCGCGGCGGAGCCGGCCGGCGCCGCTGTGGCGCCGGTGCGCTGAGCCGCGTAAGGCGGGGGGAACGCGCGAGGGCCCGGGACGGATGTCCCGGGCCCTCGCGGATGCGCTGCGACGGTCAGCCGAGGTTGACCGTACGGGCCGAAGCGGCGCCGATCTCGGCCGAGATGGCCGCGAGGACGTCCACCGGGACCGCGGCGTCGACGGTGAGGACGACGAGCGCCTCGCCGCCCTCCTCGGCGCGGGCGACCTGCATGCCCGCGATGTTCAGGCCGGCCTCGCCGAGCAGCTGCCCGACCTTGCCGACCACGCCCGGGCGGTCGGTGTAGCGGAGCACGATCATGTGGTCGGCCAGGGCCAGGTCCACGTCGTACTCGCCGACGCCCACGATCTTCTGCAGGTGCTTCGGACCCGCCAGGGTGCCGGAAACCGACACCTCCTGACCGTCCGACAGGGTGCCGCGCACCGTCACCACGTTGCGGTGGTCCGGGGACTCCGAGCTGGTGGTCAGCCGCACCTCGACGCCGCGCTCCTGCGCGAACAGCGGGGCGTTGACGTAGGAGACCGTCTCGTCGACGACGTCCTCGAAGACGCCCTTGAGCGCGGAGAGTTCGAGCACCTTGACGTCGTGCTGGGTGATCTCGCCGCAGACCTCGACATCGAGGCGGACCGCGACCTCGCCCGCGAGGGCGGTGAAGATGCGGCCGAGCTTCTCGGCGAGCGGCAGGCCGGGACGGACGTCCTCGGCGATGACGCCGCCCTGGACGTTGACGGCGTCCGGCACGAGCTCACCGGCGAGCGCGAGGCGCACCGACGTGGCGACCGAGATGCCGGCCTTCTCCTGGGCCTCGTCCGTGGACGCGCCGAGGTGCGGCGTGCAGACGACCTGGTCGAGCTCGAAGAGCGGGGAGTCCGTGCAGGGCTCCTTCGCGTACACGTCGAGGCCGGCGCCGGCGACGCGGCCCTCCTTGAGGGCGGAGTACAGCGCGGCCTCGTCCACGATCCCGCCGCGCGCGGCGTTGACGATACGGACGGACGGCTTCACCTTGTGCAGGGCCTCGTCCCCGATGAGACCGAGGGTCTCGGGGGTCTTGGGCAGGTGCACGGTGATGAAGTCGGCGACCTCCAGCAGCTCGTCCAGCGTCAGCATCTTGACGCCCAGCTGGGCGGCGCGCGCGGGCTGTACGTAGGGGTCGTACGCGACGACCTTCATGCCGAAGGCCGACATGCGCTGGGCGACCAGGACGCCGATGCGGCCGAGGCCGACGACGCCGAGGGTCTTCTCGCTGAGCTCGACGCCCGTGTACTTGCTCCGCTTCCACTCGCCGTTCTTCAGGGCGGAGTTGGCCTGCGGGATGTGCCGGGCGGTGGCCACGAGCAGGCCGCAGGCGAGCTCGGCGGCGGTGACGATGTTGGAGGTCGGGGCGTTCACGACCATCACGCCGGCCTTGGTGGCGGCGGCGACGTCGACGTTGTCGAGGCCGACACCGGCGCGAGCGACGACCTTCAGCTTCTTGGCGGCGGCGATGGCCTCGGCGTCCACCTTGGTGGCGGAGCGGACCAGGATCGCGTCGACGTCGACGATCGCGGGCAGCAGCTCCGCGCGGTCGGCTCCGTTGACGTGCCGGATCTCGAAGTCCGGACCGAGCGCGTCCACCGTGGCGGGCGACAGCTCTTCGGCGATGAGTACGACAGGTTTCGAGCTCACGTGGGTCCTCACAAGTCCAGTGCGGACGGCCGTCCCGACGGCCGCAGGCGGTGGAGGGGGTAGCCGCGTGGAAGACGCACGACACTGTGGGCCTGACGCGTTGTGTTGAGCAGTGTAGTGGCGGATCGGTACCGGAATTCCGCCTGTACGGAAGGATCACCCGTCCGGGATTGGCCGGGGTGGATAATCCGCACTACAGGACGGCTTTATTCCGGCCGTCTCCCGCCCGGCTGCCTCCACCGATGGGGTGATGCGCGGCGGGGCCGGGACTGTCGTCCCGGCCCCGCCGTGTGCGAGATCAGCTCTCGTCGTTGTCGACCCAGCTCATCAGCTTGCGCAGCTTCTTGCCGGTGGTCTCCAGCAGGTGGGCCTCGTCGGCCTTCTTGTACTCGTTGTACTTCGGCAGGCCGGCCTTGTACTCGGCCATCCAGGTGTTGGCGAACTCGCCGCTCTGGATCTCCGCGAGGACCTTCTTCATCTCGGCCTTGGTGGCGTCGGTGATGATGCGCGGGCCGGTGACGTAGTCGCCCCACTCCGCGGTCTCGGAGACGGACCAGCGCATCTTCTCCAGGCCGCCCTCGTACATGAGGTCCACGATGAGCTTCAGCTCGTGCAGGCACTCGAAGTACGCGATCTCCGGCTGGTAGCCGGCCTCGGTCAGGGTCTCGAAACCGGCCTTGACCAGCGCGGAGGCGCCACCGCAGAGGACGGCCTGCTCACCGAACAGGTCGGTCTCGGTCTCCTCGGTGAAGGTCGTCTTGATGACGCCGGCGCGGGTGCCGCCGATGCCGGCCGCGTAGGAGAGCGCCAGGTCGAAGGCCTTGCCGGTGGCGTCCTGCTCGACGGCCGCGATGCACGGAACGCCGCGGCCCTCCTCGTACTGACGGCGGACCAGGTGGCCCGGGCCCTTCGGGGCGACCAGGGCGACGTCGACGTGGGACGGGGGCTTGATGAAGCCGTACCGGACGTTGAAGCCGTGGCCGAAGAAGAGCGCGTCGCCCTCCTTGAGGTGGTCCTTGATGGACTCCTCGTAGATCTCGGCCTGGAGCGGGTCCGGGGTCAGGATCATGATGACGTTCGCCCACGCGGCGGCCTCCGCCACGGGGACGACCTTCAGGCCCTGCTCCTCGGCCTTGGCCTTGGACTTCGAGCCCTCCTTGAGGCCGACGACGACGTCGACGCCGGAGTCACGGAGCGACAGCGCGTGGGCGTGGCCCTGGCTGCCGTAACCGATGACCGCGACCTTGCGGCCCTGGATGATGGACAGGTCGGCGTCGTTCTCGTAGAACAGCTCGGCCACTGGGATATCTCCTTGGTGCGCTGGTGTTGCTCCCACCGTACGGCGGGGAACGGAATCTGAGTTTGTCGGTCTCGCCATTCGAGCCGGGGAACCGGGGCGGTCGTCCGGCGCGGCGGCGGGGGTCAGGCGCTGCGGTCGAGGGAGCGCAGACTGCGGTCCGTGATGGACCGTCCGCCACGCCCTATGGCGATCGTGCCGGACTGCACGAGCTCCTTGATGCCGAACGGTTCCAGCATCTTGAGCATGGCGCCGAGCTTGTCGGTGCCGCCGGTGGCCTCGATGGTGACGGCCTCCGGAGAGACGTCGACGGTTTTGGCGCGGAACAGCTGGACGATCTCGACGATCTGCGAGCGCGTCTCGTTGTCGGCGCGGACCTTCACCAGGACGAGTTCACGCTCGATCGCGTTGTGCGGCTCCAGCTCGACGATCTTGAGCACGTTGACCAGCTTGTTGAGCTGCTTGGTCACCTGCTCCAGCGGGAGGTCCTCGACGTTCACGACGATGGTGATGCGGGAGATGTCGGGGTGTTCGGTGACGCCGACCGCGAGGGAGTCGATGTTGAACCCGCGGCGGGAGAACAGGGCGGCGATCCGGGCCAGGATGCCGGGCGTGTTCTCGACCAGGACGGAGAGCGTGTGCTTGGACATGTGGGGCGTTCTCTCTCTCGGCTCTCTCGGCTCAGTCGTCTTCGTTGTCGCCGAAGTCGGGGCGGACGCCCCGGGCTGCCATGACCTCGTCGTTGGAGGTGCCGGCGGCGACCATCGGCCACACCATGGCGTCCTCGTGGACGATGAAGTCGATGACGACCGGACGGTCGTTGATGGCGTTGGCCTCGGCGATGACCTTGTCGAGGTCGGCCGGGTCCTCGCAGCGCAGCGCGACGCAGCCCATGGCCTCGGACAGCTTGACGAAGTCCGGGACGCGCGTGCCCTTGCGGGGGGCGAGGGACTCACCCAGCTGGGAGCCGACGGTGCCGTGGCCGGTCTCGTCCGCGTGCAGCACGGTGTTGGAGTACCGCTGGTTGTAGAACAGGGTCTGCCACTGGCGGACCATGCCCAGCGCACCGTTGTTGATGATCGCGACCTTGATCGGGATGTTGTTCAGGGCGCAGGTGGCAAGTTCCTGATTGGTCATCTGGAAGCAGCCGTCGCCGTCGATCGCCCAGACGGTGCGCTCCGGCATGCCGACCTTGGCGCCCATCGCGGCCGGGACCGCGTAGCCCATGGTTCCGGCGCCGCCGGAGTTCAGCCAGGTGCGGGGCTCCTCGTACTTGACGAAGTGGGAGGCCCACATCTGGTGCTGGCCGACGCCCGCCGCGAAGATCGTGCTCTTCGGCGCGAGGGCGCCGATCCGCTCGATGACCTGCTGCGGGGAGAGCATGCCGTCCTCGGGCAGGTCGTAGCCCAGCGGGTAGGTCTCGCGCCAGCGGTTGAGGTCCTTCCACCAGGCGGTGTAGTCGCCCGCGTGGCCCTCGGTGTGCTCGGCCTGGACGGCCTGGATCAGGTCGGCGATGACCTCGCGGGCGTCGCCCACGATCGGGACGTCGACCTCGCGGTTCTTGCCGATCTCGGCCGGGTCGATGTCCGCGTGGATGACCTTGGCGAAGGGCGCGAAGCTGTCCAGCTTGCCGGTGACGCGGTCGTCGAAGCGGGTGCCGAGGGCGATCAGCAGGTCCGACTTCTGCAGCGAGGTGACGCCGGTGACCGAGCCGTGCATGCCCGGCATGCCGACGTGCAGCGGGTGGCTGTCGGGGAAGGAGCCCAGCGCCATGAGGGTGGTGCAGACGGGGACGCCGGTCAGCTCGGCGAGGACCTTCAGCTCGGCCGTGGCGCCGGACTTCATGACGCCGCCGCCGACGTACAGGACCGGGCGCTTGGCCTGGCAGATGAGCTTGGCGGCCTCGCGGATCTGCTTGGCGTGCGGCTTGGTGACCGGCCGGTAGCCGGGCAGGTCCATGACCGGCGGCCAGGAGAAGGCGGTCTTCGCCTGGAGGGCGTCCTTGGCGATGTCGACCAGGACGGGGCCGGGGCGGCCGCTGGCGGCGATGTGGAAGGCCTCGGCGATCGTCCGCGGGATGTCCTCGGCCTTGGTGACCAGGAAGTTGTGCTTGGTGATCGGCATGGTGATGCCGACGATGTCCGCCTCCTGGAAGGCGTCGGTGCCGATCGCCTTGGAGGAGACCTGGCCGGTGATGGCGACGAGCGGGACCGAGTCCATGTGCGCGTCGGCGATCGGGGTGACCAGGTTGGTGGCGCCCGGGCCGGAGGTGGCCATGCACACGCCGACCTTGCCGGTGGCCTGCGCGTATCCGGTGGCGGCGTGGCCGGCGCCCTGCTCGTGGCGGACCAGGATGTGACGGACCTTCGTGCTGTCCATCATCGGGTCGTACGCGGGGAGGATGGCGCCGCCCGGAATGCCGAAGACGGTGTCGCACCCCACCTCTTCGAGAGAGCGGATGAGGGACTGCGCGCCCGTGACGTGCTCAACTGCGGTGGGCTGGTGTCCACCCGTACGGGGCCGCGGCTGCGGATGGTGGGCCCCGGAGGCCTGCTCGGTCATCGGCATTCTCTTCTCGAAGCTGAGGGTTTTACGAGGAGCGGGGATCCCCCGGATCACGACCGGGGGCGTGTGCCAGTGCAACAAAAAACCCCTCGTGCCTGGTGGCAAGCGAGGGGAGCGCGTCGGTAGCGTTGAGCGGGGACATGGAGGTCCCCGCTTCAGCCGACGCGCTTTCCAAGTACGAGAATTCGGGTGCGCATGGCATTGACCCTCCCTCCGGCGGGAGGTGGATGTCAAGTGGGTGGGACGGGCGTCTCATTATGTGAGCCCCCATGGATGACCATCGAGCCACCGGACGCCCCTCCGGCCAAGGCCGGCTGGGCCGTACCGCCCGGTACTGGGAACGTACCCCTGACGAGCGCGCGCCGCAGCCGGTATTCGTCGAGCGGTCCGGAGAAGGCCGCTCCCTGGCCGTGGGTGCACCCCATCGCGCGCAGTGCGGCCACCTGCTCGGGCAGGTCCACCCCGTCCGCCACGGACTGCATGCCCAGGTCATTTGCGATCCGCAACAATCCCGCCGTGATCTTGTGCAGCCGGGCGGATTCGACGACGCCCTCGACCAGTCCCCGGTCGAGCTTGAGCAGGTCGACGGGGAGCCGGCGCAGGGCGCTGATGGCTGCGTAACCGCTGCCGAAACCGTCGAGGGCGATCCGTACCCCCAGCCGGTGCAGGGCCGTCAGGCGGCGCTCCAGCTCGTCGAAGGGGACCCTGGGGTCGGAGGCGGCCAGTTCCAGCACCAGCGCCCCGGAGGGCAGGCCGTGCCGGTTCAGCAGCGCCTCCACCGAGCCCCGGGGCAGGGACCGGTCGAGCAGCCGCCGCGCGGTCATCCGTACGGCCACTGGTACGTCGTGCCCGGCCCGGTGGCGCTCGGCGGCCTGCTCGACGGCCTCTTCGAGCAGCCAGCGGCCCAGTTCCGCGGTGCGCGGGCTGTCCGGCCCGCCGGCCGCGCCGCCCTCGCTGACCCGGAGGAACTCGGCCGGGGTGAAGAGGATCCCCTGGGTGGAACGCCAGCGGGCCTGGGCGGCGACCGCCGCGACCTCCCCCGTGCCCAGCGAGACCACGGGCTGGTGCAGCAGGGCGAACTCGCCCTCGTGGAGGGCGGTGCGCAGCCGCCCGGCCAGCTCCGCCTTGCGGACCACCTCGGCCTGCATCTGCGGGGCGTACAGCTCGACGCGGTCCTTGCCGCCCGCCTTGGCCCGGTACATCGCGAGATCCGCGTTGCGCATGAGGTCCGACGGGGTGATGCCGGGGTCGGCGAAGGCCACCCCGATGCTGGCGGCGACCCGGACCTCGCTGCCGGCGATGCGGTAGGGCTGGGAGAGGGTGGTGCGCAGCCGCTCGGCGATCTCGTGGACCTGGTACTCCCGGGCGCCGCGGTCGCGGCTGCCGTCGCCGAGGATCAGCGCGGCGAACTCGTCCCCGCCGAGCCGGGCGGCGGTGTCCCCGGCCCGGACGGCGTCCTGGAGGCGGTGGGCGGCCTGGACGAGCAGCTCGTCGCCCGCCTGGTGGCCGATGGTGTCGTTGACCGCCTTGAAGCCGTCGAGGTCGATGAAGAGCACGGCGGTGCTGTGGTCCCCGGCCCGGCGGCCGGTCAGCGCCTGGCGGACCCGGCGGGTGAACAGCGCCCGGTTGGGCAGGTCCGTCAGCGGGTCGTGCTCGGCGCTGTGCTGGAGCTGCGCCTGGAGCCGGACCCGCTCGGTGACGTCACGGCTGTTGAGGATGAGGCCGCCCTGGTGGCGGTTGACGGTGGACTCCACGTTGAGCCACTCGCCGCCGCCCGACTTGAACCGGCACTCGATGCGGGTGGTGGGCTCCTCGGCGGGCGGGGCGGCGAGGAAGCGGCGTACCTCGTGGACCACGCGGCCGAGGTCGTCGGGATGGATCAGGGCGGCCAGCTCGCTGCCCACCAGTTCCTCCGCCTCCCGGCCGTAGACCCCGGCGGCGGCGGGGCTGACGTAGCGCAGGGTCCCGGTGGGCGCCGCGATCATGATCACGTCGCTCGATCCCTGGACCAGGGAGCGGAAGTGGTTCTCCTTCTGGGCCAGTTCCTGGGTGAGCGCGATGTTGTCGAGGAGCATGATGCCCTGCCGGATGACGAGGGCGAGGACCACGGTGCAGCCGGTGAAGACGACCATCCGGTCGACCTTCCGGCCGTCGACGACGTTGTAGAGGATGCCGAGGGTGCAGACCGCGGCCGCGAGGTACGGGGTGAGGGCGGGCAGCGAGCCGGTGATGGGCCGGCTGTGCGGGCGCTCGCCGCGCTGGTGGGCGCCGCGGTCCAGCGGCTCGGGCCGGTGCGCGCCCCAGGGGGCGTACGCCAGCAGCAGGGAGCCCGCGAACCAGCCCGCGTCGAGGATCTCGCCCGAGCGGTAGGTGGTGTTCAGCAGCGGCGAGGTGAAGAGCGCGTCGCTCAGGACGGTGAGGGCGAGGGCCGCGATGGCCGTGTTGACGGCGGAGCGGTTGTTCGCGGAACGGCGGAAGTGCAGGACCAGGACCATCGAGACGAGCGCGATGTCCAGGAGCGGGTACGCGAGCGAGAGAGCGGCGCGCGGGACGCTGCCGGGGGCTCCGGACTGGGCGCTGCGCGCGGCGTTGGCGAGGGCCAGGCTCCACGAGAGCGTGAGCAGTGAGCCGCCGATGAGCCAGGAGTCGAGTCCGAGGCAGACCCACCCGGCCCGGTTGACCGGGCGTTTGGCGAGGACGAGCAGGCCCACGATGGCGGGCGGTGCGAAGCAGAGGAAGGCGAAGTCGGCGAGCGAGGGCTCGGGGACCTTCTGGCCGAGGACGACCTCGTACCAGCCCCAGACGGTGTTCCCGATGGCTCCCATGAACGAGGAGAAGGCGAACATCAGCCAGGCGCCGCGTTCACGGCGGTCCACGGTCCGCGCGTAGTGGTAGCAGGAGACCGCCGCGAGTAATCCGGCCGAACTGAGGCCGAAGTCGCCCATGAAGTTGGCGAGTCTGTTGGACCCCCACCCGAGGGCGGCCCCCACGGCGTACCCGCCGCTGACGACCGCGAGGAGGAGCTGCCCCGCCAGGCCCTTGCCGCCGCCCGCGACGGGCGGGCGGGTCAGGAACGCGGCCCCCGGGGCGCTCACCGGTCCCCCTCGCCGGCTGGTCCCGGCGCGGTCCAGTCCCGGCAGCGTCGCCTTCGGCGGCTCTGCCGCGTCGGATCCTTTGTCCATTGGCCGTGCATCGCCCGTCGCCCCCCAAAGTGTCCGATCACTCCCCAGCGCCAGACGTACGTGGCGCGGCCCCTGGTTCCGGACGATACACCACTTTCGTCACTCAGCGACATAGTTTCTCTACTCTCCGTCACCAGCTGCGGGGTTGTCGACACGATGCGCGTTCGGGTGGTCGCGCTGCGTGTGCGCCGTATTGCGCCCGCGTACGCCTACCCGGTGACGAGGACGGTGTTGTCGACGGGCTCCCCGGCGGCGAACCGGGCGAGCTGCCGCGCCACCAGCCGCTTCGCCCGGGGCTCGAACGCCGAGCTGCTTCCGCCCACATGGGGGGTGATCAGGACGTTCGGCGCGTGCCAGAGGGGGTGGCCCGGCGGCAGCGGTTCCGGGTCGGTGACGTCGAGCGCCGCGCGCAGCCGGCCGGATCCCAGCTCCGCCAGCAGCGCCGCGGTGTCCACGACCGGGCCGCGCGCGACGTTCACGAGCAGGGCGCCGTCCTTCATCCGGGCCAGGAAACCGGCGCCCGCCAGGCCCCGGGTGTCCTCGGTCAGCGGGGTGCACAGGATCACCACGTCCGCGCCGGGCAGCAGGCGCGGCAGCTCGGTGAGGGCGTGCACCGGCCCGTGCGGGGTGGTCCGTGCGGAGCGGGCGACCCGGGTGACGGGCCCGACCTCGAAGGGGAGCAGCCGGTCCTCGACGGCCGCGCCGATCGATCCGTAGCCGACGATCAGGACGGACCGGTCGGCGAGGGCGTCGTAGAAGCCGCCGCGCCACTCCTCGCGGTCCTGGCCGCGGACCATCCCGGGGATGCCGCGCAGGGAGGCGAGGACGAGGGTGAGGGCGAGCTCGGCGGTGCTGGCCTCGTGGACGCCACGGGCGTTGCAGAGCCGGACGCCCGGGGGCAGGTCGCCGAGGCCGCCGAGGATGTTGTCGATGCCCGCGGTGAGCGTCTGGACGACCCGCAGGGCGGGCATGCGGGCGAACGGGCGCAGCGTCACGGCCTGGGACTTCATGTACGGGGTGACGTAGAAGACACAGTCCGCGGGGTCGGCCGGGAACGATTCCTCGCCGTCCCACCGTCGGTAGCGGAAGGAGCCGGGGAGACCTTCGATCTCCTCGGCCGGGAAGGGGAGCCAGACGTCCCCGGTCGCAGCAGTCATGATCACGAGGCTATGCGAAGGGAACCGGATCAAGCCGTTAGTTTGAGGGCCGGACCGGGAGGGGGACTCAGGGGTGGAGCGCAGGGCGATCGGGGCGGGGCCGCTGACGGTCGGGGCCATCGGGCTCGGGTGCATGCCGATGAGCTGGGCCTACGCGCCTTCGCGCCGCCGGGGCGAGGAGTCGCTGCGCACCGTGCACACGGCCTTGGACCTGGGCGCCAGTCTGCTGGACACGGCCGACCTCTACGGGCCCTACACCAACGAGCTGGTGGTCGGGCGGGCGCTGCGGGAGCGGCGCGGCGACGCCTTCGTCTCCGCCAAGGTGGGGCTGCGCGCCGGTGAGCAGCACGTGGTGGCCGACGGGCGGCCGGGGTACGTGCGGCGGGCGTGCGACGCCTCGCTGCGCCGGCTGCGGACCGACGTCATAGACCTGTACCAGCTGCACCGGGTCGACCCGGACGTCCCGGTGGAGGAGACCTGGGGCGCCATGGCGGAGCTGGTGGGCGCGGGGAAGGTACGGGCGCTCGGGTTCTGCGCGCTGGGCGCGGGGGCCGGGCCGGGGGCGGGGCGGCGCGGGGACCGCGGCTACCGCTCGACCCTGCGGCAGCTGGAGCGGGTCCAGCAGGTGTTCCCGGTGACGGCCGTGCAGGCGGAGCTGTCGGTGTGGTCCCCGGAGGCGGCGTGGCAGCTGCTGCCGTGGTGCGCGGCGCGCGGGGTGGGGGTGCTGGCCGCGATGCCGCTCGGGAGCGGGTTCCTGACCGGGACGCTGACTCCGGGGCAGGGGTTCGAGGACGCCGACGTACGGGCCCGGCACCCCCGATTCACGGCGCACGCCATGGCGACGAACCAGGTGCTGGTGGCGGGACTGCGCCGGGTGGCGCGGCGGCACGGGCCCGGGGTCACGGCGGCGCAGGTGGCGCTGGCGTGGGTGCTGGCGCAGGGGCCGCACGTGGTGCCGGTGCCGGGGGCGGAGCGGGCGCACTGGGCGGCGGAGAACGCCCGGGCGGCGGAGGTGCGGCTGACGGCGGCGGAGCTGGCCGAGATAGCGGCGCTGCCGGCGGCGGTGGGGGCCTGGGACTGAGTCGGCGGGCTGGGGGCAGGGGCGGCTGGCCGGCGGCGGGCGGCGGGTTCGGCCGGATCCACGCAACCACTCGATCGAGTGTACGAGTGGCGGAACTCGATGACGGCTCGGAGCTGTTGAGAGGGGTGGAAGGCAGGACCGGAGGACCTGAGGGGAGCGGAACCATGCGATACGTACGAGGGACCGGGGGCAGGGCCGGCGGAGCGCCGCATGCGGGTGCGGTCGGATACGGATACGAGTACGGGTACGGGCGCGCGCGGCGTCGGGGTGTGCTGGCGGCGTTCGCCCTGGCGGGGTGCGGGGTCCTGCTGACGGCCGGCTGTTCCGCCTCGGGAGGCGCACCGGCGGCCACGGGCGGCTCCCCACCGGGGCCGCCGCCCGCGGGGACGGCCTCGCCGGGCGCGACGGGCCCGTCGGCGTCGGCTGCGCCGGCCCGGGGTTCGGTGACGGTGTCGGGCGAGGTGGCCAAGGGTCTGGACTCGCCCTGGGGGGTGGCTCCGCTGCCGGACGGGGACCTGCTGGTCGCCTCCCGGGACAAGGGCACCATCAGCCGGGTCCGGACGGCGACCGGGGAGGTCACGCCGGTCGGCGAGGTGCCCGGAGTGGCGCCGGGCGGCGAGGGCGGCCTGCTGGGCCTGGCCCTGTCCCCCGCTTTCGCCTCGGACCGGCTGGTGTACGCGTACTTCACGACCGAGTCCGACAACCGCATCGCGCGGATGCGCTACGACGAGCAGCGGCCGCCGGGGCAGCGGCTGGGCGCCCCGGACACGGTGCTGCGGGGCATTCCCAAGGGGGTCGTGCACAACGGCGGCCGGATCGCCTTCGGCCCGGACCGGATGCTCTATGCCGGCACCGGGGAGACCGGGGACAAGGCGCTGGCGCAGGACCGGAAGTCGCTGGGCGGCAAGATCCTGCGGATGACCCCGGACGGGCAGCCGGTGCACGGCAATCCCGAGGCCGACTCGGTCGTCTACTCGTACGGCCACCGCAATGTGCAGGGTCTGGCCTGGGACGGGGACAAACGGCTGTGGGCCGCGGAGTTCGGCCAGAACACCTGGGACGAGCTGAACCTGATCGAGCCCGGCGGCAATTACGGCTGGCCGGAGGTGGAGGGGAAGGCCGGCAGAGCCGGCTTCCGCGACCCGGTGGCGGTGTGGAGGACGGACGACGCCTCGCCCAGCGGGATCGCCTGGGCGGAGGGCTCGGTGTGGATGGCCGGGCTGAAGGGCGAGCGGCTGTGGCGGATCCCGCTGAGGGGGGCCGTTCCGGTGGCGGAGCCCGAGGCCTTCCTCCAGGGGAAGTACGGGCGGCTGCGGACGGTGGTCTCGCTCGGCGGGGACAAGCTGCTGCTGGTGACGAGCGAGACGGACGGGCGCGGGTCGCCGGAGGCGGGCGACGACAGGATCCTGACCCTGACGGTGAAGTGAGCGGCACGTGCCCCCGAGGGGGCGGAAAGGCACGGTGAGCGCGGTGTTCAACATGATCCAGGAGTTGTTCCATCCCGGTTCGCGGCACACGGAGGAGGAGAGGAAGCGGCTGGAGCTGTCCCGGACCGATGTGAGCGACGGTGATCCGGGGCGGGGTCCGATAGACCTCGACTCCGGCAAGGTGCTCATACGCCCGGACGCGGACCAGCCGGATGGGGACCGGCCGGGCGCGGACCGGCCGGGCGGGGAGGCCGGCGTCCGCTAGTCGCGGTTCGCCGGGAGGGCGCGGGCGAGGGGGGTGAAGAGGCGCAGCCGGTGGGCGAGGGCCGCGGCTTCGCCCCGGCCGGCGACGCCCAGCTTGGCCAGGATGTTGGAGACGTGCACGCTGGCCGTCTTCGGGGAGATGAAGAGTTCCTCGGCGATCCGGCGGTTGGTGCTGCCCGCGGCGACCAGGCGCAGGACATCGCGCTCGCGGCTGGTCAGGCCGAGCGCTTCGAGGGGGTCGGTGTCCTCGGCGGCCGGGCCCGGGCCGGTGTCGCAGATGGCCAGCGGGAGCCGGGCGCGCTGGGCGAGCAGGGCCAGCTCCTCGCGGAGCCGGCGGGAACCGAGCCGGTCGGCGGTGGTGTGGGCGTCGCGCAGCAGGGCCGCGGCCGATTCCCGGTCCCCGCCGGCGGCCAGCAGGGCCTCGGCGAGGCGGTGGCGGGCCCGGGCCAGCAGGTAGGGGCGCTGGAGCGGGCGGAGGGCGGTCTCGACGGCAGCCCAGTCGGCGGGGGTGTCGCCGCCCTCGGCGCGGAGCAGCTCGGCGCGGAGGTACTCGGCGTGGGCGGTCCACACGGGTGCCGGGGCGGCCAGGGCCCGGGCGGCGGTGCGCAGCAGGGTCAGCGCCTCCTCCCGGCCGGCGTCGGCCGCGGGCAGGCCCCGGGCGTCGGCCTCGGCCGTGGCGGAGGCCAGCAGCAGCGGCCAGGCGTAGCGGTGGTGGCCGAGGGGGAAGCCGTGGGCGACGGCCTCCGTGGTCTCGGCCCGGAGGTCGGCGAGCCGGCCCTCGGCCTCGGCGATGCCGATCGCCAGCCGGTAGAGCGGCAGCCGGTGCTGGGGCTGGGTGTCGTGGGTGCCGAAGTGGGTGTGCGCGGCGGCCAGCTGGTGGGCGGCTTCGGTCAGTTCACCGCGGGCCAGGGCCAGGTAGACCAGGCGGGCCGCCGCCATGCCGCGCGGGGGTGCGCCCTGGCCGTCGCGCAGGGTGCGGCGGGCTTCCGTGGCGGCCTCGTCCCAGCGGCCGAGGCTGTACAGGCTCTCGGCCATGTTGCCGCGGAGCCAGGCCTCGGTGTCCAGGAGCCGGGACTTGGCGACGAGCCGGATCCCCTGTTCGGCCAGTTCCACCGCTTCCTGGGAGCGGCCCAGTCCTTCGAGTTGAGAGCTGAGGTTGATGTGAGCACGGCCCGAAAGCTGGATGAACCCGAGTTCGGCGGCCCGGTGCAGGACCGCGCGTATCTCGGCGATGCCCTTCTCCGGGTCACCGGAGTCGACGAGCAGGCTGCCGTGGGTGATCCGGGCGTTGAGTTCGGTCTCCTCGGCACCGACCATCCGCGCGTACTCGACGGCGCGTTCGGCGGCGGCGAGGTTGGCGGGGCCGGGGTTGTGGAGCATGCCCCAGCCCGCGGCCCGGACGAGGACGTCGGCGTGCACCTGGGACGGGGGCAGCCCCTTGACCAGTTCCTGCGCCTTGGCGATCTCCTCCCAGCCGTCGCCCCGGGCGAGGTTGGCGACCAGCCGGGAGCGCTCGGTCCAGAACCAGGCGGCCCGCAGCGGGTCGGACCCGTCCTCGTCGAGGGTGCGCAGCGCCAGTTTGACGAGCTTCAGGGCGCGTTCGCGCTCGCCGCCGAAGCGGGCGGCGACGGTGGCCTCGGCGAGCAGGTCGAGACGTTGCAGCGGGGTGGTCTCCGGATCGCAGCCGCAGGGCGGGTACACGTCGGTGTAGTCCGCCGGGCGCAGGGCCTCGCGCACCTCGTCGGGGGCGGTGTCCCAGAGTTCCATGGCCCGCTCCAGCAGGGTGAGCTGCTCGGAGTAGGCGTGCCGGCGACGGGCGGTGACGGAGGCGGCGAGGACGGCGGGCAGGGCCTTGGCGGGGTTGTTCGCCGCGTACCAGTAGTTGGCGAGCCGGATGACCCGCTCCTCGGGGCGGACCAGCGTCTCGTCGGCCTCGACGGCCTCGGCGTAGCGCCGGTTGACCCGGGCGCGTTCGCCGGGGAGCAGGTCGTCGCTGACGGCCTCGCGGACCAGCGAGTGGCGGAAGCGGTAGCCGTCGCCGTCGGAGGTGGCGAGGAGGATGTTGGCGCCGACGGCGGCCCGCAGGGCCTCGATGAGTTCGTCCTCGCCGAGCTGGGCCACGGCGCGCAGCAGGCCGTACTCGACGGTGGAGCCGCCCTCGGCGACGATCCGGACCACGCGCTGGGCGGCGTCGGGGAGCACTTCGACGCGGACGAGCAGCAGGTCGCGCAGGGATTCGGTGAGGCCGGTGCGGCAGCCGCTCTCGTGGGAGGCGACGAGTTCCTCGACGAAGAAGGCGTTGCCGTCGGAGCGGTCGAAGACCGAGTCGACGAAGCTCTCCTCGGGCCGCGCGGAGAGGATCCCGGTGAGCTGGCGGCGGACTTCGGCGCGGTTGAAGCGGCGCAGTTCGATCCGCTGGACGGTGCGCAGCCGGTCGAGTTCGGCGAGCAGGGGGCGCAGCGGGTGGCGGCGGTGGATGTCGTCGGCCCGGTAGGTGGCGACGAGGACGAGCCGGCCGCTGGCCAGGGTGCGGAAGAGGTAGGCGAGCAGGTGCCGGGTGGAGGTGTCCGCCCAGTGCAGGTCTTCCAGGACGAGGACGACGGTGCGGTCGGCGGCGAGGCGTTCCAGCATCCGGGCCGTCAGTTCGAAGAGCCGGGCGGTGCTCTCCTCGTCGTGGGGGCCCCGGGGGGTCTCGCCGAGTTCGGGCAGGATCCGGGCGAGTTCGTCCTCCTGGCCGGCGGCCGCCGCAACGAGTTCGTCGGGGAGCCGGCGCAGCAGGGTGCGAAGGGCCGTCGAGACCGGGGCGAAGGGGAGGCCCTCCGCTCCGATCTCCACACAGCCGCCGACGGCCACCACGGCTCCGCGGCGGGCGGCCTCGCCGAGGAACTCCTCGGTCAGCCGGGTCTTGCCGACGCCCGCTTCTCCCCCGATGAGCAGAGCCTGCGGCTCCTGGCCGGCGGCGCGCGTCAGGGCGTCGACGAGTACGGCCAGTTCGTCGGCTCGGCCGACGAACACCGGGCTGACAGATCTGGTCTCCACGCCGCCGAGCATCGCACACGGGTGCGGGCCGGCGGCAGTCGTTATCCGTGCGCTCCTGATCACGTGTGGGCCCGCGCGGTACGCGACGCGCGCTACGCGGCGCGGGTGAACCGACTGCGGTGTGCCCTCACCGGCCTTTCGGATTCCTGGCCGCGCGAGGAGGCGGCGGTGGCCTTCCTGGCCTCCCGGGCCATCCGGAACAGGTCGGCCTCGCGGATGAGGTCGGCGCGGCGGGCGGTGGCCATCTCGTACTCGAACATCTCGTACTCCCTGATCGCGTTTCTCGGGCACCTCGTTCGGTGTGATCCAAGATTCGCGTCCCAGAGGGGTCCACCGCATGGGGCGCATGCCGCATCTGCGCGGTGCGGGGTGCCTTAGTCCCGGGCCCGGTGCCCCCGGGGGGACTTAGGCGGAGGAGGTGAGGGGCCGGGGACGGCTAAGGCGGTGCCTACTCGGCGGCCGTCGGCAGGGCGACGAGGAGGTCGAAGTACATGAGGCCGAAGACCAGGACGCCGATGACACCGAGGGCGACGGCGGCCCAGGAGACGGAGCGGACCCAGACCGGCAGGACCCGGCCGGGGGTGCCGAAGGCGGGGCGGGCCAGCACGAAGACGGCGACGAGGAGGGCGAGGGTGGACAGGACACCGTTGACGAGGGCGGTCATGTGCCAGGCGTCGCCGTACAGGGCGGCGATCTTCTCCTTGGCGGTGGTCGCGCTGGCCGACTCGATCTGGCCGATGAGCGTCTGGCGCTCGGCGATCACGCGGGACACCCAGCTGCCACTGAGGGCGACGAGACCGAGGCCGGCGGCGACGATGGCAGCGGCGGCGGATCCGACGCCGGAGCCCTGCGCGGTGGCCTCGGGGCCGGCGCCGTCCACCTCGAATTCCGCGTCGTCGGCGGCGGAGTCGGCAGCGTCCTCGGCAGGGGTCTCGGCCGCGTCGGTGCTCTCGACGGCCGTTTCGGCGGCGGCCTCGGCGGTGGTGGCCTCGGCCGGGGTGTTCTGTGCCGCCTTGTCCTCGGCGGCGTCCGCGTCGGAGGCGGTCGGGGCGAGGGTCTTCGTGGTGTCCATGCCGGGCACCGTAGGCGCCCTTTCTGAGAGGTTCCTGAGAAGACTCACGGGGGCCCGGCCGCGCCGGGGGCGGGCAGCCGGGTCAGGCCGGTGACCCGGGGGCGTCGGCGCGGTAGCCGGGGAGCGAGGGCCACCGCACGGTGAGGACGACCGTGTCCTCTTCGGCGTACCAGGAGTGGTCGACCCCGCGCCCCCAGACCACGTAGTCCCCCTGCTCGGCGAGGACCACGGTCCGGCCGGGGAACTCCAGCCGGAACCGCCCGCTGATGAGGACCTGGAGGGCGGTGCGGCGTTCGCCGGTCACCCAGCGCTCGCGCGCGTCGCCCTTGGGGTGCACGCCCCACTTGATCTCGACGTCCTCGCTGTGGCGGGGATCGTCCGGCTGCTTGAAGTGGCCGAGGAGCCAGCCCCGGTCGGCGGCGGCGTCGGGGGTGGCCTTGCCGGTGTAGATGGCGCGATCGTCGTTCACGGGGCGAGGCTAATGCAGTTGTCGCGGCCGGTCCGCAGCTGGTGAGCTGCCCCGATGACGATGGAACCTGAGGAACTGGCGCGGGTGCGCGACCTGTACGACGCGCGGATGCGGCGCGACGCCGTACCCGACTCCCCCCACGCGCGCGTCGAACGGGTGGGCAGGGTCGTACGGCAGACCGCACCCGGTCTCGGCTGGAACGGCGTGCTGTGGTCGGACCTGGACGAGGCCACGGCGGACGCGGAGATCGCGGCGCAGGTGGCGTACTTCGGCTCGCTCGCGCGGGACGGCGGTGGCACGGAGTTCGAGTGGAAGCTGTACTCCCACGACCGCCCCGCCGGCCTCGGGGAGCGGCTGCGGGCGGCGGGCTTCGTGCCGGAGCCGCCGGAGACGCTGCTGGTCGCCCGGACGGCGGATCTCGCCGCGCTGCCGGTGGAGCCGCCGGAGGGCATCACCCTCCGGGTGGTCACGGACGAGGCCGGGGTTGACCTGATGATGGCGGTCCACCACCGGGCCTTCGGCACCGAGCGGCCCCGGATCCGGGAGCAGCTGCTCACCCTGCTGCGGGAGGAACCGGACACGGTCGAGGCCGTGCTGGCGATGGCGGGCCCGGTCCCGGTGAGCGCGGCGCGCATGGAGATGCGGCCGGGCAGCCCGTTCGCCGGCCTGTGGGGCGGCGGCACGGACCCCGCCTGGCGCGGCCGGGGTGTCTACCGCCTGCTCGTGGCCCACCGCGCCCGGGTGGCGGCGGCCCGCGGCATCCCGTACCTCCAGGTGGACGCCTCGGATGACAGCCGCCCGATCCTGGAGCGCCTGGGCTTCGGCGTCCTCGGCGTGACGACCCCGTACGTCCGGACCGTCTGACGACCCCGGCCGACGGCCCCGCGCCGGGGGCCGGGCCGTGAGAAGCTCCGGCCGGACGGGCAGCCGAGGGAGTGTGGAGGGGGCCGTCGTGGGGACTTGCGGGAGATCACCGGGCACGGGCAGGGGGCGGCCCTGGTCGTCCGGACCGCTTACGGCGACGAGCGCCGCTGGCGGGTGGTGGCGAAGGAGCTGCGGCTGCCGTGGGGCGAGGACGGGGAGTACGAGCCGGACGTCCACCTCGTGGACGACCCGGTCTGGTCCGGCGCCTTCCCCGAGGAGGTCCGTACGGCGGCCCGCCGGTGCGGGAAGCTGTCGGTGGTGTTCGTCGCCGACGTGGTGACGATGCGGTCGGCGGACCACGTCCTGCTGGCCGTCGATCTGGCGGAGCGCCAGGTGCCGCCCCCGGTGGACTTCGCGCGGCCGGCGGCCCCCGCGTCCCGGGCGGCGCGGTCGCCCCGGGCGCCGCACGTGTTCCGCACCGTCCCGGACGGGGTGCACTGGGTGCACGCGAGCCTGTCCCTGGCCACCATGGACTTCGAGGAGTTCGCCGAGGCGGCCGCCGCCGCGCCGGGCGGCGTCTTCGACGGCCTCGCCGGCTGACGCCGCACCCCGGAGATCCGCGCGCGGCCTGTTCCCCCGGATCGGGGAGGCAGGCCGCGCGGTGGCTCAGGACGCGCGCCCCACCCTTATAGTTAGGTCAGCCTAACCTAAGACGCTTGGGGGAGAGTGTGAGCAGTGTGAATACCGAGGCCTACGAGGTCTTCCGCGACCGTTGGGGCGTCCCGCACCTCCGCGCCTGCGACCCCCTCCGGCTCTCCTACGCCCAGGGCCGGGTCACGGCCGTGGACCGGGCCTGGCAGCTGGAGGTCGAGCGGCACCGGGCTCAGGGCTCCAGCGCCGCGTTCCTCGGGGCGGACTGCGTCACCTGGGACCGCTTCGCCCGTCAGGCCCACCTCGACGACACCGGCCGACGCTGCTACGAAGCCCTCGACCCCGGGACCGCCGCCTGGGTCCGCGCCTACGTCGACGGCGTCAACGCGGGCCTCGCCGAAGGGGCCGCCCGCGACGACCGCTTCGCGCGCGCCGGCCACACGCCCGCCGCCTGGCAGCCGTGGGTCCCGCTGTCCATCTGGATCGCCACGCACATCCTGTTCGCGGGCTTCGCCACGAAGCTCTGGCGCGAGCGGGTCGCCCGCGCCCTCGGCGACGGCGCGGCCACCCTCTTCGCCACGGACGGCCCCGGCACGGCGGGCAGCAACGGCTGGCTGGTCCCGGGCGACCGGACCGCCTCCGGCGCGGCGATCATCGCGGGCGATCCGCACCGCTTCATCGAGGACCCGGGCGTCTACCAGCAGATACGCCTGGCCTGCCCCGAGTTCGACGTCCTCGGCCTGGCCGTCCCGGGCGTGCCCGGCCTCGGCCACTTCGGGCACACCGGCAGCGCCGCCTGGGCGATCACCAACGCCATGTCCGACTACCAGGACCTCTACGTCGAGCGGCTGCGGCCCGCGGCCGGCGGCGACGGGGTGGAGGCCCTCGGCCCGGACGGCAGCTGGGAACCGGTGGACCGGCACACCGAGACGATCACCGTCGCCGGCGGGGCGGACGTCGAGGTCGAAGTCCTGGAAACGGCCCGCGGCCCGGTCATCATCCGCGCCGAAGATCCCGCTAACGGCCCCAGCGCGGACTCCGCTGACGCCCCCGACGCCCCCCAGACCCTCTCCCTGCGCTACCCGCCCCGCGTCCGCGCCGACCTCGGCTTCGCCGTCCTCCCCGCCCTGCTCCGCGCCCGCACCGTCGCCGACATCGACCGCGCCCTCGACGGCTGGGCCGAGCCCGTGAACGTCGTCCACGCCGCCGACACCGAAGGCGGCCTGCTGCACCGTGTCGCGGGCGCCGTCCCGCTGCGCGACCCCGCCAACCGGCTCCGCCCGGTGCCCGCCTGGGAGTCCCGGTACGCCTGGCGGGGCTGGGCGGCCACGCCCGCCGAGCCGGTGCGGGGCTTCGCCGTCATGGCCAACGCCCGCGGCATCGCCTCCCCGCTCGGCGTCGAGTTCGCGCCCCCGCACCGCGCCGACCGCATCCGCGCCCTGCTCGGCGGCTCGGCGGACTGGACCCCGGCCGCGATGGCCGACGTACACCGCGACACGCACCTCGGCTCCGCCGCGCCGCTCCTCGCGCCGCTGGCCGGCCTGGACGGCCTCTCCCCCGCCGCCGAGGAGCTGCGGGCCCGACTGCTCGCGTGGGACCGGCGCATGGAGGCCGGCAGCTGTGACGCCACCGTCTTCGCGGCCTTCCGGACCGCGACCGTACGCCGGTTCGCGGCCGACCCCGTCTTCGCCGGCCTGGCCCCGGCCCCGGGCGGCCCGGACGTGTTCCACCCCTGGCTCTACCTCGTCCCGCGGATCGGCTACGCCCTGGAGGGCCTGCTGACCAGCCCGCTCCTGCCCGGGCTGGACCGCGTCGCGCACCTGCGCGCCGCCCTGGAGGAGACGGCCGCGGCGGAGCTCCCCGACACGCCCTGGTCGCGGGTGCACGTGCTGGCGCCGTGGCAGGCGCTGCCCGACGAGGACGCGCCCTGGCCCGGCCTCGGCGGTGACCACGACTGCGTCAACGCCACCTCGTCCGTCCCCGGGTTCACCGACCGCGCGGCCCGCGCCTCGGCGGCCCGCTACGTCTGGGACCTGGGCCGCCGCGAGGACAGCCTCTGGGCGGTCCCGCTGGGCGCGGACGGCGTCACCGGCGCCCCGCACCACCGCGACCAGCTCCCGTACTGGGCGGACTGCGCCCTCGTACCCGTCGTCACCGACTGGGCCCTGCTCACCAAGGAAGAGTCCGTATGACCCCCTCCTCGACCCGCGCCCCCGTCCACACCGGTCAGGCCGAGGGCTTCGGGACGCTCACCCTCACCCCCGTCGACCCCGCCGCCGACGCCGCCGTGATCCACGGCTGGGTCAGCCAGGAGCGGGCGCGCTTCTGGGGCATGAACGGGGCCGGGGCCGATCTGGTGCGGGAGATCTACGAGGACGTCGACCGCCGCACCACCCACCACGCCTTCCTCGCCCGTCTCGACGGCGAGCCGGTGGGGCTGTTCCAGACGTACGACTGCGCCGAGGACCGGGTCGGCGAGTGCTACGAGGTCCGGCCCGGGGACGTGGGCGTGCACCTGCTGGTCGGCCCGGGCGGGGGCCCGGCCCGGCCGGGCTTCACGGGCGCGCTGCTGACCGGTTTCCTCTCCTACGTGTTCTCCGACCCGGCCGTGCGCCGGCTGGTCGCCGAGCCGGACACCCGCAACGCCAAGGCCGTCGACCGGCTGGTGCGCACCGGCTTCGTGCCCGGCCCGGAGGTGGAACTCCCGGAGATCGACCTGCCCGAGGTGTACCTCCCGGCCAAGACCGCCCGGCTGCTCTTCCTCGCCGCGCCGGATACGGCACGCTGAGGCCCCTTCCGGTACGCCGCCTGGACGCGGCCGCCGCGCAACGACGAGGGGCCGTGCCCGGGAGATCCCGGGCACGGCCCCTCGTACGCGTGCGCTGTCGCGCGGTGGCCGAAAATCAGCCCTCGGACACGCCCAGGCGCTCCAGGATGAGTTCCTTGACGCGCGCCGCGTCGGCCTGGCCGCGGGTGGTCTTCATGACCGCGCCGACCAGGGCGCCCACGGCGGCGATCTTGCCGCCGCGGATCTTGTCGGCGATGGCCGCGTTGCCCGCGATGGCCTCGTCCACGGCCGCGCCCAGCGCGCCCTCGTCCGAGACGACCTTCAGGCCGCGCTTGTCGACGACCTCGTCCGGGGTGCCCTCGCCGGCGAGGACGCCCTCGATGACCTGACGGGCCAGCTTGTCGTTGAGCGAGCCGTCCGCGACCAGGGCCGCGACCCGGGCCACCTGGGCCGGGGTGATCGGCAGCTCGTCGACGACGACGCCCTGCTCGTTGGCGTTGCGGGCCAGCTCGCCCATCCACCACTTGCGGGCGGCGGCCGCGTCGGCACCGGCCTCGGTGGTGGCGACGATGGAGTCCACCGCGCCCGCGTTGAGGATCGACTGCATGTCGTGCTCGCTGACGCCCCACTCCTCGCGGAGCCGGTTGCGGCGCACGCGCGGCATCTCGGGCAGACCGCCGCGCAGCTCCTCGACCCAGTCGCGGGCCGGGGCCACGGGCACGAGGTCCGGCTCCGGGAAGTAGCGGTAGTCCTCGGCGTTGTCCTTGATGCGGCCGGCCGTGGTGGAGCCGTCCTCCTCGTGGAAGTGCCGGGTCTCCTGCACGATGGTGCCGCCGGAGGAGAGCACCGCCGCGTGGCGCTGGATCTCGAAGCGGGCCGCGCGCTCGACCGAACGCAGCGAGTTGACGTTCTTGGTCTCCGAGCGGGTGCCGAAGGGCGCCTCGGGGCTCGGGCGCAGCGACAGGTTCACGTCGCAGCGCATCTGGCCCTTGTCCATGCGGGCCTCGGAGACGCCGAGCGCCTTGATGACCTCGCGCAGCTCGGCGACGTACGCCTTGGCGACCTCGGGGGCCCGCTCGCCCGCGCCCTCGATCGGCTTGGTGACGATCTCGATGAGCGGGATGCCGGCGCGGTTGTAGTCCAGCAGGGAGTGGGAGGCGCCGTGGATGCGGCCGGTGGCACCGCCGACGTGCAGCGACTTGCCGGTGTCCTCCTCCATGTGGGCGCGCTCGATCTCCACGCGGAAGATCTCGCCGTCCTCCAGCTGTACGTCGAGGTAGCCGTTGAAGGCGATGGGCTCGTCGTACTGGGAGGTCTGGAAGTTCTTCGGCATGTCCGGATAGAAGTAGTTCTTCCGGGCGAAGCGGCACCACTCGGCGATCTCGCAGTTCAGCGCGAGACCGATCTTGATGGCGGATTCGACGCCGATCGCGTTGACGACCGGCAGGGAGCCGGGCAGACCGAGGCAGGTGGGGCAGGTCTGCGAGTTGGGCTCGGCGCCCAGCTCGGTGGAACAGCCGCAGAACATCTTGGTCTTGGTGCCGAGCTCGACATGGACCTCAAGGCCCATGACGGGGTCGTACGACGCGAGGGCGTCTTCGTACGACATCAGTTCGGTGAAGGTGGTCACGGTGAAACTTTCCCTCTCAGCCCAGCAGGACGTCGTCGTCGCCCAGGCGCTTCAGCTCGCGGTACAGGATCGCGAGACCGGTGGCGATGGCGGCGGCGGACACGACGGCGTCGATCAGCTTCAGCGTGTCGTGCTCGGTGCGGGCCTTGCGGGCCTGCTTGATCACGCTGATGGCACCGAACGCGGTGGTGCCGATCGACAGGTACGTACCGGACTTGGACTTCTTGAAGCCCTTGGCCTTGGACAGCGCACTCGAACTCACAGCGACGGAGCCTCCTCAAGCAGCGGGTGTCCCCAGCGGGCGGTGAAGGCGGCCTCGACGGCGGCGCCGACCTTGTAGAGCCGGTCGTCCTTCATCGCGGGGGCGATGATCTGGAGCCCGACCGGCAGACCGTCCTCCGGGGCCAGGCCGCAGGGCAGCGACATGGCGGAGTTGCCGGCCAGGTTGGTCGGGATGGTGCACAGGTCCGCGAGGTACATCGCGAGGGGGTCGTCGGTGCGCTCGCCGAGGGGGAAGGCGGTGGTCGGGGTCGTCGGGGAGACGATCACGTCGACCTGCTCGAAGGACTTCTCGAAGTCCTTCGAGATGAGGGTGCGGACCTTCTGGGCGGAACCGTAGTACGCGTCGTAGTAGCCGGAGCTGAGCGCGTACGTGCCGAGGATGACGCGGCGCTTGACCTCGTCGCCGAAGCCGGCTTCGCGGGTCAGGGCGGTGACGTCCTCGGCGGACCTGGTGCCGTCGTCGCCGACGCGCAGGCCATAGCGCATGGCGTCGAAGCGGGCCAGGTTCGAGGAGCACTCGGACGGCGCGATCAGGTAGTACGCGGCCATCGCGAGGTCGAAGGACGGACAGTCCAGCTCGACGATCTCGGCGCCGAGCTCCTTGAGGAGCTCCACCGACTCGTTGAAGCGCTGGACGACGCCGGCCTGGTAGCCCTCGCCGGCGAACTGCTTGACGACACCGACGCGCATGCCGGCGACCGAGCCGTTGCGGGCCGCCTCGACGACCGGCGGGACCGGGGCGTCGATGGAGGTGGAGTCCAGCGGGTCGTGACCGGCGATGACCTCGTGCAGCAGGGCCGCGTCCAGGACCGTACGGGCGCAGGGACCGCCCTGGTCGAGGGAGGAGGAGAAGGCGACCATGCCGTAGCGGGAGACCCCGCCGTAGGTGGGCTTGACGCCGACGGTGCCGGTGACGGCGGCGGGCTGGCGGATGGAGCCGCCGGTGTCCGTGCCGATGGCGAGCGGGGCCTGGAAGGCGGCCAGCGCGGCAGCGGAGCCGCCGCCGGAGCCGCCGGGGATCCGGGTCAGGTCCCAGGGGTTGCCGGTGGGGCCGTAGGCGCTGTTCTCGGTCGAGGACCCCATGGCGAACTCGTCCATGTTGGTCTTGCCGAGGATGACGACGCCGGCTTCCTTCAGCTTGCGCGTCAGGGTGGCGTCGTAGGGCGGGATCCAGCCTTCGAGGATCTTCGAACCGACGGTGGTCGGGACCCCGACGGTGGTGAAGATGTCCTTGAGCGCGAGCGGGACGCCGGCCAGCGGGCCGAGCTTCTCGCCGGCGGCCCTCTTGGCGTCGACGGCGCGGGCCTGCGCGAGGGCGCCCTCGCGGTCGACGTGCAGGAAGGCGTGCACCTTCTCGTCGGTCGCGTCGATGCGGGCCAGGTGGGCCTCGGTGACCTCGACGGCCGTGAGCTCGCCGGAGGCGATCTTCTCGGCGGTCTGGGCTGCCGTGAGCTTGATGATGTCGGTCATGGCTGTTAGTCCTCCCCCAGGATCTGCGGCACCTTGAAACGCTGCTGCTCCTGGGCGGGAGCGCCGGAAAGCGCCTGCTCGGGGGTGAGCGACGGACGGACCTCGTCCGCGCGCATGACGTTCGTCAGCGGCAGCGGGTGGGAGGTCGGCGGGACGTCTTGGTCGGCGACCTCGGAAACGCGGGCGACCGCGCCGATGATGTCGTCGAGCTGTCCGGCGAAGTGGTCGAGCTCTTCGCCGGACAGCTCCAGACGTGCCAGCCGAGCGAGGTGGACGACCTCCTCGCGCGTGATGCCAGGCATGCAGCGATCCTCTGGGGGTGGTGAGTGTGTAGGTTTCGGGCCCAATCCTATGGGGCCCGCCCCCGACGCACTAAACGGTTACCCCCGGGCCGCCGCCCGCTCCCCCCGGGTACGGCCGGCCGGGCCCGTACGTCAGGAAGCGCCGGTCGGGGTTTCCGCGGCGGCGGCCGCCGCGGCGGCCAGTTCCGCCGTGATGTCGGCCGGGCGGCGCCAGCCGCGTTCGCCGCGGGCCAGCAGCCAGGCGGTGGCCTCCTGCGGGGGCATGGCGGCGGCGACCAGCCAGCCCTGGACGGCGTCGCAGCCCAGGTCCCGCAGCCGCTCCCACGTCTCGTCGTCCTCGACGCCCTCGGCGACGACCAGCAGCCCGAGCGAGTGGGCCAGGTCCACCGTGCAGCGCACGATCTCCGCGTCCTGCGCGTCCACCGCCAGCCGGGCGACGAAGGACCGGTCGATCTTCAGCTCGCTGACCGGCAGCCGGCGCAGGTGCACGAGCGAGGAGTAGCCGGTGCCGAAGTCGTCCAGCGACATCTTGACCCCGTGTCCGGTCAGCCCGGCCATGGTGTCCGCCGCCCGCTGGGGGTCCTCCAGCAGGACGTGTTCCGTTATCTCCAGCTGCAGCCCGCTCGCCGGCACCCCGTGCCGGGCCAGCCGGGCGGCGACCGCGCCCGCGAAGCCGGGGGTGTGGACGTCGCGCGGCGACACGTTGACGGCGACCGGCACCTTCAGCCCCTGGGCCCGCCAGCGCGCGACCTGCGCGAGGGCCGTCTCCAGGACGTACTCGGTGAGGTGCGGCATCAGCCCGGAGGTCTCGGCGATGGCGATGAACTCGTCGGGCGGGACCCGACCGCGCTCCGGGTGCACCCAGCGCACCAGCGCCTCCAGCCCCGCGACCTGCCCGTCGAAGCGGACCTTCGGCTGGTAGTGGAGCTCCACCTCGCCGGCGTCCAGGGCGCGCCGCAGGTCGCCGAGGAGGCCGAGCCGGTCGGGCGTGTTGCTGTCGCGCTTGGACTCGTAGACCTCGACGCCGGTGCGGTCCCGCTTCGCCTGGTACATGGCCACGTCGGCCCGGCGCAGCAGGCCCTCCGCGTCCAGCGCGTGGTCGGGGAAGACGGCGAGCCCGGCGCTGGCCTCCAGGACGAGGGTGAGCCCGTCCAGGTCGAGCGGCGAGCTGAGCTCGGCGGCCAGGTGGCGGGCGACGCGCTGGGCGCTGGTGGTGGAGTCGGCGACCGGCAGCAGTACGGCGAACTCGTCGCCGCCGAGCCGGGCCACCTCCGCGTCGGGCGGCAGGGCCTCTCTGAGCCGGTCCGCGATCTGGAGCAGCAGCCGGTCCCCCGCCAGGTGGCCGAGGGTGTCGTTGACGGCCCGGAAGCGGTCCAGGTCGATCAGCACGAGCGCGGCGCGGGTGCCCAAACGTTCAGCCTCGTCGAGCGCGGACCAGGTCCGCTCCAGCAGCCACTGCCGGTTCGGCAGGCCGGTCAGCGGGTCGCGCAGCTGTTCCTCGGCGCGGGCGCGGGCGATCCACAGGGTGGAGTCGAGCGCGATGAGCGGGACGGCGAACAGCGGCAGCAGCACCGGCTGGGTGCTGGCGACCACGCAGATCAGCGGGGCGATGCCGAGCAGGGCCGCGGCGACCAGCCCCTGCCGGAGCAGGGCGGTGCGGGCCACCGTGGGCAGGCCGCCGCCGCGCGGGGTCAGCGCGTACCAGAGCAGGGCCCGGGTGACGAGCAGGTAGGAGACGGCTACGAGGACCACCTCGGGGACGGCCGCGATGTCCCAGCCGGCCGGCAGCCAGGGGGACTCGACGGTCGGCGCGTCGCCGAAGGCGGCCAGCACCAGGGCCCCGGCGCCGATGCCGAGGATGTCGACGGCGCCGTGCAGCAGGCCCTGCCGCCAGCGGTGCCGGCGGGCGGCCCCGACCAGGGAGACCACCGCGAGCGAGACGAGTCCGGCCGGGACCCAGCCGTAGAGGAGGAGCACGCCGAGGGTGAGGGCGGCGCCCGATCCGGTGCCGCCCCACCAGCGGTCCCGGCCCAGCGCGACCAGGTGGCCGACGATGATTCCCGTGAGCAGGGCCAGCGCCCAGCCGACCGTGCCCCCGGGGAACAGCGCCTGACGGTCGGTCAGTGCCGAGACGATTCCGCCGGCCAGTACGACGGCGGACAGGCCCACGACGACGAGGGGCAGCACGGTGCGCCCCTTCTGCCCCGGGCCGCCCGGCCCGCCGTCGGCGGTCCGGTTCTCCGGTGTCCTGGCTCCCAGGACACCGCGCCGGCCCGCCCGCATGGACGGGATGTCCCCGCCGAACTCAGGTGACGGGTCGGCGCTTTCGGTGGGTTTCATGCCCGTCCCTCTCACAGCCGGCGATGCCGATGTCACGCGATGGCCCCGGTGTCATGCCATCACGGCTGGAAGCGCGTCAGGCAGCCGTGCACGACAGGCACACCCCACAACAGTAGGACGCGAGAGGCACCCAGGGGCAGCGGTCGGCGGTGGTTGCCCGAATGCGACCCAGCCATCCTCATCAGTACGGTATCCGCCGAACGGGTGAGTTTGGACCAGGACTCCCGGGTCACCCATCCGATGATCCGACAGCCCACCGCCCCCGGACCAGCCCTGTACCGGCCGTTTGCCACCGGATACCGCGCCGGGCGCGCGCCCGCCCGTACGGCCGCACCTCACGCATCAGTTCGGCCGAACGGGCACGGCCGCGCCTCCACCGCGGCACTCACTCCTCGGCCGCCGCCTCCTCGACCGCCGCCGCCTCGGCCTCGGCGCCGCCGTCCACCGGGAGGGCCGCCGCGCGGGCCGCGTCCGGGCCCTCGGCCAGCAGGATCTCGAACCCGGCGTCGTCCAGGACCGCCAGCTTCAGCTGGACCGCCTTGTCGTACTTCGAGCCGGGGTTGTCCCCGACCACGACGAAGGAGGTCTTCTTCGACACCGAGCCGGTCACCTTGGCCCCCCGGCTCTGCAGCGCTTCCTTGGCGCCGTCGCGGGTGTGGTCGCGCAAGGTGCCGGTGACGACCACGGTCAGCCCCTCCAGCGGGCGCGGCCCCTCCTCCTCGGCGGAACCTTCCTCCTCCATCCGCACCCCGGCCTCCCGCCACTTGCGCAGGATCTCCTGGTGCCAGTCGACGGCGAACCACTCCTTGAGGGAGGCGGCGATGATCGCCCCGACGCCCTCGGTGGCGGTCAGCTCCTCCTCGGTGGCCTGCTCGATGCGCTCGATCGAACGGAACTCACGGGCGAGGGCCTCGGCCGCGACCGGGCCGACGTGCCGGATCGACAGGCCGTTGATGATGCGGGCGAGCGGGCGCCGCTTGGCGGCGGCGATGTTCTCCAGCATCGCCAGGGCGTTCTTCTTCGGCTCGCCCTTCTGGTTGGCGAAGACCGTGACGATCTTCTCCTCGCCCGTCTTCGGGTCCCGCTTGGGCAGCCCGCTGTCCTGGTCCAGGACGTACGCCTTGATGGGCAGCAGCTGCTCGATGGTCAGGCCGAAGAGGTCGCCCTCGTCCAGCAGCGGCGGGACGGCCGGCTCCAGCGGCCCGGTGAGGGCGGCCGCCGCGACCATCCCGAAGTTCTCGATGTCCAGGCTCTGGCGTCCGCCGAGGTAGAAGAGCCGCTCGCGCAACTGGGCGGGACAGGTCTGCCCGTTGGGGCAGCGGACGTCGATGTCCCCCTCCTTCATGGGCCGCAGCGCCGTCCCGCACTCGGGGCACTCGGCGGGCATCACGAACTCCCGCTCGCTGCCGTCACGCAGGTCGACCACCGGGCCGAGGATCTCGGGGATGACGTCACCCGCCTTGCGCAGGACGACGGTGTCCCCGATGAGCACGCCCTTGGCCTTGACGACCTCCTGGTTGTGCAGCGTCGCGAACTCCACCTCGGAGCCCGCCACCGTCACCGGCTCCACCTGCGCGTACGGGGTGACGCGGCCGGTGCGGCCGACGCCGACCTTGATGTCGATCAGCTTGGTGTTGACCTCTTCGGGCGCGTACTTCCAGGCGATGGCCCAGCGCGGGGCGCGGGCGGTGGAGCCGAGCCGGCCCTGGAGGCCGATCTCGTCGAGCTTGACGACCACGCCGTCGATCTCGTGCTCCACCGAGTGCCGGTTCTCGCCGAAGTAGGCGATGAACTCGCGGACCTCGGCGAGCGAGGACACCACCTTGTTGTGCCGCGCCGTGGGCAGGCCCCACTCGTGGAGCAGTGCGTACGCCTGCGACTGGCGCTCGATCTCGAAGCCCTCGCGGGCGCCGATGCCGTGCACGACCATGTGCAGCGGGCGGGTCGCGGTGACCTTGGGGTCCTTCTGGCGCAGCGAACCGGCCGCCGCGTTGCGCGGGTTGGCGAAGGGCTTGCCCTCCGCCGCGACGAGTCTCGCGTTGAGCTCCTCGAACTTCTCCATCGGGAAGAAGACCTCGCCGCGGATCTCGACCAGGGCCGGGATCCGGTCGCCCTTGAGGCGGTCGGGGATCTCGGCGATGGTGCGGACGTTGGGCGTGATGTCCTCGCCGGTGCGGCCGTCGCCGCGGGTGGCGGCGCGGGTGAGGCGGCCGTGCTCGTAGGTGAGGTTCACGGCGAGGCCGTCGACCTTCAGTTCGCACAGGTAGTGGTAGTCCGAGGTGTTCACGTCCCGGGCCACCCGCTCGGCCCAGGCGTCGAGTTCCTCGTCGGCGAAGGCGTTGTCGAGGGAGAGCATCCGTTCGCGGTGCCGGACGGCGGCGAAGTCCGTCTCGTACGCCCCGGCCACCTTCTGGGTGGGCGAGTCGGGCGTGCGCAGCTCGGGGTACTCCTCCTCCAGCGCCTCCAGCGAGCGCAGCAGCGTGTCGAACTCGGCGTCGCTGACGACCGGCTGGTCGTTGACGTAGTACCGGAAGCGGTGCTCCTCGATCTGCTCGGCGAGCAGCTGGTGCTGCTCGCGCACCGCCGCCGGTACTGCCGTGTCCTGCTGTTCGGCTGCCATGCCGTGTCCTCCCGTGGCCCGTCTCGACCGTCACTCAGGGTTGTCGGCGAGCGACCTCGCCGCTCTGACGCAGTGCGCCTGCACCGCCCGGGCGTAGGCGGGCGAGGCGCCCGCCAGCCCGCAGGACGGGGTGACCACGACGGACTCCGCGAGAGTCCCCGGGGACAGCCCCAGCCTGCGCCAGAGCTTCCTGACACCCATGACGCTACCGCCCGGGTCCGACAACGGGACGTCGGTGGCGGGCACCACTCCGGCGAAGAGTTTCATGCCGTCCTCGACGGCCTCGCCGAGGGCGTCGTCCTCGCGCTCGGTGAGCAGGGAGAAATCGAACGACACCCCGGCCGCGCCGGCCCGGCGCAGCAGCGCGAAGGGCACCTCGGGGGCGCAGGAGTGCACGATGACCTCCCCGTCGTGGACCGCGAACAGCTCCCGCAGCGCGGATTCGACGACCTGCCGGTCGACGGCCCGGTAGGTCCGGTAGCCGCTGGCGGAGCGGACCCGGCCGAGCAGGACGGCGGTGAGCGAGGGTTCGTCGTACTGGAGGACGATCTCGGCGCCGGGGATCCGCTTGCGTACGTCGTCCAGGTGCGCGCGCAGGCCCTCGGCGAGGGATCCGGCGAGGTCCCGGCAGGCGCCCGGGTCCTGGAGCATGGCCTCGCCGCCGTGCAGTTCCAGCGCGGCGGCCAGGGTCCAGGGGCCGACGGCCTGGACCTTGAGCCGGCCGGTGTACCCCTGGGTGAACTCCTCCAGGGCGTCGAGGTCCTCGCCGAGCCAGGAGCGGGCGCGCCGGGTGTCGCGGCCGGGGCGGTCGCTGACGCGCCAGCCGCTGGGCTCGACGTGCGCGTACATGTCGACGAGCAGGCCGAGGGAGCGGCCGAGCATGTCGGCGCCGGGGCCGCGCGCGGGCAGTTCCGGCAGGTACGGGAACTCCTCGAAGGAGCCGGTGACGGTCTTGGCGGCCTCGCGGGCGTCCCCGCCGGGCAGCGAGCCGACGCCGGTGGCGTGGGCGGTCATCGGCCGGGCCTCACGGTCAGGTCGTTGACCTCGGCGTCGCGCGGCAGGTCGACGGCCATGACGACGGTGGTCGCCACCGATTCGGGGTCGATCCAGGCGGCCGGGTCGTACTCCTTGCCCTCCTGGGAGTGCACCTTGGCCTGCATGGGGCTGGCGGTGCGGCCGGGGTAGACGGAGGTGACGCGGATGCCGTTCGGCTTCTCCTCGGCACGCAGGGAGTCGGCGAGGGCCTTGAGGCCGTGCTTGGAGGCGGCGTAGGCGCTCCAGTCGGCGTGCGCGGCGAGGCCGGCGCCGGAGTTCACGAAGACGATGGTGGCCTTGGAGGCGCGCAGGGTGGGCAGCAGCAGCCGGGTGACCTCGGCGGGGGCGATCAGGTTGACGTTGAGCTGCTGGTGCCAGGTCTTGGGGCGCAGGTCGCCGACGGGTCCGAGGTCGACGATCCCGGCGATGTGCAGGAGGGAGTCGATCCGCTCCGGGACCGGCTGCTTGGAGAAGGCCCAGGACAGCCGGTCGGGATCGGCGAGGTCGCCCACGAGGCTGCGCGCGCCGGGGTAGCGCTCGACGAGCTGCCGGGCGCGGGCGGCGTCGCGGGCGAGCAGGACGAGGTCGTCGCCACGGGCGTGCAGGCGGGCCGCGACGGCGGCGCCGATGCCGGATCCGGCACCGGTGATCAGGTGAGTAGCCATACCGCCCATGCTCGCACCCGCGGCGCCCGGCGGACGCCCGGGTCAGAGCCCCGCGTCGGCGCGCATGCGGGCGGCCGTCCCGGCGGCGTCGTAGTCGGCGGGGACGCCCTCGATGAGGAAGGTCTCGCCGGCGATGTGGGCGGTGCGCAGCGGGAGGATCGCCTGGTAGGCGGGTGAGGCGTACCAGGCGCGGGCCCGCTCGATGTCGGGGAAGCCGATGACGACCAGCGTGCCGGGGAAGGGGCCCTCCAGGACTTCGGGCATCTGCCCGTGGACCAGGAAGCGGCCGCCGAAGGGGTCCATGGTCGCCTGGATCCGCTCGATGTAGCGCAGTACGTCCGCGTGGAGGCCTTCGGGACGGAGGTGGGCGACGGCGTACGCGGTCATGGTCTTCTCCCTGCTGAGCGGGTGGATCGGGCTGTTGTCCCGATGCTGTCAGCGGGCCGGGGCCCGGTCGATTACCTCCCGGGTCATGCGGTCGCGGGCTGGCGGGTCTCCTCGGCGGCGGGACCGTGGAAGGTGCGGCGGTAGGCGATCGGGGAGACGCCGAAGGCGGTGCGCAGGTGCTGGCGCAGGGAGTTCGCGGAGCCGAAGCCGGCCCGGTGCGCGACGAGGTCGACGGGGAGGTCGCTGGATTCCAGCAGGTGGCGGGCGACCTCCAGGCGCTGGACGGTGAGCCACTGGACCGGGGTCATGCCGACCTCGTCGCGGAAGCGGCGGGTGAAGGTGCGCAGGCTCATCCGGGCGTGGGCGGCCAGCTCGGCGAGCGTGAGGGGTTCGGCGAGGCGTTCCAGGGCCCAGGCGCGGGTGGCGGTGGTGGTGGCGACCGTGGGCGCGGGGACGGGCCGGTCGATGTACTGGGCCTGGCCGCCGTCGCGCCAGGGCGGTACGACGCACATCCGGGCGGCGCGGTTGGCGACGGAGCTGCCGTGGTCGCGCCGGATCATGTGCAGGCACAGGTCGACCCCGGCGGCGACGCCGGCGGAGGTTAGCACGTCGCCGTCGTCGACGAACAGGACGTCCTCGTCGACCAGGACGCGGGGGTAGGCGCGGCGGAACTCGGGGGCGAGGTTCCAGTGGGTGGTCGCGGGGCGGCCGTCGAGCAGGCCCGCGGCGGCCAGCACGTAGGAGCCGGTGCAGATGGAGACCAGGCGGGTGCCGGGGCGGATGCCCGCGACGGCCGCGGTGACGGCGGGCGGCAACGGCCCGCCGCGGCCCAGTTCGGGCATGGCGTGGGTGGGCGGGACGATCACCGTGTCGGCCGCGGCGAGGGCCTCGGGGCCGGCGGCCGGCTGGACGGTGAACCCGGCGTCGCTGAGCACGGGAGCGGCGTCGGCGGTGCAGACGATGACCTCGTAGAGGGCCGCGCCGTTCTCGTCCACCGCGCTGCCGAAGACCCGGGAGGGGATGCCCAGCTCGAAGGGCGGAACGCCCGGGAGGGCGAGGACCGCGATCCGGTGGAGTGCCGGAGCCGGTCCGTCGTGTTCGTGGTCGTGGTCCGCTGTCGTGGCGCACTGCCTGTCCATGGCCAGATCCTGTCACAGGGTGGCCATCAGGCCAACACCGCCGACGGCCGGAATGTCCGAACGTGGGACGTGCCGCCGGGGAAGGCCCGGGCGGCGCGAACGGACGAGACACCGAACGGAAAGAGGCGGACGGACATGCGCGCGATGATCGTGAACGGCTGGGGCGGACCGGAGAACCTGGTCGAGCGCGAGCTGGAGCGGCCCGAGCCGGGCCTGAACGAGATCCTCGTACGGGTCCACGCGGCCGGCGTGAACCCGGTGGACTGGAAGACCCGCGAGAGCGGCGCCATCATCGGCTGGGGCGCGGTCCCGATGGTCGGCTGGGACGTCTCGGGCACCGTCGAGGCGGTCGGCCCGGGCGTGACGCTGTACCGCGCGGGTGACGAGGTGTACGGCATGCCGCACTTCCCGCGCCAGGCGGGCGGCTACGCCGAGTACGTGGTCGCGCCGGCGCGGCACTTCGCCCGCAAGCCGGCCGCGCTGGACCACGTCCAGGCGGCGGCCCTGCCGCTGGCGGCGCTGACCGCCTGGCAGGCCCTGGTGGACACGGCCGGCGTGGGGCCGGGCACGCGGGTCCTCGTCCACGCGGCGGCCGGCGGGGTCGGCCACCTGGCGGTCCAGATCGCCAAGGCCCGCGGCGCGTACGTGATCGGCACGGCCAGCGCCGCCAAGCACGGGCTGCTGCGCGAGCTGGGCGCCGACGAGGTGCTCGACTACCGCACCACGGACTTCGAGGACGTCGTCTCCGACGTGGACGTCGTGCTGGACGCGGTGGGCGGGGAGTACGGACGGCGCTCGCTGAAGGTGCTGAAGCCCGGCGGCCACCTGGTGACCCTGCCCGGCCCGGACGGCCTCCCGGAAGACCCGCGGGACGTGCACGCCGTCTGGCTCCTGGTCGAGCCGGACCTCAAGGGCCTCCAGGAGATCGCCTCCCTCGCCGACCGCGGCCTGCTCAGGCCGCTGGTCGACACGGTCCTGCCGCTGGAGCAGGCCGCGAAGGCCCACGAGATCGGCGAGCGCGGCCGCACCACCGGCAAGATCGTCCTGACGGTGGTCTAGGGCCCGTCGGCTCAGACCGCGGCGGCGGCCCGGGTGGTGGTGGCGATGGTGGCGGAGCCGACCACGCGGGTGCCGTCGTAGAGCACGATCGCCTGGCCGGGGGCCACACCGCGGACCGGCTCGGTGAAGGTGACCCGCAGCTCGCCGTCCACCAGCTCGGCGAAGACCTCGCTCTCGCCGCCGTGGGCGCGCAGCTGCGCGGTGTAGGTGCCGGGGGCGGCGGCGGTGGAGCCGCACCAGCGGGGGCGGATCGCGGTGAGGGCGCTGACGTCGAGGGCCTCGACGGGGCCCACGGTGACCGTGTTGTTCACCGGGGAGATGTCGAGGACGTAGCGGGGCTTGCCGTCGGGCGCGGGGTGGCCGATGCGCAGGCCCTTGCGCTGGCCGATGGTGAAGCCGAAGGCGCCCTCGTGGGTGCCGACCTTCTCCCCGGTCTCGTCGACGATGTCGCCCTCGGCCTTGCCGAGGCGGTGCGCGAGGAAGCCCTGGGTGTCGCCGTCGGCGATGAAGCAGATGTCGTGGCTGTCGGGCTTCTTCGCGACGGCGAGACCGCGCGCCTCGGCCTCCGCGCGGATCTCCTCCTTGGTGGTGAGGGTGTCACCGAGCGGGAAGAGGGCGTGGGCGAGCTGCTTCTCGTCCAGGACACCGAGGACGTAGGACTGGTCCTTGGCCATGTCGGAGGCGCGGTGCAGTTCGCGGGTGCCGTCCTCGCTGCGAACGACGGTGGCGTAGTGGCCGGTGCAGACGGCGTCGAAGCCGAGGGCGAGGGCCTTGTCGAGGAGCGCCGCGAACTTGATCTTCTCGTTGCAGCGCAGGCAGGGGTTGGGGGTGCGGCCGGCCTCGTACTCCGAGATGAAGTCCTCGACGACGTCCTCGCGGAAGCGTTCGGCGAGGTCCCAGACGTAGAACGGGATGCCGATGACGTCGGCGGCGCGGCGGGCGTCGCGGGAGTCCTCGATGGTGCAGCAGCCGCGGGCGCCGGTCCGGAAGGACTGCGGGTTCGCGGAGAGCGCCAGGTGGACGCCGGTGACGTCGTGCCCGGCTTCGACCGCGCGGGCGGCGGCGACGGCGGAGTCCACGCCGCCGGACATGGCGGCCAGGACGCGAAGGGGGCGGGAGGTGCGCGGCAGGTTCTCAGTCATAGCACCGTCCAGGGTACGGGGAACCGCGCGGGGGCACGGCGCGTTATCGCCTGTGGGGGGTGGATCACATGGTGGAGCGGGCGCAGAAGGACCCGGCGGGTGCGGGAAAGGCGGGGAAGCCGGGCGCGGGGCGGCGGACCCGGCGGGCGGTGCTGTTCGGCGGGCTCGGGGTGCTCGCGGTGGCGGCGCTGGCGGGCCGGGAGGAGATCGGGCGGGCCTGGTGGCTGCTGCCGGGGGTGAGCAAGCCCCGCAAGGAGGGCGAGCTGGACCACGCGGGGGCGAGCTGGACGGCGGCGTCCCCGGCGAACTGGCGGATGGCGGACCGGCCCGCGGACTACCGGGTGGACCGGATCGTCATCCATGCCACCCAGGGCAGCTTCGCGTCCTCGGTGGACGCCTTCAAGAATCCCTTCCACAAGGCGTCGGCGCACTACATCGTCCGCAAGGACGGTCATGTGGAGCAGATGGTGCGCGAGCTGGACGTGGCCTTCCACGCCGGAAACCGCGCGATGAACGAGCGCAGCGTCGGCATAGAGCACGAGGGCTTCATAGACCGTCCGCAGGACTTCACGGACGCCATGTACGCGGCCTCGGCGCGGCTGGCCGCCGATGTCTGCCGGAGGTACGGCATACCGGCGGACCGCCGGCACTTCCTGGGGCACTCCGAGGTCCCGGGCACCGACCACACGGATCCGGGGCCGCACTGGGACTGGGACCGCTACCTCGGCCTGGTCCGCGCCGAGCTCGCGGCGCCGGCGCCGGCCGCGACGCCGGCGCCCGCGTCCCCGCCCGCGGCTAGGCCGTCTCTTTCGGATCTTGCCGGTTAAGCCCGCGTCTCCCCCAGCTACCGCTGGGAGGTGCCCCCAGGTGCCGTGCATCGCAAGGCGGAGAGGCTCCCGATTACTGGACGTCCTCGGGTGCCTCGACAACGCGGCGAGGTGCGGTGCCGGGCGGCGCGGGTCAGGCAAGATCCGGAAGAGACGGCCTAGCTGAGGCCCGCCGTGCGGGCCCGGTCCACGGCGGGGCCGATGGCGGCGGCGACCGCGGCGACGTCCTCCTTCGTGGAGGTGTGGCCGAGGGAGAACCGCAGGGTGCCGCGGGCGAGCTGCGGGTCGGTGCCCGTCGCCAGCAGTACGTGGCTGGGCTGGGCCACGCCGGCGGTGCAGGCGGAGCCGGTGGAGCATTCGATGCCCTGCGCGTCCAGGAGCAGCAGCAGGGAGTCGCCCTCGCAGCCGGGGAAGCTGAAGTGGGCGTTGGCGGGGAGCCGGTCGTCGGGGTCGCCGCCGAGGACGGCGTCGGGGACGGCCGCCAGGACGGCGCACACGAGGTCGTCGCGCAGCGCGCCGATCTCCGCGGCGAAGGTCTCGCGCCGCTCGGTGGCGAGCACCGCGGCGACCGCGAAGGCGGCGATGGCGGGGACGTCGAGGGTGCCGGAGCGGACGTGCCGCTCCTGGCCGCCGCCGTGCAGGACGGGGACGGGGCTCTGGTCGCGGCCCAGCAGCAGCGCGCCGATCCCGTACGGGCCGCCGATCTTGTGACCGCTGACGGTCATGGCGGCGAGGCCGCTGTCGCCGAAGCGGACGTCGAGCTGCCCGAGGGCCTGGACCGCGTCCGAGTGCAGCGGGATGGCGAACTCGCGTGCGATGGCGGTGAGTTCGTGAATCGGCAGGACGGTGCCGATCTCGTTGTTGGCCCACATGACGGTGGCCAGGGCCACGTCCTCGGGGGCCCGCGCGACCGCTTCGCGGAAGGCGTCGGGGTGGACGCGGCCGTAGCGGTCGACGGGCAGGTACTCGACCCGCGCGCCTTCGTGCTCGGCGAGCCAGTGCACGGCGTCGAGGACGGCGTGGTGCTCGACGGGGCTGGCGAGGATGCGGGTGCGGGCGGGGTCGGCGTCGCGGCGGGCCCAGTAGAGGCCCTTGACGGCGAGGTTGTCCGCCTCGGTGCCGCCCGCGGTGAAGACCACCTCGCTCGGGCGGGCGCCGAGTGCCTCGGCGAGGGACTCCCGGGCCTCCTCGACGGTGCGGCGGGCCCGGCGGCCGGCGGCGTGCAGGGAGGACGCGTTGCCGGTGGCGGCGAACTGCGCGGTCATCGCCGCAGCGGCTTCCGGCAGCATCGGCGTGGTCGCGGCGTGGTCGAGGTAGGCCATGATCCCCCGATTCTACGAGCCCCGCCCCCGGCCCGGTCCCCCGGTCCACGTCCACCGGCGGGGCCGCCCCGGGAGCCGGGGGGCCGGGCCCGGCGGGGTGGGCCCGGCGGGGGCGGCCGAGGGCGCCTGAGGTTACTGGCGGGGGGCCCGGGCCAGTTGGCGGGACTGGGCCACCAGGTGGTCCGTGGAGTCCCAGACCTCGGCGTCCTCCTCCAGGAATCCCCCGGCCAGGTTGCGGGTGACGAGGGACACCCGCAGCGGCCCCGGCGCCGGGCGGCGCCGGACGTGGGTGGTGAGCTCCACCGTCGGGGCCCAGCCCATCAGCCCGAGGTCGAACGCGGTCGGCGGCAGCGCGTCCACCGCGAGCAGCAGCGACAGCGGATCCGCGTCGCGCCCGTCGGCCAGCCCGAACCAGGCCCGCATCTCCCCCTTGCCGGAGGGCGCGCCGACCGCCCAGCCGGCCGTCGCCGGGTCCAGGCGCAGCATGAGCCGGTCCACGATGGCGGAGCTGCCCGGGATCGGGGCCGGACCGGCCTCGGGGCCGAGGCAGTCCTCGTACGCGGGCATGAGCGGCGGCCGCGCCGCCGTCTGGACCGAGTCCGGGAGGGCGGCGAGGTCCCCGTACGAGGCGAGGACGCGGATGCGCTCGACCTCGGCGCCGTTCTCGTCGAACTGGAACAGGGACGCCTGGCCGGTCGAGAGGTTCCGCCCGGTCCGCACGACCTGGGTGCGGATCACGGCGGGGCCGGGCACCGAGGAGGTCAGGTAGTGCGCGGAGACGGTGAAGGGGTCCGGGTGCGGCAGGGCCGCCGACAGAGCCCGGCCGACCAGGGCCAGCAGGTATCCGCCGTTGACGGCCCTGATGATCGTCCAGCCGGCGGAGAGCTCCGCGTCGTACACCCCGGGCTCCCCCGCGCGGGGGACGATGGTGGTGTCGCGGTCGAACTCGCTGTCGCCGATGGCGGCCTGGGCAGCTGCGTATGACATGGCTCGACGGTACACTGGCAAGCTACTAAGCGGTAGCTTTTACTACGGCTCTTCGGACACCGCGGACCGGCGGTTCCAGGCCAGCGGGGCCCGCCAGTGGTAGCGCATGGCGAGCAGGCGCAGCACGAAGGTGGTGACGATCGCGACGCCGGTCGTCAGGGCGTTGAGCACCTCCAGGCCGATGAAGACGGCCACCATCGAGGCGCCGACCGCCGCGGGGACGGCGTACATCTCGCGGTCGCGCAGCAGCGAGGGCACCTCGTTGACCAGGACGTCGCGCAGGACGCCGCCGCCGACGGCCGTCGCCAGGCCGAGCGCGGCGGACGCGGTCAGGCCGAGGCCGTACTCGTAGGCCTTGGTGGTGCCGGTGACGCAGAAGAGGGCGAGGCCGGCGGCGTCGAAGACGTTGATGGCGCGGTTGATGCGCTGCACTTCGGGGTGCAGGAAGAAGACGAGCGCGGCGGCGATCAGGGGGGTGACGAAGAAGCTGAGCTCGCCGAAGGCGGCGGGGGGTACGGCGCCGATCACCAGGTCGCGGAAGAGGCCGCCGCCGAGGGCGGTGACCAGGGCGAGGACGGCGATGCCGAAGACGTCGAAGTTCTTGCGGACGGCGAGCAGGGCGCCGGCCGTGGCGAAGACGAAGATGCCCGCGAGGTCCAGGGCGTGCTGGACGTCGGGCGGGAAGAGATCGTGGAGCACCCCGCCATTGTCGCCCGCCCGCCGGCTCCGCCGGTCGCACGGTACGGCGGAGCCGGGCGCCGGGCCGGCGGAACAGCCCGGCGGGGCCGGACCCGCGGGGGCTCCGCCCCCGGACCCCGCGCCTCAAACGCCGGCGAGGCTGGATTTGCCCGGCGGCCGAGAAGCAGGCTGGCGGGGCTCCGGTTGCAACCGGAGCCCCGCCCGGGGGTGGTGGGGCCGGCCGCTACTCCGGGCCCACCACCCCCGCGTCTGCTGCGCCCGGCCAGGGCCTACGCGTCCGGCAGGGCCGGGTCTCCGGGGGCCTGGTCGGGGGCGTTTTCCGGGTGGTGGCAAGCCACCTGGTGTCCGGTCTTCAGGGCCACCAGCGGCGGGTCCACCGTCGCGCACATCTCCGTCGCCTTCCAGCACCGCGTGTGGAAGCGGCACCCGGACGGCGGGGAGATCGGCGAGGGCACGTCGCCCTTCAGCAGGATGCGCCCGCTCTTCGTCCCGCGCCGCCTCGGGTCCGGTACCGGCACCGCCGACATCAGCGCCGTCGTGTACGGGTGCATCGGTGCCTCGTACAGCGCCTTGCGGTCGGCCAGCTCCACGATCTTGCCGAGGTACATCACCGCGATGCGGTCCGAGACGTGCCGGATGACCGACAGGTCGTGCGCGATGATCACGTACGTGAGGCCGAGCTCCTCCTGGAGGTCGTCCAGCAGGTTCACCACCTGCGCCTGGATCGACACGTCCAGCGCCGACACCGGCTCGTCCGCGACGACCAGCTTCGGATTGAGGGCGAGGGCCCGCGCGATGCCGATGCGCTGGCGCTGGCCGCCGGAGAACTCGTGCGGGTAGCGGTTGAAGTGCTCGGGGTTCAGCCCGACCAGCGACAGCAGCCGCTGCACCTCCGCCTTCACGCCGCCCTCGGGGCTGACCTTCTGGAGCCGGAACGGCGCCCCGACGATCGTGCCGACGGTGTGCCGCGGGTTCAGCGAGCCGTACGGGTCCTGGAAGATCATCTGCACGTCACGGCGGAGCGGGCGCATGCCGGTCACGCTCAGGTGCGTGATGTCCTTGCCCTCGAACTCGATCTTCCCGCCGGTCGGTTCGAGCAGCCGCGTGATGAGCCGGCCCATGGTGGACTTGCCGCAGCCGGACTCGCCGACGACGCCGAGGGTCTCGCCCCGCCGCACCTCGAAGTCGATGCCGTCGACGGCCTTGACGGCCCCGGTCTGCCGGCGCAGCAGCCCCTTGCTGATCGGGAAGTGCTTGACCAGCCCGGTCACCTTCAGCAGCACATCCCCGTGCTCGGGCGTCTCGCCCACGGAAGTCGCGGTCGCGGTCTCGGTCTCGGTCTCGCTCACAGCTTCGGCGCAATCTCTTCGGTCCAGATCCGGGTCCGCTCCTCCTGCGACATGTGGCAGGCGGACCAGTGCATGCTGTCGTCCTGGGTCAGCTCGGGCCGCTGGGTGCGGGTGATGCCGCCCTTGGGGACGTCCGCGTACGGGCACCGCGGATTGAAGGCGCAGCCGCTCGGGATGTTGATGAGGCTGGGCGGCGAGCCCTTGACCGGGATCAGGCGCTCGGTCTGGTCGCGGTCGATGCGCGGCATCGAGCCGAGCAGGCCCCAGGTGTACGGGTGCCGGGGGCCGTAGAAGACCTTCTCGGCGGTGCCGCGCTCGACGCACCGGCCGCCGTACATCACGAGGATGTCGTCGGCCATCTCGGCGACCACGCCGAGGTCGTGCGTGATCATGATGACCGCGGAGCCGAACTCCTTCTGGAGGTCGCGGATCAGGTCGAGGATCTGCGCCTGGACGGTGACGTCCAGGGCGGTGGTCGGCTCGTCCGCGATGAGCAGCTCGGGGTTGTTGACCAGGGCCATCGCGATCATCGCGCGCTGGCGCATGCCGCCGGAGAACTCGTGCGGGTACGCGTCCACGCGCCGGTGCGGCTCCGGGATGCCGACGCGGTCGAGCATCTCGACGGCGCGGGTGCGGGCCTTCTTCTTGTCGACGTCGTGGTGCGTGCGGTACGCCTCGACGATCTGCTTGCCGACCGAGTAGTACGGGTGCATCGCGGACAGCGGGTCCTGGAAGACCATCGCCATCTTGCGTCCGCGCAGGCGCCGCACCCGGTCCGCGTCGGCGGCTACCAGGTCCTCGCCGTCGAGCACGACCTCACCGGAGATGTGGGGCCGGCTGCGCGCGTTGCCGGTGCGGTGCAGGCCCATGATGGCCAGCGAGGTGACCGACTTGCCGGAGCCGGACTCGCCCACGATGCCGAGGGTCTTGCCGCGTTCCAGGTCGAAGGAGAGGCCGTCGACGGACTTGACCAGGCCGTCGTCGGTCGGGAAGTGCACCCGCAGGTCGCGTACCGAGAGGAAGGGGGCCGACTCGCGCGGGCCGCCCTGCTCGGGGACGAAGGCGGGGTCGTCGGGAACGGTCTTGGTCACGTCAGCCTCACGCGCGGGTCGATGACGGCGTACAGCAGGTCCACGATCAGGTTGGCCATCACCACGAAGAGCGCGGCGAGCAGGGTGACTCCCATGATCACGGGGAGGTCGCCCTGGCTGATGGCGGCGACGGCCGCCGTCCCCAGACCCTGGAAGTTGAAGGTCGTCTCGGTGAGCACCGCGCCGCCGAGGAGTCCGCCGAGGTCGAGGCCGAACATCGTGACGATGGGGGTGAGGGTGGAGCGCAGGGCGTGTTTGCGGATGACCACGCCCTCCTTGAGCCCCTTGGCGCGCGCCGTGCGGATGTAGTCCTCGCCGAGGACTTCCAGCATGGTGGCCCGGGTGATGCGGGCGTAGGTCGCGGCGAAGAGGAAAGCGAGGGTGACCCAGGGCAGGATCAGGCTGTTGAGCCAGGCCAGCGGATCCTCGGTCAGGGGTTTGTAGTTGGAGACGTCCAGCCAGCCGAGGCTGTAGACGAAGATCGCGGGGGCCACCATGCCGGTGAAGAAGATCGGCAGCGAGACGCCGGCGAGGGCGCCGACCATCACCGTCCGGTCGATCGCGGTCCTGCGTTTGAGCGCGGAGATGACGCCGGTGGCCACGCCCGCGAGCACCCAGATGACCGCCGCGCCGAGGGCGAGCGAGAGGGTGACGGGGATGCGGTCCATCATGGTCTCCCAGACCGGTGCCTCGGTCTTGAAGGAGTAGCCGAAGCACGGGGCCGCGCAGTGCGTGACGCCCGCGCCGCCGTCGTAGTCGCGCCCGGTGAAGATTCCCTTGGCGAAGAGCAGGTACTGCTCGGAGATCGGCTTGTCGAAGCCCATCTTGACGCGGATGCCCGCCAGAGCGGTCTCGTTGGTCTCGCGTCCGGCGTACATGAGCGCGGGATCGCTGCCGGTCAGCTTCGGGACCGCGAAGAAGATGCCGAAGGTGACCACGGAGACCACCAGCAGCGTGGCGGCGACGTTGAACAGCCGCCGTATGAGGTAGACGAGCACTGCAGTCGGCCGCCCGGCGCGGGTGGCCGCCGCCCCTCGTGGGGGCGGCGGCCACCGCCTGCGGCCTTCACCTGCCCTTCGGACTAACGCATGTGCGGTGAAGGCACTTGCCTGTGGTGTTACGTGGTACGTGACGACTCGGGCCGGGGGCCGGCCGGTGTTACTGCTTGATGCCCACGGTGGCGAGGTCGATCTTGCCGAAGGACTCGTTGAAGTAGACGTTCGTCAGGCGCGGGTTGTGGTAGACGAGCGCCTTGTCGAAGTTGATCGGCAGGTAGAGCGCCTTCTCCATGACCTTCTGGTTGATCTGCGTGTAGAAGGGCGCGGCCTCTTCCGGAGACTTGGTGGCGGCCGTCTTGAAGAGGCCGTTGATCTCCGGGTCGTTGATCATCGTGTAGTTGTTGTTGCCGTTCGGCAGGATGAACGAGCCGTCGACGAGCGGCTGGAGGAAGCCCGAGCCGGAGTTGTAGTCGGCGCCCCAGCCCATGACGATGATGCCGTAGTTCTTCTTCTTCACGTTCTCGGGCGAACCGATCACGGAGGAGTTGAGCTTGCCGTCGTACTGGTCGATCGTCGCCTTGATGCCGACCTTGGCGAGCGAGGCCTGGAGGGACTCGGCCGTCTTCACCTCGGGTGCCTTGTTGTTGCGCACCGCGATGGTGGTCTCGAAGCCGCCCTCCTTGCCGCAGGCCTTGAGGGCCTCCTTGGCCTTGGCCTCCTGCGGCTTGCCCTTCGTCAGACCGAACGGGTCGTAGCCCTTGTCCGAGCCGGGGACGCCGGGCGGCAGCATGTTGGCGCCCAGGTCACCGCTGGTCGGGCCGCCGCGGGCGGTCTGCAGGGACTTCGGGTCGGCCGCGTAGATGACGGCCTTGCGGCACTCGATGTTGTCGAACGGCGCGACCGTGGTCGGGAAGGCGAAGTAGCGGATGTAGCCCGTGAACGGGTTGTCCGCGTTCTTCTTGAGGTTCGTGTCCTTGAGGATCTTGTTCTTGGCGGCCTGCTGCACGCCGGTGCCGTCGATCGCGAGGTCGATGTCACCGGAGAGCAGGCGCTGGTCCATGTCGTCCGGGTTGGTGGTCACCGTGAAGGAGACCTTGTCCGGCAGGCCCTTGCGGATCGGGTCCGTCTTCGGGTCCCAGTTCTCGTTGCGGACGAAGGTCGCGCCCTTGCCGGCCGTGAAGCTCTCCACCTTGTAAGGGCCGGTGGATATCGGCTTGTTGGTGTAGGTGGCGCCCGTGTCCTTGCCCACCGGGACCGGCGAGGAGGTCGGCATGGCCAGCAGGTAGCTGAAGTCGGAGTTGGCGCTCGCCAGGTTGAAGACGATCGTCTTGTCGTCCGGCGTCTCGACGGACTTCAGGCCCATCTTGTTCGGGTCGGTGTCCTTGTACGGGCCGGGGTACTTCTGGCCCTGGTCGAGGAGGTCGATCAGATAGGTCGGACCGCCCGACAGCACGTCCTGCGCGAAGACGCGCTCGACGCCGTACTTGACGTCCTTCGAGGTGATCGGCGTGCCGTCCTCGAACTTCACCCCGTCCTTGAGCTTCAGGGTGTACGTCTTGCCGTCGTTGGTCACGACCGGCAGCGCTTCGGCGAGGTCCGGGACCGCCTTGGTGCCGTCCTTGCCGGGCTTCGCGTCGTAGGCGAGCAGGCTGCGGACGTACAGGCGCTGTATGTCCCAGACGAAGCCGTAGTAGGCGCGGGCCGGGTCGAGGTAGTCGACGTCCTGCGGGGACCAGAGCTTGAGCTCTCCGCCCTTGGCGTCGGAGGCGTTGATGACGCCGTCGGCGGCACCGCTGTAACCCTTGCCGCTGTCGGCCTTGGTGTCGTCCGTCTTGTTCCCGTCTCCACCGCACGCGGCGGTCAGGGACAGGGCGGCCATCACGGCGGTGATCGCCAGAGCCTGCTTTCTGCGGATCACGGTGGTCCAACCTCCATAGGTGGGTGAATCGAAGAAGCGGTTCAGCTGCCCTTGGGGTCGAGTGCGTCGCGCAGCCCGTCCCCGAAGAGGTTGAACGCCAGGACGGTGATGAAGATCGTCATACCGGGGACCACCATGTACGTGGGGTCGTCCTGGTAGATGGGGACGGCGTCGGAGAGCATCTTTCCCCAGGAAGAGGTGGGGGGCTTGACGCCGGCGCCCAGGAAGCTGAGGGCCGCTTCCGTCAGGATGTTGGTCGGGATGATCAGCGTGGTGTAGACGAGGATCGGCGCGACCAGGTTCGGCATCAGCTCCTTGAGGAGGATGTAGCCGCGGCCGGCGCCCAGGCTCCGCGCCGCCTCGACGTACTCGCGCTCCCGCAGGGAGATCGTCTGGCCCCGGACGATGCGGCCGATGTAGGGCCAGCCGAAGAAGCCGATGACGACGATCAGCACGCCCATCCGTACACCCGAACCCTCGAACCCCCAGAGGGAGTTGGGGACGACGGAGACGAGGGCGATGGTGAACAGCAGCTGCGGGAAGGCCAGCAGCAGGTCCATCACGCGGCTGATGACGGCGTCGGCCCAGCCGCCGAGGAAGCCGGCCATGGCGCCGAGCAGGCTGCCGAGGACGACCGAGACGAAGGCCGCCAGGAAGGCGACGATCAGCGAGATGCGGGCGCCGTAGACGATCCGGCTGAACACGTCGCGGCCGTTGGTCGGTTCGACGCCGAGCAGGTAGTCGGAGCTGATGCCGCCGAAGGAACCGAGCGGCGTGCCCAGGTCCGGGTCGATCATGTCCTCGTGGAACTCGTTGGGGTCGTGCCCCAACAGGTTCACGATCAGCGGCGCGAAGACCGCCACCAGGATCAGGAGGATCACGACCACACCGCCCGTCAGCGCGACCTTGTCGCGCTTGAGGCGCATCCAGGCGATGCGGCCGGGCGAGCGGCCTTCGATGGCCTTGGCAGGGACGTCGGCTACGGACACGGGTGCGGGTGTTTCCGCGCTCGTGTCGTGCAGTGGTGCCGTCATCGTGGTGGGGACCCCTCTCGGCCGACGGGTGGCCGGCCCATGCCCGCCGCTGTGGCGGCGTTGGTGCGGAGTGGCGCTCGGAGTGCTCGGGACGCCTGGAGCGCGTGCGAAGTGCGGTGTGGTGAAGGTGATGCAGCCGGAGTGCGGGAAGTGCAGGAAGTGCCGGGAGTGCTGTGTGAAACACCAAGCGAAGACCACGTGCCGAACCGGGGTCTGGCAGGACTGACCGGCTCTTGGGTGGGGAGTCTTCATCGGGCGCTCGACCAGCCGCCAGACCCGCAGATGAATGGATGCGCAAACGTGATCTGAGGCCCGAGTTCCCGTTATCCGGACTCCGCTCACGGCTCAGCGGAGCAACACCGTCTGTTCGGTACGCAAACGGACATGGCGCGCAACTCACAAGAGGAGCACGCCTATTGGACACCCATCACGGGCGATACCCGGACAAGCGGAAGGCCGCCGGGAACGGGGTTCCCGACGGCCTTCCGCTCACGCGTCCCTAGTAGGCCGCGGCCTGACCCTCGCGGTCGTAGAACGGGCGGGTCCGCGCCCGCAGCCACATCGCGACCGGATCGTGCTCGTCCGCCAGCGCCACCGTGCACACCGGCACCCCCTCGGGCACCGCGCCGACCGACTGCCGCATCATCTCCCGTACGGATTCCAGCGCGGGCGCCGAGGCGTCGTACAGGTCCAGCCCGACCGCGAGGTACGCCGACCCCAGCGCGGGCTGCACCCAGGCGCGGCGCAGCGCGCGCACGGCCGGGGTGCGGTGGGCGTGCTGGGTGAGCAGCCCGTAGAACTGCGGGAGCTCCAGGGCCGGCTCCGACAGCCGCAGCGGGCCCGCGGGCATCCGGTCCAGGCCGGTGGCGACGCGGCGCAGGTCGGCCCACGGCACGCCGAGGCCGCCGCCGGGGGCGTGCGGATTGACCCACAGGCCCCAGCGGTCGGGGTACAGGGCGCGGGCGATGTCCCGGCCGGTGACCACCTCGTAGCCGCGGTTCCAGCCGCTGGCGGCCAGCTCCTGCGGCGAGGTCACGCAGGGCGCGTAGCCGAGGCCCTCGACCTCCATGCCGCCGTACTGGGCGTCCGGCGAGCCGGCCTGCCCCTGCCACAGCAGCATCCACAGCCGCCCCTCGGCGAGGGAGTGCAGGAACGACTCGTACCCCTCGTAGCGCCCGGGAGTCACCTGGCGCAGCATGTGCTCGACCTGCCCGGCCGCGGCCGTGCCTGACGCACTCACCCGGTACCCCTCTTCCGCCCGTCGTCCACCCGTACCGACCAGCTTAAGCGGCGCTAGGGAAGGTAGAAGGGGCGTACGCGCTCACGAATCCAGTCCGTGACCGGGTCCTCGGCCGCGTCGAGCAGGATCAACTGGACGGGCCAGGGCGCCGGTACGCGGGCCAGCGCCCGGCCGAGCGCCGCCAGCGGGGCCTCCCGGGCGGCGGGATCCCATCCCACCAGGCGGACACCGACGTACAGCTGCGGCGGCCCGGCCTCGACGCTGGCCAGGCAGCGGTGCGCGGCGGCGACCACTGCGGTGGCGCGGAACTCCTCGGCGGCGGCGGCGAGGAAGTCGACGGGGTCCTCCTGCCAGTCGGGCTCGTAGAGCCGGACCCGGCCGCCGGTGGCGGGCCCGTCGAGCGGGGTCCGTCCGGCCCGGCACAGCTCCGCGACGGCTGCCGGGGGCAGCGGGACGCCGACGGCGCCCTCGGGGTTCACGGCGATGCCGAGCTGCGGGGGCAGGCCGCGGGCGAACTCGACGGCGGGGGCGACCGCGAAGTCCATGGCGGGTCCGGCGCAGAAGCGGAACTGGGCCTCGGAGCTGTAGACGGGGACGTAGGCCGCTTCGCCGATCAGCATCGTGGGCAGGTCGAGGGCGGCGTGCCCGGGGCCGCCGCCCTGCGGCAGCGGGACCCAGACCTGGCTGCGGCCGAGCACCTCCAGGATGCGCGGCCCGGCGTCCGGTGCGCCGAGGGCCGCCCCGAGGACCTGTTCCAACTCGTTCGCCGGCCAGCCGCTGCCCTGCATGTACCCCTGCTCTCCGTAAGGCTCCGCCCCGATGTCGCCCCGAGGCTACCGCCCCCTCGGCGGCCGTCCGTCAGGGGTGGAAGGCGATCCGGCTCACGGCGGCGGCCGAGCGGCGGTCGAGGAGCACGGCGGAGGCGCAGCCGGCCGGGAGCCGGCCCGCCTCGGCGTCGCGCAGCAGCCGGCCCACCGCGCCCCGGTGCCGGGCGAAGGCGTACGCGGAGACCCGCCGGCCCCGCGCGGCCTGCCCGGACAGGGCCTCCTCGGCGCTGGTGTCCAGCAGCAGCAGGTGCAGCGAGCGGCCCCGGCGGCGGGCGGCGGCGGCGAGCAGGCCGCGCACCCACACCTGGGTGCCGCAATCGTGGACGACGACGGAGGCCCCGGAGCGCAGCCGCCGCCAGAGCCCCCAGTAGTGCGCGGCCCGCACCAGCGGCCGGTACACGGCGTACGGCAGGGCCGCCGGCATCCGCCGCTCCCAGCGTTCGCGGACGTCCTGGGAGTCGACGCCGTCCTGCGCGGCGCGCTTGATCAGGGTGCTCTTGCCGCCGCCGGGCAGGCCGGACACCACCACGATGTCCCCGTCGCGGAACCCGAGCCGCCGCGGCCCGCACGCCGGGCCGCCGCGCAGGTCGCGCACCGGGGCCGCCGTACGCGGCCGGGGGCTGCGCTGGGCCGGGACCCCGCTCACGGTTCCCGTCGTCGTCAGCACTCCGAATCTCCGCACAGTGATCGTCTCCCCCCGATGCCGGACCGCCGGGACACCGATGCCCGCCGAGTGTAAAGAGACGGTAATCCCGGGGTCCCGGTTCCGGTCCGTCCGTTCTTCAGGGCCCCACTGCCCGCGCCCGAGCGGGCCGTGCAATGATGTGCGCCATCTGGACACCAACTGCATACCGGCCGCTTGAATCCGCGCGGGAGAGTCCCGGCACGCCGTGAGGCCGTGCCCGGGCGCCGAAGGAGCAAGTACCTCCCTTGAATCTCTCAGGCCCCGTACCGCGTGGATGAGGCAGATCTGAAAAGCGAGCCGCGAGATGTCCGTCCCCGACGGCCGCCGCGCGCTCCACCCAAGGTGCAAGCCCAGGGCGTCCCGTCCTTCACACGGGGAACTCTCGGCGAACCTCTCAGGTTCCGATGACAGATGGGGAGGATCGTCCTCGTCATGTCATGCCCTGGGACCCGGGAGCCACACCCATGAGCACTGCCCCCCGCCTGACCGCGCTCGACGCGCTGCACCGCTCGCTCGGTGCGACCATGACCGACTTCGCGGGCTGGGACATGCCGCTGCGCTACGCCAGTGAGCGCGACGAGCACAACGCCGTGCGCACCAGGGCCGGTCTCTTCGACCTGTCCCACATGGGCGAGATCACCCTGACCGGCCCCGAGGCCGTCAAGGTCCTGGACTACGCGCTGGTCGGCAACATCTCCACCGTCGGCGTCGGCCGCGCCCGCTACACGCACATCTGCCAGGAGGACGGCGGGATCCTGGACGACCTGATCGTCTACCGCCTGGGCGAGAGCGAGTTCATGGTCGTCGCCAACGCCTCGAACGCCCAGGTCGTGCTGGACGCGCTGACCGAGCGGGCCGCCGGCTTCGACGCCGAGGTCCGCGACGACCGCGACGCGTACGCGCTCATCGCCGTCCAGGGCCCCGAGTCCCCCGGCATCCTGAAGTCGCTGACCGACGCCGACCTGGACGGCCTGAAGTACTACGCGGGCCTGCCGGGCACCGTCGCGGGCGTGCCCGCGCTGATCGCGCGCACCGGCTACACCGGCGAGGACGGCTTCGAGCTGTTCGTCGCCCCCGAGCACGCCGTGGAGCTGTGGCAGGCGCTGACGAAGGCCGGCGAGGGCGTCGGCCTGGTCCCGGCCGGCCTGTCCTGCCGCGACACGCTGCGCCTGGAGGCGGGCATGCCGCTGTACGGACACGAGCTGACCACCTCGCTCACGCCCTTCGACGCGGGGCTGGGCCGGGTCGTGAAGTTCGAGAAGGAGGGCGACTTCGTCGGCCGCGCCGCGCTGGAGGCCGCCGCCGAGCGCGCCGCGACGAACCCGCCGCGCAAGCTGGTCGGCCTGATCGCCGAGGGCCGCCGCGTCCCGCGCGCCGGTTTCCCGGTCGTCGCCGGCGGCGAGGTCATCGGCGAGGTCACCTCGGGCGCCCCGTCCCCGACGCTGGGCAGGCCGATCGCCATGGCGTACGTGGACGCGGCGCACGCCGCGCCCGGCACCTCCGGCGTCGGCGTGGACATTCGCGGTACGCATGAGGCGTACGAGGTCGTGGCGCTGCCGTTCTACAAGCGGCAGAAGTAGTCACCACCGCCGTGCGCCCGGCCGTGCGGCGGTGTTCCGGCGCCCCGGCGCCCGTCTCGGCAGGCGAGACCACTGTTCACATCCACTCCCCCGCATCCAGGAGAATCAGGTCATGAGCAACCCCCAGCAGCTGCGTTTCAGCAAGGAGCACGAGTGGCTGTCGGCCGCCGTGGACGGCGTCGCGACGGTCGGCATCACGGAGTTCGCGGCCAACGCGCTCGGTGACGTCGTCTACGCCCAGCTCCCCGAGGTCGGCGACACGGTGACCGCGGGCGAGACCTGTGGTGAGCTGGAGTCGACCAAGTCCGTCAGCGACCTGTACTCCCCCGTCTCCGGTGAGGTCGTCGAGGCCAACCAGGACGTCGTGGACGACCCCTCGCTGGTGAACTCCGCTCCGTTCGAGGGCGGCTGGCTGTTCAAGGTGCGCGTCTCGGAGGAGCCGGGCGACCTGCTCTCCGCCGACGACTACGCCGCGTTCACCCACTCCGACAACTGATCCCCGGGGACTCCTGATGTCCGTACTGAACACTCCTCTCCACGAGCTCGACCCGGACGTCGCCGCCGCCGTCGACGCCGAGCTCGTGCGCCAGCAGTCCACCCTGGAAATGATCGCGTCGGAGAACTTCGCTCCGGTCGCCGTCATGGAGGCCCAGGGCTCGGTCCTGACCAACAAGTACGCCGAGGGCTACCCGGGCCGCCGTTACTACGGCGGCTGCGAGCACGTCGACGTGGTCGAGCAGATCGCGATCGACCGCGTCAAGGCGCTGTTCGGCGCCGAGGCCGCGAACGTCCAGCCGCACTCCGGTGCGCAGGCCAACGCCGCCGCGATGTTCGCGCTGCTGAAGCCGGGCGACACGATCATGGGCCTGAACCTGGCCCACGGCGGTCACCTGACCCACGGCATGAAGATCAACTTCTCCGGCAAGCTCTACAACGTGGTCCCGTACCACGTCGACGAGACCGGCGAGGTCGACATGGCCGAGGTCGAGCGCCTCGCCAAGGAGTCCAAGCCGCAGCTGATCGTCGCCGGCTGGTCCGCGTACCCGCGCCAGCTGGACTTCGCCGCCTTCCGCCGCATCGCGGACGAGGTCGGCGCGTACCTGATGGTGGACATGGCGCACTTCGCCGGCCTGGTGGCCGCCGGTCTGCACCCGAACCCGGTGCCGCACGCCCACGTCGTCACCACCACCACGCACAAGACCCTCGGCGGTCCGCGCGGCGGTGTCATCCTGTCGACGCAGGAGCTGGCCAAGAAGATCAACTCCGCGGTCTTCCCGGGCCAGCAGGGCGGCCCGCTGGAGCACGTGATCGCCGCCAAGGCCGTGTCCTTCAAGGTCGCCGCCTCGGAGGACTTCAAGGAGCGCCAGGTCCGCACCCTGGAGGGCGCGAAGATCCTCGCCGCCCGCCTGGTCCAGGACGACGTCAAGGCCGTGGGCGTGGACGTCCTCACCGGCGGCACCGACGTGCACCTGGTCCTGGTGGACCTGCGCAACTCCGAGCTGGACGGACAGCAGGCCGAGGACCGCCTCCACGAGGTCGGCATCACGGTCAACCGCAACGCCATCCCGAACGACCCGCGGCCGCCGATGGTCACCTCGGGTCTGCGGATCGGCACGCCGGCCCTGGCCACCCGCGGTTTCGACACCGAGGCCTTCACCGAGGTCGCCGAGATCATCGCGCAGGCGCTGAAGCCCGACTTCGACGCCGCGGACCTGAAGGCGCGCGTCTCCGCGCTCGCCGCGAAGTTCCCGCTGTACCCGTCGCTGTAACGGCCCAGCGGAAGGGCCCGGCCGTGTTCTCCACAGGGCCGGGCCCTTTTCGTGCCGCCACTCCGGTCGCCCGGCCGCCCCGGGCCGCCCGCCGGGGGCCCGGCACCGCCCGGGGCCGCACCCGCCCGGGCACCGGAACGCGAGCCGGCTCACGTCCGGCCGACCCGTCCACGAGCCGAAACGTTCATCTCCACGCGTTACGCTCGTCTGCCGGACAAAATCCGCAGATCCGCCATCCCTGCCCCCTCCCACCCACGAGCAGACAAGGGAGTCTCGCCACCGTGGCCATCTCCGTCTTCGACCTCTTCTCCATCGGCATCGGTCCCTCCTCCTCCCACACGGTCGGCCCGATGCGGGCGGCGCGCATGTTCGTGACCCGCCTGAAGAAGGAAGGCGTCCTCGCCCAGACGGCTTCCGTCCGCGCGGAGCTCTTCGGCTCGCTCGGCGCGACCGGCCACGGCCACGGCACCCCCAAGGCGGTCCTGCTGGGCCTGGAGGGCCACTCCCCCCGCACGGTGAACGTGGAGAACGCCGACGCCGAGGTGGAGCGGATCCGCCAGAGCGGCCGGCTGCGCCTGCTGGGCGCCGAGATAGGCCAGGCGCACGAGATCGCCTTCGACGAGCCGAGCCAGCTCATCCTGCACCGCCGCCGCTCCCTGCCCTACCACGCGAACGGCATGACGCTCTTCGCGTACGACGCGGCCGGCGCCCCGCTGCTGGAGAAGACGTACTACTCGGTCGGCGGCGGCTTCGTCGTGGACGAGGACGCGGTCGGCGAGGACCGGATCAAGCTCGACGACACCGAGCTGAAGTTCCCCTTCCGCAGCGGCGACGAGATGCTGCGCATGGCCCGCGAGAGCGGCCTGTCGATCTCCGCGATGATGCTGGAGAACGAGAAGGCCTGGCGCACGGAGGAGGAGATCCGCGAGGGCCTCCTGGAGATCTGGCGGGTCATGCAGGCCTGCGTCGCGCGCGGCATGTCGCGCGAGGGGATCCTGCCCGGCGGCCTGAAGGTCCGGCGCCGCGCCGCGAACACCGCGCGCAAGCTGCGCTCCGAGGGCGACCCGCAGGCGCTGTCGATGGAGTGGATCACCCTCTACGCGATGGCCGTGAACGAGGAGAACGCCGCAGGCGGCCGGGTGGTCACCGCCCCGACCAACGGCGCCGCGGGCATCATCCCGGCGGTACTGCACTACTACATGAACTTCGTGCCCGGCGCCGACGAGGACGGCGTGGTCCGCTTCCTGCTGTCGGCCGGTGCCATCGGGCTGCTCTTCAAGGAGAACGCCTCCATCTCCGGCGCCGAGGTCGGCTGCCAGGGCGAGGTCGGCTCCGCCTGCTCGATGGCGGCCGGCGCCCTCGCCGAGGTCCTGGGCGGCAGCCCGGAGCAGGTCGAGAACGCCGCCGAGATCGGCATGGAGCACAACCTCGGCCTGACCTGCGACCCGGTCGGCGGCCTCGTCCAGATCCCGTGCATCGAGCGCAACGGCATGGCCGCCGTCAAGGCCGTCACCGCGGCCCGGATGGCGATGCGCGGCGACGGCTCCCACAAGGTCTCCCTGGACAAGGTCATCAAGACCATGAAGGAGACCGGCGCCGACATGAAGGTCAAATACAAAGAGACCGCGCGCGGCGGTCTCGCGGTCAACGTCATCGAGTGCTGACCGGCCCCGCCCCCGCGCGCTGACCGGCCCCCCGAGCCCGCCCTCCCCCGGAGGGCGGGCTCGTGCGCGTCCCGGCCGGCGGCGCGGATCCGCGCGGACCCTGGGTAGGCGCCGGGCAGGTCCCGGGATCGGGCCGAGCGGCCCCCGCGCTCGGGACCTTCGGCCCCGGGGAGGGCCGGGATCGTCGGCTAGCGTGCCCGAGGGGGGCCCGTGAGCCCACCGCGCGAAGAGAGGCAGAGCCACCATGGCCACCACCGAGCACCGCGTCCTGCCGTTGCGGCTGGAGGCCGTACCGCTGACCGTCCCGCTGACCGGCACCTTCGTGTACCGCACGGACCGGCCGTACGAGCTGGCCGTCGACTTCCGCGGCGCCGGGACCCACCTCGCCCGCTGGGTGTTCTCGCGCGAGCTGCTCCTCGACGGGCAGACCTGCGGCACCGGCGAGGGCGACATCCAGGTGTGGCCGCTGCGCCGGGGCACCGAACCGCGGGTGTTCCTCGCCTTCAGCAACGGCCGGCACAGCTGCGTGGTCTCCGCCCGCGCCAAGGACGTACGGGAGCTGTGCCGCCGGATGACCGACCTGGTCCCGCGCGGGCAGGAACGGCGCCACTACGACCTGGACGCGGAACTGAGCGCGCTGCTGGCGCACTGAGGGAACCGCCGGGGTCCCCGGCGGTGTCTTCCCGGGTGACAGGCAGTCCCCGTCTCACGAGAATCGGGGGGACTTCATGCGTCACCCGCTCAGCCCGCGCCGCCGCCGGACCGTGGCCCTGGCCACGGGCGCCCTGCTCACCGCCGGACTCGCGCTCAGCGCCCCGGCATCGGCCGCCGCCCCAGCCGTCAGTGCCGCGACCCCGCTCGTCGTGAACGCCCGCTGGGGCGGTCACTGCACGTACGACCGGATCGTCATCGACCTGCAGGGCGCCGCCCCGCCGGTCACCGTCACGCCCGTCTCCGAGCTGGTCTACGACGGGTCCGGCAAGCCCGTCCCGCTGGCGGGCACGTACTTCCTGGAGATCCGCCTGCACCCCGCCGCCGCACACGACGACGCGGGCCACAACGTCTACCAGGGGCCCAAGCTCCAGCAGATCGGGCTCAGCAAGCTCAAGGGCCTCGCCCTGACCGGCGACTACGAGGGGTACGTGACCTTCGGCGCCGCCTTCGACACCCCGCCCGCCTTCACCACCAGCGTCCTCCACTCGCCCGAGCGGTACGTGGTGGACGTCGCCCACCCGGCCACCTGCTGAACCGGCCGCCCGGGCGCCGCCGGCGGACCGCGTCCCTCCGGGGAGCGGGTTTGTTGCCGGTCCGCCCGGGCGACTAGGGTCAACAAGCCTTGGTGTTCGGGAAACCGGTGGGAAACCGGTGCGGCCCTCGCCACTGTGATCGGGAAGTCCGGCTCCACTCCTGCGGGAAGCCACTGGACCCGCGCGGGAGACCGCGGGGGACCGGGAAGGCGGAGCCCGGGCATCATGACCCGTAAGCCAGGAGACCGGCCGGGGCGCGTCGTCCATCCACGAGGTGCTGGAGAGGTCTCCCACACATGCATATAGCCGAGGGGTTCCTGCCCCCCTTGCACGCGGCCGCCTGGGGCGCCGCGTCGGCCCCGTTCGTCGTCCACGGTGTCCGCGCCCTGACCCGCGAGGTGAAGGCCAACCCGGAGAGCACGCTGCTGCTCGGCGCGTCCGGCGCGTTCACCTTCGTCCTGTCCGCGCTCAAGATCCCCTCGGTGACGGGCAGCTGCTCCCACCCGACCGGGACCGGACTCGGGGCCATCCTGTTCCGGCCGCCGATCATGGCGGTCCTGGGCACGATCACCCTGTTGTTCCAGGCGCTGCTGCTCGCGCACGGCGGCCTGACCACGCTCGGCGCGAACGTCTTCTCGATGGCCATCGCCGGCCCCTGGGCCGGGTACGCCGCCTACCGGCTGCTGCGGAAGTCCGGTGCGCCGCTGATGGTGACCGTCTTCGCCGGGGCGTTCGTCGCCGACCTCGTCACCTACTGCGTGACCTCCGTACAGCTCGCGCTCGCCTTCCCGGACCCCTCCAGCGGGTTCCTGGGCTCCCTGGAGAAGTTCGCCGGCATCTTCGCCGTGACCCAGATCCCGCTCGCGGTGAGCGAGGGGCTGCTGACCGTCCTCGTGATGCGGCTGCTGATGCAGTCCAGCCGGTCGGACCTGGTCCGGCTCGGGGTCGCGCGGATGACCGGCACCGCCGGGGCGCGCCGGGAGGCGGCGCTCTGATGGCCCTGACCCGGAACGCGAAGATCAACACCCTGCTGCTGCTCCTGGTGGCGGCGCTCGCCGTGCTCCCGCTCGCGCTGGGGCTCGGCGACGACAAGGAGGAGCCGTTCGCGGGCGCGGACGCGCAGGCGCAGACGGCCATCACGGAACTGGAGCCGGACTACAAGCCCTGGTTCTCCCCGCTGTACGAACCTCCCTCCGGGGAGGTCGAGTCGGCGCTGTTCGCCCTCCAGGCGGCGCTGGGCGCGGGCGTGCTCGCGTACTACTTCGGGATCCGCAAGGGCCGTCGGCAGGGCCTGGCCCTGGCCACGGCCCAGGCCTCGGACCCGGCGGTGGACCCGGTCGCGGGCCCGGGGGCCACGGCCGGCCCGGCGGCCCCCGTCCCCGCCGCGCCGGAGGCCTAGGCGGTGCTGCCGATCGACGTGGCGGCCCACTCCAGCCGTTGGCGCGGCCGGCACCCGCTGGAGAAGGCCCTCCTCGGGCTCGGGCTGACGGTCACCGCCGTCTGCCTGCCGCCCTGGCCCGGCGGACCGCTGGTCGCGGCCGCCGCCCTCGCCGTGCTTTTGGGCCCGGCCGGGGTGGCGGGCCGGCAGCTGTGGCGGGCCTTCCGGGTGCCGCTCGGTTTCTGCGTGACCGGGGCGCTGCCGCTGCTGGTGTCGGTGGGCGGCCCGGCCGGGTTCGTCGCCCTGGCCCCGGACGGGCCCCGGCACGCGGCGGAACTCCTGCTGCGCACCTCGGCGGCCTCCCTCGGCGTGCTGCTGTTCGCCTTCACCACCCCGGTCTCGGACGTACTGCCCCGGCTGGTGCGGGCCGGGGTGCCCGCCCCGGTGGTGGACGTGGCACTCGTCATGTACCGCATCGGCTTCCTGCTGCTCGACTCGATGGCGCGGGTCCGCCGGGCCCAGGCGGCCCGGCTCGGCCAGACGGGCCGGGCGGCGGTGTGGCGTTCGCTGGCCGGGCTCGCCGCGACCACGTTCGTCCGGGCCTTCGACCGCGCCGCCCGGCTCCAGGAGGGGCTGGCCGGGCGCGGTTACGACGGCGCGCTACGGGTCCTCGTCCCCGAGGCGTCGCTGTCCTGGCGGTTCCTCACGGCCTCCGCCGCCCTGCTGGCCGCCCTGGTCGCGGGGACCCTCGTACTGAAGGAGCTGTGCCCGTGAGCGTGGTGGTGGAACTGGCCGGGGCGGGATACGCCTACGAGGACGGCCCGGCCGTGCTGTCCGGGGTGGACTTCGGGATCGAGGAGGGCCGGGCGCTGGTCCTGCTGGGCCGCAACGGCAGCGGCAAGACCACGCTGATGCGGCTGCTCAGCGGCGGGCTGCGGCCCGTCACGGGCACGCTGCGCCTGGACGGCGCGGTGGTGGCCCACGACCGGGCGGGGCTGACCCGGCTGCGGACCTCGGTGCAGCTGGTGGTCCAGGACCCGGACGACCAGCTCTTCGCGGCCTCGGTCGAACAGGACGTGTCCTTCGGGCCGATGAACCTGGGGCTGTCCGCGCCGGAGGTCCGCGAGCGGGTCGAAGCCGCCCTCGCCGCCCTGGACATCACCGCGCTGCGCGGCCGCCCCACCCACCTCCTCTCCTACGGGCAGCGCAAGCGGGCGGCCATCGCCGGGGCGGTGGCGATGGCACCGCGCGTGCTGATCCTCGACGAGCCGACGGCCGGGCTGGACCCGGACGGGCAGGAGCGCCTCCTGGACGTACTGGCGGGTCTGCGCGCGGCCGGCACCACGGTGGTGATGGCCACCCACGACGTGGACCTCGCGGTGCGCTGGGCCGACGACGCGGCGGTGCTGACCCCGGCGGGCATCAGGACCGGCCCGGCCGCGGCGCTGCTGGCCGACCCGGAGCTGCTGGCCTCGGCGGGCCTGCGCCAGGCCTGGTCCCCGGCGGTGTCGGCCCTCCTGCGCGCCCGCGGCCTGCTGGCCGCGGACGCCCCCGGCCCCCGCGTACCGCAGGCCCTGACCGCCTGGCACTGAGCCACCGGCTCCGGCGCGGCGCCCGGCAAACCTAGGATGGCCGCATGTCGCTGCCGCACGCCATCCTCACCGCCCTGCTGGAGAAGCCCTCGTCGGGGCTGGAGCTGACCCGGCGCTTCGACAAGTCGATCGGGTACTTCTGGTCGGCGACGCACCAGCAGATCTACCGGGAGCTGGGGCGGCTGGAGGAGGCCGGGCTGATCCGGGCGCTGCCCAGCGAGGGTCCCGTGCGCGGCCAGAAGAAGGAGTACGAGGTGCTGCCCGACGGCGGGGTGGAGCTGGCCCGCTGGGTGGGCGAGAGCCAGGACCCCAAGCCGATGCGGGACGCGCTGCTGCTGCGGCTGCGCGCGGCGGCCGTGGTGGGGCTCCAGGGCCTCGGGCCGGAGCTGCGGCGCCACCGGGACCTGCACCGGGAGCAGCTGGCGACGTACGAGGCCATCGAGGCGCGGGACTTCCCGCCGGGCCGGGACGCCGTGGAGGACCGGCTGCGCCGGCTGGTGCTGCGCGGCGGGATCGCCCTGGAGGGCTTCTGGCTGAGCTGGCTGGAGGAGGCCCTGGACGAGGTCGGGGACATGGGCTCCTCCCCCGGGAATTGAGCGCGCCCCCGCACCGGGCAGGCGGTACGGGGGCGGGGGCGGCGCGGAGCCTACTTGTTCAGGGCGGCCCAGAACTCGTCGAAGCTCAGCAGGCCGTCGCCGTTGGTGTCCTTGGAGGCGACCACGGCGTCCGCGACCGAGGCGGTGACGAACGCGTCGCCCATCGCCTTCATGGCAGCGCTGTACTCGTCGGCCGTGATGAAGCCGTCACCGTTCACGTCGAACTTGTTGAACGTCGCCCGTGCGCTCTCGATGTCCGCCACTGGGTCCACCCCTTCTTGGTGCTTGTTGACCGGCTCAGAGTAGCGGCATCCCGGGCGGGCCCCGTGCGCGGGTCCCGTTCGGGCGGCAGATAGAAATTCAATTCCCCTTCCGCAATACGGAAGCGCACATTCCAGCCAATAAATCAGCCCCGCACTTGTCACGCTCCGGGATCGCGGCATAACGTAACGGCATTGCCGCCACACCAGGAGCGCAGGGCTCCCAGGGACAAGCGGCAAAAAGGGCGATCACACAGATGACGATCACAACTGACGCATCATTCGAAGTTCTGCCCTTCACCCGCACTTGCCGCCATATCTGGGAAGACGGCGACCATGTGCTCATCGGAGTGAGCCCCGGCAACAGCTACTTCAGCTCCGAGCGCATATCCAGCCTGACCCGATGGGCGACGACCCGCTTCGCGCAGGTCGACTTCGTCTACGCGGACCTCCACGTAGCCCGGATGTTCGCCGCTTTCGGCTACAGCCGGGAGCATGCGGAGAAGCGTGCGGCGAAGGAGATCAAGGCGGTCCGCAGAAGGATTCTCAAAGGTGTCGGGGAATCAGCGCCCCAGCACGCGGAGATCCGGGTGAGGGCACTTTCGGAGTTCCAGCCGAACCCCGTGTACCAACTGCTGCACCGACGCATCATGCATTTCCTGGACACGGACGACGTGTTCCGCAAAGGGTGCGAGGAAATGGCCCTGCACTTTGTCGGCTCGAAGTTGCCGGAAGGTGAATCCATGACGGACGGCCAGTTGCGGGTCTGTTTCGATTACATGGCGGCGGAGCTGCCTTTCTTCGTGGATACCCCGAGCATTCTCGACGTGCCGTCCTCGGTGGCGGCCTACCACGTCAAGATGCCGATGACCGACGTCCTCTTCGCCCGCGGCGGGGGCCTGCGCGCCACCCGCAACCAGGCGTACGCCGTCGTACGCCCCGAAACCGTCGCGCACACCGCCGCACCCACCGAAAGGACCGTCGATGAGCGTCGAGCAGCTTGAGGGCGCGGAGCGTGCGCGGAGCACGGAAGGCACGGGAGACACCGGCGACCGGGAGCACCCCCTCCTCGACTTCCCCCTCTCCCGGCGCGGCGACGTGCTCCCCGAGGAGTGCGCGTGGCTGCGCGAGCAGGCCCCGGTCGCCCGGGTGCGCACCCTGACCGGGGATCCGGCCTGGCTGGTCAGCAGTCACGCGCTCGCCCGGCAGGTGCTGGAGGACGAGCGGTTCAGCCTCAAGGACACCGCGAACGCCGGGGTGCCCCGCCAGTACGCGCTGACGATCCCGCCCGAGGTCGTCAACAACATGGGCAACATCAACAGCGCCGGACTGCGCAACGCGGTCATGAAGGCGCTCAGCCCCCGCCAGGAGGGGCTGCGTGACCGGCTGCGCGCGGTGGCCGGCGAGCTGATCGACGTCCTCGTCGCCGAGGGCGGGCCGGCGGATCTCCGGGCGGGGTTCGCCGACCCCTTCTCGGCGTTCCTGCACTGCCAGGTCCTCGGGGTGCCGTTCGCGGACTGGCGCCGGCTGATGTCGGGGCTGGACATCGCGTTCATGACCGCCCGCGAGCCCTTCGCCGACTCGGCGCTCAACTGGTACAAGGACGTGGGCTACTTCGCCGACGCGCTGCGGGCGCAGATCGAGCTGCCCGCCGAGGAGCGTACGGGGCTCCTCGGCCGGTTCGCCGCGCTGCGGGAGGCCGACCCCGGGTCGGCCCACCTGACGGACGAGATGTTCGCGACCGTCGCCGTCTCCCTCTTCGGGGCCGGTGCGGTCTCCACCTCCGCGTTCCTGGTGCTCGCGGTCCTCGCCCTGCTCCAGCGCCCGGAGCTGATCGGGTACCTGCGCGCCCACCCGGAGCGGATGGGCCCGGCGGTGGACGAGCTGCTGCGCTGGAACCTCTCCGTGGGCGACGGCCTGCCGCGCATCGCCCTGGCCGACGTCCGGGTCGGGGACGTCCTGGTCCGGGAGGGCGAGCTGGTGCTGGTCCTGCTGGAGGGGGCCAACTTCGACCCGGCGGCCTTCGAGCGGCCGGGCACGCTGGACCTGGAGCGGAAGGATACGGGCGGCCACCTCGCCTTCGGCGCCGGCCGGCACTTCTGCCCGGCCTCCGCGCTGGCCCGGACGCACGCCGAGGTCGCCCTGGAGGTGCTGGCCGAGCGGCTGCCGGGGCTGCGCCTGGCCGTCCCCGCGGAGAACCTCGTCTGGCGGACGGGGTTCATCAAGCGGCTGCCCGAACGGCTGCCGGTGGCCTGGGAGTAGCCCGCCGCACCCCCCTGAACCCGGTGTCCCGGGAGCCGTGCGGTCTCCCGGGGCACCGCCGTACGCGCCGCGCGCCGCTCCCGGCTAGCGGAAGATGCCGGTGTGGCCGAGGGAGTAGCGGCCGGGCTGCGGGTACACGGCGAGGCCGTGCGGGCCGTCGCCGACGGGGATCCGGGCCAGCTCCTTGCCGCTCGCGGTGTCGATCGCGTAGACCTCGGAGTTGTAGCGGCCGGACAGCCACAGCACCTTGCCGTCGGCGGAGACCCCGCCCATGTCCGGGCTGCCGCCGTCGGGCAGCTCCCACTTCTTGGTGAGCCGGTCCGCCTTGAAGTCGAAGACGGAGATGGTGCCCTCGCCCCGGTTGGAGATGTACATCTCCCGGGAGTCGCGGCTGACGTACAGGCCGTGGCAGCCCTTGCCGGTGGGCAGCAGCTTGGGGACGTCGAACTTGTCGCCGCTGAGCACCCACATGCCGTGCGCCATCATGTCGGCGACGTAGAAGGTCTTCCCGTCCGGGGAGACCTTGACGTCCTGCGGCATGGCGCCCTCGAAGGGCAGTTTCTGCTGGCCGACGACCTCCATCTTCTCGGTGTCGACCTTGAGCAGTTCACCGGAGAACTCGCAGCTGACGATGAAGTAGCGGCCGTCCGCCGAGAAGTCGGCGTGATTGACGCCGAAACAGCTCACCGGGACGGTCTTCACCCGGTCCATGGTGTGCGGGTCGCGGAAGACCAGCTCGCGGTCCATGGAGGCCATCACGATGGCGTACTTGCCGTTGGGCGTGAAGTACAGGTTGTACGGGTCGTGCACCTCGACGGCCTCGCCGGCCTCGCCGGTGGCCGGGTTGATCGGGGTGAGCGTGTGCCCGCGGTTGTTGTTGACCCACAGCGTCTTCATGTCCCACGAGGGCACCACGTGCTGGGGCTGGATGCCGACCGGGATGGTGTCGATGACCTTGTACGTGGCCGGGTCGATCACCGTCACCGTGTTGGAGTTGGTGTTCGGTACGTAGACCCGCGACGGGAAGTCCTTGACCACCGGCGACAGCTGGTTCGGCCGGTCCGCCGCGTACACGTCGGCCGGATCGAGGAGGGGCGGCATCCCGGCCAGGCCGGGCGGGACGGCCTTGACGGGACGGGCCGGCGCCCTGGAGCCGAGCGCCTCGGGCTCGCCCTTCCCTCCGGATCCGCAGCCCGCCAGGGCGGCGAGGACCAGTGCGGCGAGGAGCGCGGTGGCCTTCCGGGGAAGACGGTTCGTGGTCATGAGGTCAGCAGCTCCGTGGTGGTCACCGCGCGCAGCTCGCGGCGCGCGAGTTCTTCGAGGAGGGGCGGCAGCGCGTCGACCGTGTCCGCGTAGCCGAAGTGCAGGCTCACCACCGATCCGCCGTGGATCGTCCCGGTGACGTTGCGGATGACGGCCGCGGCGCCGGGCGAGGTGAAGTCGAGGGAGTCCACGTCGTACGAGAGGACGTGCGGGTAACCGGCCCGCTGGGCCAGCCGCTGGACGAGCGGGGAGGCGTACTGGGTCTGGGAGGGGCGGAACCAGGTGCCGATCGAGCCGGTGAGCCGCTTGAGCCGCTGGGCGCAGCCCGTGATCTCGGCGTAGGCCTCCGCTTCGGGCATGTCGTTGATCGCGAGGTGGCGCTGGGTGTGGTTGCCGAGCTCGTGGCCGCCGTCCAGGACGCGGCGGGCCATCTCCGGGTGGTCGTCGAGCCAGGTGCCGATGGCCAGGACGGTGATCCGCGCGCCGGCCTTCTCGACCTCGGCGAGGACGGAACGGGCGATGGCGGGGTCCCCGTTGCCGTGGAAGGTGAGGGCCACGGCCGGGCGGTCGCGCGGCCCGTGGCCGATCTCCACCGGCTGGCCGGGGAAGCGGCGAGGGGTGGCCGGAGCGGGCTTGGCGCGCGCCGGGCCGACGGAGGCGGCGGGGACAGAGGAAGAGGCGGCGGGGGCGGCGGGTCCGGCGGCGGTCCGGTCCGGCGCGCAGGAGGCGGTGAGACCGGCCAGGGCGGCGGCGCCCGCGCGCAGGGCCGCGCGGCGGCCTGGTGGTGAGAACACCTGCCCATTTAAGGGGTGAATGGGCGAGAAGGTAACGATTGACCCTATTCGCGACCCACGCCGCCAACGAGCCGAGCGGGTGATCATCCGCTCGGCAATCGACGATTCACGCAGAGCTGCGGATACTTATTCATGGAAAGCGAGGCGAGTGGCCCACCTCACCTAGGATTTAGGGGGAAACTCTTAGGATATGCACACTTATGTCCGACTAGGTGCTTTTGGCGTTTGGGCCCTCGTCTGCCATAGTCGGAATCACGGCTTCCCTTTGACCCGAGCGAAGTCTCCGCCGAGGATCACACACCCCATCGATCCTCGGCACACCCAGGAAACCCCCTCAGCGCCCCATCGCGGCGACAGGGGGTTTCTGGCGTTCACGGGGCCGACGGGAGCCCTAGCGGTCGGCGACCCGCATCTCGAACCAGGTGATCTTGCCGCGGGGCAGCAGGTCGGCGCCCCAGCGGTCGGACAGCTTGTCGACGAGGAACAGCCCCCGGCCCGTGACGTCCATCTCGTGCACCGGCAGCAGACAGGGCAGCCCGCGCGAGGGGTCGCGCACCTCGACCCGGATCCAGCCCCGCCGGCGCACCATCCGTAAGCCGAAGGAACGCGCGCCGGTGTGGCGCACCGCGTTGCCGACGAGCTCCGAGACCAGCAGGACGGCGTGCTCGGCGATCTGCGGCGAGAGCCCCCAGAAGCGGACCACCACGCTCTGCGTGAGCCGGCGGGCCGTACTCGCCGACTCGGGCATGGACGGCAGCGTCACTTCCTCCTCGGCCGGGTTCCCGTAACACTCCAGCGCTTGTTCGTCCTCGGCCGCCGCCGTGACCCGCACGGCGGCGACGCTGCCACGCCGCCGCGGCTGTTCCACACCCTCCAGGCCCGCCATGCACCCATCATGGACGGCCGGCGCACCCGTCCGGGCCGTTCCCGGGGAAAACGCCCCCCGGCACCCGGGGCTCCCGGGGCGGTCCCGGCATATGCGAAAGGCAACCGGGACCGCCCCCAACAGATCTGACCTGCGGTGACGTTGGGCGCTGCGGCGATCACCCTGAGTCGATCTCCGGGACCGCTTAAGGCCCCCTTAAGGCCTGGCTAATCCACCCGCAGGGGTACTCGGCGACTAGACGAACTTGGCCTTGCCCGGGCCCTCTTCGACGAAGCTGCGCATTCCGCGCTCGCGGTCCTCAGTGGCGAACAGGCCCGCGAACCAGGTGCGTTCGATGGTCAGGCCGGTGTCGATGTCCGCCTCCAGGCCCGCGTCCACGCACTCCTTCGCGGCGCGCAGCGCGAGGGCCGGACCCTGCGCGAGCTTCGCGGCCCAGGTGCGCGCCTGCTCGTACACCTCGGCGGCGGGTACGACCCGGTCCACCAGGCCCAGCGCGAGCGCCTCCTCGGCCTTGACCATCCGGCCGGTGAAGATGAGGTCCTTGGCCTTGGAGGGACCGATCAACCGGGACAGCCGCTGGGTGCCGCCCGCGCCCGGGATCAGGCCGAGCAGGATCTCGGGCTGGCCGAGCTTGGCGTTGTCGGCGGCGATCCGGTAGTCGGCGCAGAGCGCGAGCTCGCAGCCGCCGCCGAGCGCGTAGCCGGTGACGGCGGCGACGACGGGCTTGGGGATCCGGGCGACGGCGGTGAAGGCGTCCTGGAGGCCACGGGAGCGGGCGACCATCGCCGCGTGGTCCATCGTCTGCATCTCCTTGATGTCCGCGCCGGCCGCGAACACCTTCTCCCCGCCGTAGAGGATCACCGCGCGCACGTCGGCGCGGTCGGTGGCCTCCACGGCGAGCTCGCGCAGCCGGTCCTGGGTGGCGACGTCCAAGGCGTTCATGGGCGGGCGGTCCAGGCGGATCGTGCCGACGCCTTCGGAGACTTCGAGAGAGAGGGTCATACGCGGAAGGTTAGCCGCGGCCCACGCGCAGCGGCCCGGCGCCGTGGGTCACGGCGCCGGGCCACTTCGGGTGCGTGTCGACTACGCGGGAGCGGGGCCTACTTGGTCCACTCCGCCCAGTCCATGTTCCAGCCGTTGAGGCCGTTGTCCGGGGCGATCTGCTTGTCCTTGGAGTTCTTCACGACCACCACGTCGCCGATCAGGGACTCGTTGTAGAACCAGGCTGCGGGCGTGCTGTCGTCACCGGCGCCGCGCTCGTCCTCCAGGCCGACGCAGCCGTGGCTGACGTTCTCCGAGCCGAAGGTGCTGGAGGGGGCCCAGTAGTTGCCGTGGACGAAGGTGCCCGAATTGGACAGGCGCATCGCGTGCGGGACGTCGGAGATGTCGTACTCGCCGCCGAAGCCGACGGTGGCGCCGTTCATCCGGGTCACCTTGTACTTCTCGCTGATGACCATCTGTCCGTTGTAGGTGGTCGTCGCCGGGGCGCCCGCCGTGATCGGGATGTCCTTGAGGACCTGGTTGTCGCGGACGACCTGCATGGTGTGGGCGCTCGCGTCGACGGTGGTGACCTGCGAGCGGCCGACGGTGAAGGTGACCGTACGGGTCTGCTTGCCGTAGACCCCGGGCCGGCCCTCGACGCCGTCGAGGGCGAGCTTCACGGTGACCTTGGTGCCCGCGGCCCAGTACTTCTCGGGGCGGAAGTCGAGGCGGTCGTTGCCGAACCAGTGGCCCTCGACCGGCACGGACGGCTCGGCCGTGACGGTGATGGCCTTCTCGACGGCCTCGGGATTGGTGATGCCCCGGGTGAAGTTGATGGAGACCGGCATGCCCACGCCGACGGTCGAACCGTCCTCGGGCGTGTAGTGGCCCACGAAGGTGTTCTGCGGGGTCAGGGTGGTGAAGGTGGTGTCCTTGGCGGACTCCCGGCCGGCCTCGTCCTTGGCGACCGCGTGCACCTTGTACTCGGTGGCGGCGGCCAGGTTGCGGGCGGGCTCCCAGCTCGCGCCGTCGCCGCCCAGCTTGCCCTCCACCGCGTTGCCCTTGGTGTCGGCGACCGTCACCGCGGTGAGCTTGCCACCGGTGCTGGAGATCTTCAGGATGCCGCTCGTGGCGACCTCCTTGGCCCCGTCGTCCGGCTTGACGTTCACGACGGCCTTGGACGCCTCGGTGCCGCTCTTGGCCCCGGCCGTCGTCCCCTTGGCGTCGTTCCCGCCCTTGCCCCCGCTGTCGCTTCCGCCCGCACCGCAAGCGGTGGTGAGCAGCAGGGCCGCTCCCAGCAGAAGGGCCGGCAGGCCGCTGCGGACGCGGCCGCGTATCGGCTGCAGGTTCACTCGTGTTCTCCCCATGTCCCCCGCGCACGGACAGTCGCGCGCTTGTCGACAGGAAATCACACGGGTGGACTACGAAAAGGCACGGTCATGTCACTGTTCAGTCCCAAGTGACGGGAACCGGCTGCGTCAGTCCTCGGTGCCGGGCTTGGTGCCCCAGACGTAGACCACGTCCCCTTCCGACAGCAGGTTCCACAGGCGTTCGGCGTCCGGCACCGACAGGTTCACGCAGCCCGCCGAGCCGCCGTGCGCGTACAGGTCCCCGGGCCGGCCGTGCAGGGCCTGGCCGCCGTCGAAGAACTGGGCGTACGGCATGGGGGCGTTGTCGTAGAGCGTGGAGTAGTGGTCCTTGTGCCGCCAGTAGATCTCGTGCCGGCCGGGACGGGTCTCCTGCTCGTCGCGGCCGGTGCGGACGGGCACCGGCGGGAAGACCACCCGGCGGCCGACCTGCACCCACAGGAGCTGGCGGTCCAGATCGACGCAGGTCACCCGGTGGTCGCGGACGGGGCAGCGGCCCGCGGCGTTGGGGTCGGGGCGGGCGGCGACGGCCGTCATCGTACGGAAGGTGGCGAGGCCGGCGTAGCCGTCGGCGGGGGTGACGGCGTGCCCGCGCTGGAAGGCGCGGACGGCCGCGCAGTCGGCCGGTGACTGGACCCCGTCGACGGGCCGGGCGAGGTGGGCCTCCAGCTCCCGCTGGTAGGGGCCGGTCCCGGCCGTGCAGGCCGGCTCGGGCGCGGGGCCCGCCGCCGCCAGGGCCGGGTCCGGCAGGGCGGCGAGCCCGAGGAGGGCGGCCAGCGCGGCCACGGCGGCCCGCCCGGCCGGTACCGGGCGCCGGGCCGGGTGCCCGGACGAGCGCGGGGTCACCGGTCCTCCCCGGTCCCGTCGTCCGTGCCGTCGTCCGTCACGTCGTCCCGGCCGTCGTGGCCGCCCTCACCCTTGCCCTTGCCGTGGTCGTCACGGTCGTTGCGGACGGTGACCTCCACGTGGTTCCCGGGGGCTCCGGCGCTCACGTGCAGCGGTCCGGTCACCCGGTCGCGCGGCAGCACGTACCCCTCGGGGACGTCCGTCTCGACCAGGTAGTACCAGCCCTCGGGGAGCGCCTCGAAGTCACAGACGCCGGCGCGGTCGGTCGCGCAGCCGTCCTTGGCCTTCTCGTCGGCGTTGATGCCGCGGGTCTGCAGGCCCGGGGTGCGGTTGGTCTCCTTCCAGACCTCGAACACCGCCCCGCGCAGCGGCCGTCCCGTCTTGGCGTCCTTCTTCAGCACGCGCAGCGAGCCCGTCGGGTCCTCGGCCGTCCTCCGGTTCGTGACGGTGACGACCCGGTCCCGTACGACGTCACCGGCCGTCAGCTCGAAGGCGGTGACGGGGTCCGCGGGCCGCTCGTAGCCGTCCGGGAGGCCGGTCTCCCGCCAGTAGTAGGCCGCGCCGACCGGCAGCTCGACCGTGCAGCTGCCCTCCGGGCCGGTGACGCAGAGGCCGTCGAGCCGCTCGTCGGCGTCGTCGCCCAGGGTCTGGAGGCCGGGCCGGCCGTTGGTCTCGCGCCACAGCTCGAAGCGGGCGCCGGGCAGCGGGGCGCCGGTGTCCCGGTCGGTCTTGCGCAGCACGACCCGGGCGCCCGGGGCGGGGGCGCACTCGGGGAGGTCCCCGTTGAAGGGGTAGGCGTGGAACTCCTGGCCGCCCCCGCCGACCGTGTCGCTGCCGTGGGTGACGGAGCCGGTGGTGAAGAAGCGTCCGTTGATGCCGGGCAGGGTCACGGTGGTCTCGGAGGACTGGTTGCCCATCAGGAAGCTGCCCTGGAACTGGCCGCCGCCGGTCAGGTTCACCGTGGTCGCGTCCGGGAAGTTCCACAGCAGCCGCTCGCGGTAGGCGTTGAGCGGATCGGTGTCCGCGAGTCCGCCGCTGTAGGTGTTGATGGTGCGGTCGGCGCCGAGGACGTTGACGAGGATGGTCGCGCCCGCCGGGATCCGCGCGAACCGCACGCCCTGCTGGCCACCCCGGGCTCCGGCCAGGTCGGCGTCCACGGTGAAGACCTGGAGCGCGGAGCTGCCGTCCCCGGTGAACAGGGTCTCGAAGCCGTTGTTGACGACGGTTCCGGTCGCCGGGCGGGGGCGGCCGTCGACCCGGGCGTAGCACTGGCTGGCGGCGCTGAGGCGGTCGCGCAGACCCGCGTACGGGGCGACGGCGGCGGCGTCCCGGACGCGGGTGCCGGTCACGGTGCCGGTGAGGTCGCCGGCGTGGCGGACCACGCCCCGGTCGGCGATCAGGGTCTCGCCCGGGGCGACGGTGACACCGCCGCCGGTGGTGAGGAAGTCGGCGCCGTCGGAGGGCGGGACCAGGGAGCCCGCACCGACGATGCCGACGTTGTAGCGGGAGTCCCCGCCGGCCAGCTTGTCCTGGTCGAAACCGCCGAGGACGACCAGCCGGCCCTCGGCCTCGGAGGCGCGTCCGCGCACCCGGAACTGTCCGCCGGCGAAGATGTTGACGGCGTTGTCGTGCCCCCGGGTGCGGCCGTCGCTGCCGACCGGCGGGAAGGGGCTCGGGCAGCTGCCCGGCACGCACGGACCGAGCCCGCCGGGCAGCGGGGCCCGTACGGCGCGGGCGGCCGGGGGCCGGGCGTCCGGGCCGGCCGCCAGGGCCACGGGGGACCCGGCGGCGACGACCGCCCCGATCGCGAGCCCCAGGGTCCAGTTCCTTGCTGACATGACGCTCCGTCCGTATCCCGCCGGGTGGCCCTGACAGGCTGCGGGCGGGTCCGGGCGGCACGGACGGACGACACTCCCGCACCGCGGAATTCCGGTCTGACAATCACTCGATTGCGGCGACCGGGGGCGTGCGGGCGAAGGGCGGAGGGCGCCGGGTCGGCCGGCGCCGGGTCAGCCGAGGGCCGAGCCGGCCACCCAGTCCGCCCAGGACATGTTCCAGCCGCCCATCCCGTTGTTGGCCGCCACCGTCTGGTCCTGCGAGTTCACGACCTCCACCACGTCCCCGACCAGCGTCCGGTCGAAGAACCAGCCCGCCGGGGTGTCCGAGCCGCCGCCCTTGTCGTCGCGCAGGCCCACGCAGCCGTGGCTGACGTTGGTGTGGCCGAAGGTGTCGGGGCTGGCCCAGTAGTTGCCGTGCAGGAAGGTGCCGGAGGTGGTGAGCCGCATCGCGTGGGGGACGTCGGGGATGTCGTACTCGCCGCCGAACCCGACGGTCTGACCGTTCATCCGGGTCACGTCGAAGAGCTCCATCACCACCATCTTGCCGTTGTAGGTGGTGTTCTTGGGCGCCCCCGCCGTGATGGGCAGGGTGGACAGCAGCTCTCCGTCGCGGCGCACCTCCATCGTGTGGGCGGCGGCGTCGACGAGGGAGACCTGGGAGCGGCCGACGGTGAAGCGGATGGTCTTGTCCTGGATGCCGTACGAGCCGGGCGCGCCCTCGACGTCCCGCAGGTCCATCGTGACGGTGACCTCGGTGCCGGGCTTCCAGTACTCCTTGGGCCGGAAGTCGAGCCGCTCGTCGCCGAACCAGTGGCCCACGACGGGAACGGGCGGGACGGAGGTCACCTTGACGGCCCGTTCCACGGCGGCGCGCTGCTTGATGGAGCGGTTGAACTTGAACGAGACGATCATCCCGGTGCCGACGGTGGAGCGGTTCTCGGGCTTGAAGTAGCCGATGAACCGCTCCTCGGGCACGTAGGTGGTGAAGGTGGTGTGCCGGGCCTGGCGGCGGTCGTGCCCGTCGCGGGCGACCGCGTCGACGGTGTACTTGGCGGCGAGCGCGAGCCGCCCTGCCGACGGGTCCGGGCTCCAGCTGAGCCCGTCGGCGGCGATGGCGCCCGGGACCCGCTCCTCCTGGGCGTCCTCGACCTTGGTGACGACGACCCGCTCCAGCCGCCCCTCCGGCACGTGCACCCGCAGCGGTCCCTCGGCCGGCACGCCCTTGGCGTTGTCCTCGGGAGTGATCCGGATGGCCTCGTCCGGCGAGCGGGGTTTGCCGGGCAGGGACACCTCCACCGGGGAGCCGCCGTCCTTGGTGCAGCCGGCCAGGCCGCCCAGCAGGGCCGCCCACGCCGCCACGGCGGCCAAGCCCGCCCCTGCCCGCCTCGTCAGAAGGTTCACGCCCCCTCCAACGATCGGGCACCTCCGGGGGAAACGTGAGGGCCGGGCACGTTCCGGGCAGAACTGTCCGGGCAGAACAGTGGGAAGGACCAGACGGGGGCGGGCCCAGGCCGGGACGCCGGGGCCGCACGCCCCCGCCGGTACCAGGAGCCGTGGAGGCGGGCAGTGTCGAGCGCAGCCGAGCAAGAGGCGGTGGAGACCGCCGCCAGCAATGCCGTGGTCGCACCGGGGACGACGACGGGCCGGGACGGCATGGACGCCGTGCGGGCGCGGGTCCAGGCCCAGGTGCTACGGGCGGCCGCGCGCCCCTCGCCGCCCGTGTGGCCGGGGTCCGCGCATCCGCTGGGGGCGCGCTTCCACCCGGGACCCGGCGGGGTCGCGGGTACCAATTTCGCGCTGTGGGCCCAGGGCGCGGAGGCGGTGGAACTGTGCCTGTTCGACGGGCAGGGCGGGGAGACCCGCTGCGCGCTGACCGAGCTGACGCACGAGATCTGGCACGGTTTCGTGCCGGGCGTGCGGCCCGGGCAGCGCTACGGGTTCCGGGTGCACGGCCGCTGGGACCCCTGGACGGGCGCCCGCCACAATCCGGCGAAGCTGCTCCTGGACCCGTACGCCCGGGCCGTGGACGGGGACTTCACGCTGCCCCCGGAGGTGTACGGGCACGTCCGGGACTGGCCGCAGCAGTACATCGCCGACACGGTGCGCGACGACCGGGACTCGGCCCCGTACGTGCCGAAGGGGGTGGTCGTCCACGATGACGACGACTGGGCGGACGACGTCCGGCCGAAGACCCCCTGGGCCGATTCGGTGATCTACGAACTGCACGTGCGCGGGTTCACGATGCGCCATCCGGGTGTTCCGGAGGAGCTGCGCGGCACGTACGCCGGGCTGGCGCACCCGGCGGCGGTCGACCACCTGACCCGGCTCGGCGTGACGGCGGTGGAACTGCTGCCGGTGCACCAGTTCGCGCACGAGGACCATCTGCTGCGACGGGGCCTGCGCAACTACTGGGGCTACAACTCGGTCGGCTACTTCGCCCCGCACGCCGGGTACTCCGCCAGCGGGACGGCCGGGCAGCAGGTCGGCGAGTTCAAGCGGATGGTGAAGGCGCTGCACGCGGCCGGGATCGAGGTCATCCTCGACGTGGTCTACAACCACACGGCCGAGGCCGGGGAGCTGGGCCCGACGCTGTCGCTGCGCGGCATCGACAACCGCGGGTACTACCGGCTCCAGCCCGACCAGCGCCGCTACGCCGACTACACGGGCTGCGGGAACACCCTGCACGCCGGGCGGCCGCACGTGCTGCGCCTGATCACCGACTCGCTGCGGTACTGGGTGACGGAGATGGGGGTGGACGGCTTCCGCTTCGACCTGGCGGCGGCGCTGGCCCGCTCGATGCACGACGTGGACATGCTCTCGCCGTTCCTCGCGGTGATCGCCCAGGACCCGGTGCTGCGCCGGGTCAAGCTGATCGCGGAGCCGTGGGACGTGGGGGCGGGCGGCTACCAGGTGGGGGCGTTCCCGCCGCTGTGGACGGAGTGGAACGACCGCTACCGCGACGCCGTGCGCGACTTCTGGCGGGGCGCGCTGCCCGACGTGCGGGACCTCGGCTACCGGCTGTCGGGCTCCAGCGACCTGTACGCGTGGGGCGGGCGCAGGCCGTACGCCTCGGTGAACTTCGTGACCGCGCACGACGGGTTCACCCTGCGCGACCTGGTCTCGTACGAGCGCAAGCACAACGACGCCAACGGCGAGGCGGGCCGGGACGGGACCAACGACAACCGCTCGTGGAACTGCGGGGCGGAGGGCGAGAGCGACGATCCCGCGATCGGGGCGCTGCGCCGGCGCCAGCTGCGCAACCTGCTGACCACGCTGCTGCTGTCGACCGGGGTGCCGATGCTGGTGGCGGGGGACGAGTTCGGGCGCACGCAGGGCGGCAACAACAACGCGTACTGCCAGGACAACGAGACGGGGTGGGTGGACTGGTCGCTGCTGTCCGATCCGGCGTGGAGCGAGCTGTTCGCGCTGGCCCGGCGGTTGATCGCGCTGCGCCAGGCCCATCCCGTGCTGCGGCGGCGGGCCTTCTTCTCCGGGCGGCCGCAGGGCGCGGACGGGCTGCGGGACCTGGCGTGGTTCACCCCGCGGGGCGAGGAGATGACGGAGCGGGACTGGTACGCGCCGGCCGCGGCGGTGGGGCTGTACCTGTCGGGGCGGGACATCCCGGGCCGCGACGAGCGCGGGGCGCAGGTGACGGACGACAGTTTCCTGGCGCTGCTGCACGCCGGGGACGGGCCGGTGGAGTGGCTGCTGCCGGGCGCGCCGTGGGCCGGCTCGTACGAGCTCGTCCTGGACACCGTGCGCGAGGAGCAGGCCGCCGCGCCCGGCGGCCGGCACCGGGGCGGGGAGGTGCTGACGGTCCCGGCGCGGTCGGTGCTGCTGCTGCGGGTGCTCTCGTAGGGACGCTCGGGCGGCCCCTGCGATGATGTGCCCTTCGTACGAACGCGCGTACAGCGGTACGCGTGTGCCATCGAGGGGCTCAGGGGTACGCATGGCGAGAGTCGGGACCGCGCTGCGGGAGCTGCGCGGGGCGCAGAAGTCGGCGAAGGGCGTGTCGCTCTACTCGCGGTACGTGAACCGGCCCGCCGGCCGCTACCTGGCCGCCGGGTCGTACGCGGCGGGCCTCACGCCGAACCAGGTGACGCTGGTCAGCGCCGTCTTCAGCTTCGCCGCCGTGGCGGCGCTCGCGCTGGCCGCGCCCTCGTGGGGGCTGGGGCTCGCCGTGTGGGCGGCGCTCGCGGTGGGCTTCGCCTTCGACTCCGCCGACGGGCAGTTGGCCCGGCTGCGCGGGGGCGGCAGTGCGGCGGGCGAGTGGCTGGACCACGTCGTGGACTGCGCCAAGCTCACGGCCCTGCACACCTGCGTGCTGATCGCCTTCTACCGCTTCCCGGACGCGTACGGGACGGGCTCGGACGGCTGGCTGCTGGTGCCGCTGGGCTTCCAGTTCGCCTCGGTGGTGACCTTCTTCGGCGGTCTGCTGACCGAGAAGCTGAAGCCGAAACCGGCCCCGGGGAGCGCCGCCGCCGCGCCGTCGACGCTGCGCGCGGTGGCGTTGCTGCCCGTGGACTACGGGGTGTTCTGCCTGGTGTTCCTGCTGCTCGGCGGCGGGGCGCTGTTCCGCTGGGCGTACGCGGGGCTGGGCGTGGTCGCCGTGCTGTTCCTGCTGGCGTTCCTCGCGAAGTGGTTCCGGGAGCTCAGCGCCGTTCGGCGGTGAGCGGCTCGGCCTGGGGGCGGGCGAGCGCGTCCAGGGCCCGGCGCAGCTGGGTGCTGGAGGTGTGCACGGTGTAGGGGAAGTAGACGACCTCGACCCCGTGCGGGGCGAAGTCCCGCTCCAGCCGGTCGCCCTTGGGGGTGCCGCGCCAGTCGTCGCCCTTGAAGATCACGTCGAAGCGGACCTGCTTCCAGGTCTCGACCTTGTCGGGGACGGTCTCGACGAAGGCGGCGTCGACGTACTTGACGCTGCGGACGATCTCCAGCCGCTCGACCAGCGGGATCATCGGGCGCCGGCCCTTGGCCCGTTCCGCCATCTCGTCGGAGACCACCCCGGCGACGAGGTAGTCGCAGCGGCTGCGGGCGTGCCGGAGGATGTTGAGGTGTCCGATGTGGAACAGGTCGTAGGCGCCGGGCGCGTAACCGACCCGGTACGGCCCGCGCGCGCCCGCGGCAGGTTCGGACATGTCGTACTCCGTCATCGGTTACCCCCCAGCGGCCGCACCCCCCGGTGCGGCGGATGAGCAGACAATAGCGCGCACGTTCCCCGCCCTGCCGGTGAACGCATAGGGTGACGTGCGCATCATCCAGGGGAGAAGGGGACGTTCAGTGTCCACATCCGGTCACCGGCGCCTGCTGCTGGTTTCCACCAACTACGCCCCCGAGCACGCGGGCATAGGCCCGTACGCCACGCAGATCGCGGAGCACTGGGCGCACTCCGGCCACGAGACGCACGTCCTGGCGGGCATGCCGCACTATCCGGCCTGGTCCGTCGAGCCGGAGTACCGGGGTGCGCTGCGGCGCACGGAACGGCGCGCGGGGGTCACCGTGCACCGGCGCGCGCACACCGTGCCGCCGCGTCAGACCGCCGTCCGGCGCGCGCTTTTTGAAGGATCGATTCTGCTGCACGGCGCGGTGGCCCCGCCCCGGATGCCGAAGCCGGACGCGATCCTGGCCCAGATGCCCAGCCTGGCGGGCGGTGTGCTCGCCGCCCGGCTGGCGGCGAAGTGGCGCGTCCCCTACGTCCCGGTCGTCCAGGACCTGATGGGGGCCGCGGCCGCGCAGAGCGGGATCAGCGGCGGTGACAAGGCGGCCGCGTTCGCCGGGCGGGCGGAGGCGTACGCGCTGAAGCGCGCCACCCTGGTCGGCGTCATCCACGAGACCTTCGTGGACCGGGTCGTCGGCATGGGCGTGGACCCGGCCCGGATCCGCCTCGTGCCCAACTGGTCCCACGTGGCGCAGCCGACCAGGCCGCGCGGGGAGACCCGCCGCCACCTGGGCTGGGCCCCCGGCCAGACCGTGGTGCTGCACTCCGGGAACATGGGCCTCAAGCAGGGGCTGGACGTCCTCGTCGGCGCCGCCCGGCTCGACCCGGGCGTCCGCTTCGTGCTCATGGGCGACGGCAGCCAGCGCGCGGCGCTGGCCTCGCTGGCGGCCGACGTGCCGAATCTGGACATCATCCCCCCTGCCGCCGACGGCGAGTTCCCCGATATCCTCGCGGCGGCGGACGTCCTCGCGGTCACCCAGCACGCGGCCGTGCTCGACATGAGCGTCCCGTCCAAGCTGACCTCCTACTTCCGGGCCGGCCGGCCCGTCGTCGCGTCCGTCGCGGCCGAGGGCGGGACCGCCCAGGAGGTGGAACGTTCCGGCGCGGGGGTGCTCGTACCCCCGGAGGACCCCGCGGCCCTGCTCAAGGCCGTACGGGCCCTGGCCGAGGACCCCGAGGGCGCGGACGCGCTGGGCGCCGCCGGGCCCGTCCACGTGGCGGCCCACCTGAGCCGTGAGGCGGGCCTGGCCCGCATCGACGCACTGATCGACGAAGCACTTGGGGGTCTCCAGCCGTGATCGAGACGAACCGCCCGGCAGCGGCCCCGGCCGAGGACGAACCGGACCTCCTGCGGGACCAGTTCAAGCAGCTGCTGCGCTACCGCCGCCTCCTCGGCGCGGGCGTGGGCATCGGCCTGCTGGGCGGCGTCTACCTCGGCATCTCCACGGCGGACACCTACGTCGCCACCGCCGACATCGTGCTGCGCGCCCCCACCGACGACCCGTTCAACCCGAGCCTCGCGCCCGACAAGGCCATCAACATCGGCTCGGAGCGCCAGGTCGCGCTCTCCAGCTCCATAGCCGAGCAGGCCGCCAGGAAGCTCGGCACCCCCGCGAAGGACCTCGGCGCGCTGCGCGCCGGCCTCCAGGTGACCAACCCGCCGCAGACGATGGTGCTCCGCTTCACCTACACCTCGTCCTCCCCCCGGGAGGCCGCCAAGCGGGCCAACGCGCTGACCGAGGCCTACCTGTTCAAGCGGCAGGAGTCCCTCGACGCCACCCGCGACAAGATGGTCAAGGGGTACGAGGACCAGCGCGACCCGGTCGCCAAGCAGCTCGACGACACCGCCCGGCAGGCCAACAACCTCCCGGCCGGCACCGCCCGCGACTCCGCGCTGTCCGCCAAGACCGACCTGCAGAGCAAGGTCAACACCCTCAACAGCAACATCGCCAAGCTGGCCGCCCTGGACATGACCCCCGGCCGGGTCACCAGCCCCGCGGCCGCGCCCGGCGCCCCCGACGGGCCGGGCCTGCCCATGTCGCTCGCGCTCGGCGCGGCCGTGGGCCTGGCCCTCGGCCTGCTCGCCGCGTGGGTCCGGCTGGTCTTCGACCCGGCGCCGCGCTCGGAGGGCGACGTGGCCCGCGCCCTGCGCGCGCCCGTCCTCGGCTACCTGCCCCGGGACAAGACCGGCGGCGGGCCGCTGCTCGCGGCGGGCGAGGCCGACCCCCGGCTGGCCGAGGAGTACCGCTCGGTGGCCTTCCGGCTGGCCTACGACTCCCGCTTCGCGGACCGGCGCCGGCTGCTGGTGGTCGCCCCGCGCGGCTCCAGCGAGACGGCCGCCGCCGTGGCCGTGAACCTCGCCGCCTCCTTCGCGGAGACCGGCAAGGACGTCCTTCTCATCGAGGCCGACCTGCGCACCCCGGTGCTGGCCAGCCAGCTGCCCACCGACGCGGGCGGCCGGCCCGGCTGGAGCCTGCCGGCCGGCGGCGGGAGCGGCGCCGACGCCGACTGGCCCGACGGACGCCAGCTCGTCGTGGACGCCGGCGAGTCCGGCGCCTTCGACCTGATCCCCGGCGAACGGGTGCGCAACGTCCCCCGCGCGCTGACCTCCCCGCGCTCCACCCGGCTGATCTCCGAGGCCGACTCCCCCAACGCCACCGTCGTGGTGCTCGCGCCGCCCGTGCTCTCGTACGCCGACGCGCTCGCCCTCGTCGACCGCGTCGACGGCGTCCTGGTCGTCTGCGACCCGCGCGCCGTGCACCGCAGCGACCTGGCCCGGATCCGCGAGCTCATCAGCGGCGCCGGCGGCACCGTCCTCGGCGCCGTGCTGCACGCCCCGCTGCCCGGCGAGAAGCGCGGCGGGGTCGGCGGACGCGGCAAGAGCGCCCAGCCCGCCGCCCCGGCCGCGAACGCGCCCGCCGCCCCCGCGCCGCCGACCCGCGGGCCCGCCGGGCCCGGACAGCACCCGACGGGTGACGGCAGCGACACGGTCGCCCTGCGCACGGTCCGTACGGGCCGGCGGTGAGCCGGCGGGGCCTCGCCGCCGTCTCCTCCGTCCTGGACCAGGCCGCCTCCAGCGCCACGAACATCCTGGTGCTGGTGCTGGCCGCCCGGCTGTCCTCGGCGTCCGGCTTCGCCGACTTCTCGATGGTGTACGTGACCTTCAGCGTGCTCCTCGGGCTGAACATGGCGTACGTCGGCCAGACCGTGGTCCTGGAGAAGGGCGAGCGGCTCGCGGTGGTGTGCCGCTCCTCCGTGCTGTTCACCGCGGCCGCCTCGGCGGCGGCCGGGCTGGTGCTGGCGGGGGCGGGCCTCGCGCTGCCGGGCGGCTCCGGCGGCGGGTTCCTCGCGCTGGGGCTCGTCCTGCCGCTGGTCCTCGTACAGGACGGGCTGCGGTACTGCTTCTCCGCGCTGCGGGCGCCCCAGCGGGCGCTGGCCGCCGACGCGCTGCGCCTGGTGTGCGTGGTCGCGGCGCTGGCCGTACAGCCGGCCGGGGCGTCGGCCGCCCGGCTGGTGCTGGTGTGGGGGCTCTCGGCGCTGCCCGCGCTCGCGCTGGGGCTGTGGCTGCTGCGGCCCGCCGTGCGCGGAGTGCGGGCCGAGCTGCGCCCGTACCTGCGGCGCGGGCACCTCGGGCAGCGGTTCGTGATCGAGTTCGCCGTGGGCAACGGCTCCAGCCAGCTCGCCGTGCTGGGCCTCGGGGCGTTCGCGACCCCGCTGGCCGTCGGCGCGCTGCGCGGGGCGACCACCCTCTTCGGCCCGCTGAACGTGCTGTTCAACTCGGCGAACGCCTTCGGGCCGCCGCTGGTCGGCCGGGCCCGCGGCAAGCGGGGCGTGGTCCGGCTGACCCTGCTGACGGGCGCGGTCCTCGCCGTGCTCGGCGGCGGCTGGGCGGCCGTCCTGTACGCGCTGCCCGACCGGATCGGCGCCCGTCTGCTCGGCGACACCTGGGCGGCGGCCTCCGCGCTGCTGCCCGCGACGGGCGCGCAGTACGCGGTGATGGGCCTGGGCACCTGCGCCCTGCTGACGCTGCGGGTGCTGAACCCCCGGGCCACCCTCTCGCTCCAGGTGGTCTTCTCCCTGCTGTCCGTGGCCCTGCTGCTGGGCGGGTACGCGCTCGGGGGCGTGGCCGGGGCCGCCTGGGGCCTGGCCGCGGGCTCGGCGGCGAAGGCGGCCGCGGGCTGGCTGCGCGTGGCCCGTCTGGAGGCGGGGGCGCCCGAGGTGGCCGCGGCGGCCTGAGCGGACCGCTCAGCGCAGGGTCGTACCCCGCTCGGTGCGGTACGTGGCCACCAGCGAGAGGCACAGGCCCGCGATGGCGACCCGGCCCGAGGCCTGGAGCAGCGGGCCGCGCAGCAGGATGAAGGAGTATCCGGCGACCAGCGGGACCACCGTGGAGATCAGGCTGCCCGGGGGCGAGCGCCGGGTGGCCCGCCGGGCGTAGCGGCGGTCGACGCGGGCGGCGGCGTACCCCATGGCCAGCAGGCCGCCGCCCATGCCCAGCGGCCCGAAGTCGAGCCACAGTTCGGCCCAGATCGGCGAGGACAGGTTGGTGTTGACCGTGCCCATCCACTGGCCGACCATCACGCCGGTGTCGCGCGGTTTGCCCGGCCACACCGAGCGGGGCACCGCGAAGAAGACGGATCCGGCGAGCTGGCGGCCGTAGAAGTGGCCGGGGCCCGAACGGGAGAAGGTGAGGGTGTTCGCGAACATGCCGATCTGGTCGTAGTCCTTGAGCGCCATCGGCTCCAGGAACGAGGTCGTCTCGACGGGCTTGTAGTTCTTCTCGTCGTAGCGGAAGCGGTCCGCGAAGGGGAAGACGAGCAGGGCGATCACCACGGCCATCGACAGCGCCACCCGGTACATCGCCGCGCTCACCGGGAAGACGGTGAAGAGCAGCGCGAACATGACGGTCAGGAACCAGTAGCGCGGGTTCGACACCGGGTTGTTGACGATCAGGTTGAGGACGGCGAGCGCCGCCCAGATGACGATGACCGAGACCTTGCGGCGGGCGTAGCGCGAGGTGATCAGCCACCGCGTGTACAGCAGCAGGGCGAGCAGCGCCGGTACGGTGCCGAAGCCGCGCAGCAGCGCCTGCCCGGCCTGGCCGTCGCCGTTGGAGACGCCGGCCTCCTGGATGCCGGCGATGATCTCCTGGCGGCTGGAGAAGAACACCGCCGGGCCGCCCAGCTTCACGATGAAGGCCGCGCTGCCCAGGAAGGCGAGCACGGTGAGCAGTTGGAGCCGCCGGTGGTGGACCATCAGCGGCCGGGGCTCCTTGGGGGAGCCGCCCGCGCGGCCCGCCGGCCGGTGCCGGGCCAGCAGCACGCCCACGTCGAAGGCCGTACAGCCGAGCAGGACGAGGCCGATGGCGACGGTGAGGTCGGAGCGCGGGCCGACGACGGGGGTCGGGACGCGGCCGAGGACGGCCTGGGCCAGGGGGGCCACCCCCATGGCCATGTAGACGAACAGCCAGAAGGAGCCCTGGAGCAGTTTGCGGCGGCTGGTCAGCACCATGGCGGAGAGCCGCGCTCCGGCGTACATGGCCAGCAGCAGCTGGAGCCAGAAGGCGGCGTCGCGCTGCCCGTCACCGGACTGGACGGCGACGAAGAACGGCAGGAAGACGGTGAACCCGAGGGCGAGGGGGACCGACAGCGCCCGGGAGAGCAGCGTGCGCGGGGTGGTGACCCGGCCCCACCGGGAGTCGTCCACGGGGGGCGGCGGCGCGGGTGCGACGGCGGGTTCCTGCACGTCCGTAACCACTGTTGCCCCCACCCCTGTGCGTGATCCGGGCGCAGTCTAGTCTGAGCGTCCGGCGGCCGGGGAGGCACGTCGGGGGACGACGGGGGGCGACTGGTGCGTGATCTTCCTGCCTTCACGCTGGCCGGCTACGACAAGGGGCGCGGGTTCCTGACCCAGGCCCTGTGGTTCGCGGTGATGAACACGGTGTTCATGGCGTGGTGCTGCCCGGCCCGGCTGCGGGTCGCGCTGCTGCGGGCCTTCGGCGCGACGATCGGTGAGGGCGTGCTGATCCGGCACAGGGTGCGCGTGCTGTGGCCCTGGAAGCTGACCGTCGGGGACCACACCTGGATCGGTGAGGGCACCTGGCTGCTGAACCTGGAGCCGGTGACCATCGGTGCGCACGTGTGCCTCTCCCAGGAGTCGATGCTGTGCACCGGCTCGCACGACCACCGGGCCGCCGACTTCCGCTACCGCAACGCCCCGATCGTGGTCGAGGACGGCGCGTGGGTGGCCGTACGGGCGACCGTGCTGGCCGGTGTGACCGTCGGCCGGTGCGCGGTGGCGGGCGCCGGGGCCGTGGTCCACCAGGACCTGCCGGAACTGACCCTGCAAACCCAGGACGGCCGGCGCCGCCCGGTGGAGGAGCCCAAGTGAAGCCCGCATCGAGAGTCCTGCACGCGGTCACGCTGCACTCCCCCTCGCACGCCTTCGGCGGGCCGGTCCGGGTCGCGCTGAACCTGGCCAAGGGCCTGCGGGAGCGCGGCCACGAGGCCCGGCTGGTCGCCCTCGGGGAGGGCTTCGACCCGTGGCCCGACGAGGTGGAGGGGGTGCCGGCCCGGCTGTTCCCGGCCCGGCGGATCCTACCCCTCGGCTTCAGTGGCATGACCTCGCCGGCCCTGCTGGCCTCGGCGGCGCGGCTGGTGCGCGGGGCCGACGTGGTCCACGTCCACCTGGCGCGGGACCTGGTGACCCTGCCGGTGGCGCTGGCGGCGCTGCGGGCCGGCACGCCGCTCGTGCTGCAGACCCACGGGATGGTGGACCCGAGCGGGAAGGCGCTGGCCAAGGTGCTCGACGCGGTGGCGGTACGCCGACTGCTGCGCGGCGCCGACGCGCTGCTGTACCTGACCCCGCACGAGCGGGAGGGGCTGGAGGCGGTGGTGGGCGGCGCCCTGCCCCGGGCGGTCCGCCTGGTCAACGGCACCCCGGCGCGGGACGCGCGGCCGGCTCCGGCCGGGGCGCCGCGGATCCTCTACGCGGCCCGCCTGCAGGCCCGTAAGCGGCCGGTGGACTTCGTCGACGCGGCCCCCGCCGTGCTCGCCGCCCACCCCGACGCGCACTTCGTGGTCGCCGGGCCGGACGAGGGCGAACTGGCCGCCGTCCGGGCGCGGATCACGGCGCTCGGGCTGTCGGACCGCTTCACCGTGCCGGGCGCCCTGTCCGCGGCCGAGGTGCTCGCGCAGCTGCGCCGGGCCCACGTCTACGTACTGCCGTCCGTGGACGAGCCGTTCCCGATGTCGGTGCTGGAGGCCCTCGCGGTGGGCGTTCCGGCGGTCGTGACCCACTCCAACGGGCTGGCCCGCGACATCGCCGCCGCGGGCGCCGGCCGGGCGGTCGAGCCGGGTCCGGCGGGCGTGGCGGAAGCGGTCCTCGCCCTCCTGGACCCGGCCGCGGGCGCCGCGGCCTCCCACGCCGCCCGCGAACTGGCCGCGCGGGCCTACTCGATGGACGCCGTCCTCGACACCCTGCTGGGCGTCTACGAGGGCATCGGGCGCTGAGCGCGCGGGTCACAGGACGTCACGGCGCTCCTCCACCACGGGGACGGCGCCCAGGGCGCGGCGGCGCTTGAGGACGCTCGCGTAGACGGCGAGGCCCACGGCGCCGCCCACCATCATGATCAGGCCGACCACGTCCAGGTTGACGTTCTCCATCTGCCAGTCGCTCGCGAAGGTGAGGATGGCACCCACCACGATCAGGGCTATGCAACCGCCGATGCCGCGCATAGGAATTCGCCTCCACAGGGGTCTTCGTGTGACCCGCAGGTACCCGGCGAACGGGAGCGGAAACGCCACCGCCGCCCGGGAGTTCGGGCGGCGGTGGCGTGCGACGGGAGGCCGGGCGGGGGTGGTTACGCGGGCACCCAGGCGTAACAGCCCGACGAGCGGAACTCGGCGGTGCCCGGCGGGACGGTGGCGGTGATCTTGTCACCGGCCTTGGGCGGGGCCTCGGGGCCCGAGGCGAGGACGGCCCCGTCCTTGCCCTTGGCCTCCCAGACGCAGGTGGTGCTCTGGGTGAGCGCGCGGTAGGTGCCGGGGGCCGGTGCGGTGCGCGGGGCGTCCCCGAAGCCCTTCTGCGCCGCCGCCAGGACCGGCTGCTGCTCGGGGCACAGGAAGGTGATGGCGTCCTTCGCCCCGGTGACGTCGCCGGAGATGACGGCCGCGACCGCCGCGTCCTTGTCCCGCTTCGCGGTGCGCTCCACCCGCTGGCAGGTCTCCTGCCCGGTCTGGAGGACGGCCGCCGGGTCCGTCTGGGCCGGGACGCGGCCGCTCAGGTACTTCTTCTCGTTGTCCTTGAAGCTGCCCGTCTTCGGGATCAGCTGCGCGTCCGGCAGGACGGCGCCCGTCGGCTTGGCGTCCGGCGGCGCGGGCGCGCCGGGCGCGGGGGTGGCGTCCGCCGGGTCGGGGGCCGAGGACGAGGCCGGGGGCTTGGGGGTGGCCGGCGCACCGGCGGCGGCCTTGCCGTCCCCGTCGGAGCCGCAGGCGGTCAGCGTCAGGGCGGCGGCCAGCAGGACGGCGGCCGCGGCGGAGCGTCGGTACATCAGGTGGCTCCCGTACGGGGTGGGACAGGCGTACGGGGCCCGGCGCGTGCCGGCCGGGCCCCGTACGCCGTCGGGCGGTTACTTCGGGCCGAAAGTGAGGATCAGCTGCGGAGCGGCGTCCGCGGCCGTCGACTCCGAGGACCACAGCCACATGGCGTCGCTGCCCGTGCTCGTCAGGCCGAGGCTGTAGCCGGTGCCCAGCACCGCGGAGACGGCGGTGGTGTCCAGCTCGACGTTCTGGACGGCCGATCCGTCCGGCACGCCCGCGATGGTGCCGAGCGGGGTCGTGCCGAGGGTGGGCTTGGTGTTGAACGTCGTGCCCGCGCCGCTCCAGGTGCCGGTGACCGGGACCACGGAGACGGTGTCGGCGGTGCCGGCCCCGGCCTGGGTGGAGGTCTTGAACTGGAGGGAGGCGGCCTTCAGGACCTGCCCGGACGGCGCGGCCGGGAGGGTGAAGCGCAGGTAGGACTCGTACGCGGAACTGCCGCGGACGGCGAGCTGCGTGGAGGTGCCGTACGCGGTGCCCGGGGCGCCCTGGTTGATGTAGGTGTCCTCGGACGCGACGACCTTGGAGACCGTGTCGGTGGGGGCCTTGGCCAGGTCGAAGTGGGACTTCACCTGGGCCTGGGTGAGCGCCGTCGGGTAGACGGCCGTCTCGTCGAGGGATCCGGCGAAGAAGTTGCTGGTCGGGCGGGACGGCCAGCTGCTCATGTTGTCGCCGCCCGCGTGCCAGTAGCCGGTGTAGGGCGTGGAGTTGGTGGCGCTGTTGGTGCCCTTGTTCTGGCCGTCGACGTAGAGCGTCATGCCGCCGGGGCCCTGCGTACCGACGACGTGGTGCCACTTGTTGTCGTTGTACGTCTCGAACAGGCCGGTGCTGATGGTGCGCGAGGAGCCGTTGTAGACGCCGAAGACCAGCCGGCCGGTGTTGGTCATGTACAGCTGCTTGTCGTAGGAGCCGCTGGCGTTGACCGTGTTGTTGCCGAAGCCGATCAGCTTGCCGCCGCGCGTGGTGCCGGTCTTGAACCACGTCTCGATGGAGTACGCGGCGCCGACCGACTGGCGGTGGTCGCTGTAGACCTGCTGGGTGGTGCCGTTGAAGCCCATCGCGGTGCTGGTGCCGGTGATCGCGCCGGGGCTCTGGCGCAGCGTCGGGGCGGCCACCTGGACGCCGCCGGTGTTGCCGGAGACCGAGGAGTCGGCCGCGTACGGGCTGACGGTGTCGTCGTAGCGCCAGTAGAGGGTGGCGCCGTCCGCGCGGACCTGGTCCGGGTAGGCCTGGACCGAGGTCGGGACGGTCACCGAGACGTTCGCCGACAGGGCGCTGGTGTTGCCCGCGCCGTCGGTGGCGGTCACCCGGTAGCTGTAGGCCTGGCCGCCCTTGACGGTGGTGTCGGTCCAGGAGGCCTGTCGGCGCTCCCAGTCCAGGGAGTCGGCCGCGACCGTGGCGATCGGGGTGGCCGAGCCGTTGCGGTAGATCCGGTACGTCAGCTTGCTGTCGTCCTGGTCGTAACCGGTGCGCCAGCGGACCTGGGCCTCGCCGGGCCTGACGCTCCCGGCGCTGACGAGCGGGGTCGTCGGGGCACCGACGTCCCCGGTGGAGGCGAAGCGGGTCAGCGCCTGCTGCGGGGCGCCGTTGATGAGGGTGAACTCACCGCCGACCCACATGTACTTGACGTCGTTCTTCTCCGCGACGGACATGACGCGCGGGCCGATGCCCTCGCCGATGCCGTCGTTGGCGGTGGGGTGCCAGCCCAGCTTCGGCGGGCTCGGCACGAAGCCGTCCACGGGCGCGGGGGCGGCGCCGGTGTGGTCGGTCTGCTGGGCCAGCAGGAAGTTGCGCTTGCCGTCGGGGAACTGGTTCTCCAGCGAGCAGTCGTGCGCGTGCGAGGAGCTGTAGAGCACCCCGTCGTACGGCAGCACGTACTGGGTGGCGCCCAGGCAGCGGTCGCGCCACTTCTCGCCGAAGGCGGTGTCGAGGCCGATGCGGCCGTCGAAGACACCGCCGCCGGAGCCCTCGTTGGCGGTGTAGTAGCCCGTCGCGTCGGCCGCGATGTGCTTGACCACCGAGTTGGAGGGGATGGTGGAGTAGGTCTTGGCGACGGCGCCCGTGGTCGCGTCGACGACCGCCAGGGCGTGCGTGTTGGAGCCGTTGACCGTGAAGAAGTCACCGCCGAGCAGGACGCTCTTGCCGTCGTTGGCGAGCTGGATCGCGCGGCCGGGCTCGTCCGCGTTGGCGGTGAACGGCCTGAGGGCGCCGGAGCCGGCGTCGACCGCGGCGAACCGCTCCCGGGTCTGGCCCTCGACCGTACCGAAGTCGCCGCCGAGGTAGAGGGTGTCGTCGGTGACGGCGAGCGCGCGCACGGTGGCGGGGACGCTCGGGTGGAACGAGGCCTTGGGGGTGCAGCTCTCGATGTCGATCGCCGCGAGGCTGGAGACCGGGGTGCCGTTCACGGCGCCGAAGTAACCGCCCGCGTACAGCGTCTTCTTGTCCCTGGAGACGGCGAGCGCCCGGACGGTGGCGGAGCCGTCGGAGACCGTGAAGGCCAGTTTGCAGTTGGTGGGGTTGCCCGTGGCCGCGTCGAGCGCCACGAAGTTGACGGCCTCCTGCTCGGCGCCGCCGGCGCCGTCCGGCGGGCGGACCGCCGAGAAGGTACCGCCGGCGAAGACGGTGCCGGCCGCCTGGTCCATGGCGAAGACGACGCCGTTCGGCTGCCAGGTGGGCAGCTCGTCGGCGGTGAACGCCACCGGCGGCGTGATGGCGGACGCCTCGGGCATCAGCACCAGGCCTATTCCGGTACCGACACCGGCCAGTGACAGGGCGAGGGCAGCAGTCAGCCCTCTGGATCTACGCATGAGCCCCCCAGGGCAATCGCCCGGTTTGATGGCTGGAACTATCCGAACAGCCATATGTACTGGCGCAGACTAGGGCTCCCGCGAGGACCCGGTCACCTCCCTTGACCCATTGCATACCAACTTGGAATCAAGCCGGTGGGCGCGGAGGGCGCACTGCGGACATACGGCAGGTGTGTGCCGGTCACCACCGCGTGGAACGACGGCAATGACCGGGACACGGCAAATCGTAGGGGAAAGAAAAGGCCTCAGCGGTCGATGCGCACGCTCGCGCCCGCCAGTTGGTCCTGGACCTGGCGCACGTCCGCGTCCACCATGATCCGGGCCAGTTCGGGCACCAGGACCGACGGCTTCCAGCCGAGGACCTCCCGCGCCTTCGAGGCGTCGCCGATGAGGGCGTCGACCTCGCTGGGGCGCTCGTACTTGGGGTCGTAACGCACGTGCTCGTTCCAGTCGAGGCCGGCGTGCGTGAAGGAGGACTCGACGAACTCGCGGACGGTCGCGGCGACCCCGGTGGCCACCACGTAGTCGGTCGGCTCGTCCTGCTGGAGCATCCGCCACATCGCGTCCACGTACTCCGGGGCGTAGCCCCAGTCGCGGACCGCGTCGAGGTTGCCGAGGTAGAGGTGGTCCTGGAGACCGGCCTTGATCCGGGCGACGGCGCGGGTGATCTTGCGGGTCACGAAGGTCTCGCCGCGGCGCGGCGACTCGTGGTTGAAGAGGATCCCGTTGACGGCGAACATGCCGTACGCCTCGCGGTAGTTGACCGTGGTCCAGTACGCGAACACCTTGGCGGCGCCGTACGGGCTGCGCGGGTGGAAGGGGGTCGACTCGTTCTGCGGCGGCGGGGTGGCGCCGAACATCTCGGAGGACGAGGCCTGGTAGATCCGGGTGTCCACACCGCTCGCCCGGATCGCCTCCAGCAGCCGCAGCGCGCCGAGGCCGGTCACGTCACCGGTGTAGAGGGGGGCGTCGAAGGAGACGCGGACATGGGACTGCGCACCCAGGTTGTAGACCTCGTCGGGGCGTATGTCGCGGAGCAGGTTCACCAGGGCGACGCCGTCGGAGAGGTCGGCGTGGTGCAGGACGAAGGACCGGTTGGCGGTCTGCGGGTCCTGGTAGACGTGGTCGATCCGCTCCGTGTTGAAGCTGGAGGACCGCCGCACGAGCCCGTGCACCGTGTAGCCCTTGGAGAGCAGCAGCTCGGCGAGGTACGAGCCGTCCTGTCCGGTGACGCCGGTGATCAGTGCGGTCTTGCCCATGGGGTCCCCCTGGTTGTCGTTGCCGTCGTTCGTTCGCGGGCGCGGGTGGCCCGGCCGGCCGGGGGTGACGTACGAGGCCCCGTCCTCGGGCCGGAACTGCGTACCGTACTGCCTCGTCGGGGCGGCCCCGGCCGCCAGGGCGCCGATGCCGGGGTCCCGGGGTGCGGGCGGGCCCGCGGCGGGCGGACTGGCATCATCGGCGGTATGACAAGTTCGCCGCTCCTGCCCCCGCACGCCCGCGTCTTCGTCGCCGGGCACCGCGGCCTCGTGGGGTCCGCGGTCGCGCGCCGCCTGACCGCCGACGGCCACGAGGTGCTCACCCGCGACCGCGCCGGCCTCGACCTGCGCGACGCCGCCGCCACCGCGGCCCACCTCCGGGACGTCCGCCCGGACGCGGTCGTGCTGGCCGCCGCCAAGGTCGGCGGGATCATGGCCAACAGCACGTACCCGGTGCAGTTCCTGGAGGACAACCTCCGCATCCAGCTGAGCGTCATCGCCGGGTCGCACGCCGCCGGGGTGGGCCGGCTGCTGTTCCTCGGGTCCTCGTGCATCTATCCGAAGCTGGCCCCGCAGCCCATCCGCGAGGACGCCCTGCTGACCGGCCCGCTGGAGCCCACCAACGAGGCGTACGCCCTCGCCAAGATCGCCGGCATCGTCCAGATCCAGTCGTACCGCAAGCAGTACGGGGCCTCGTACATCTCGGCCATGCCCACGAACCTCTACGGGCCGGGCGACAACTTCGACCTGGAGTCCTCGCACGTCCTGCCCGCCCTCATCCGCCGCTTCCACGAGGCCGCCGCCGAGGGCCGCGAGGAGGTCACCCTGTGGGGATCGGGCACCCCGCGACGGGAGTTCCTGCACGTCGACGACCTGGCGGCGGCCTGCTCGGTGCTGCTGGCGCGGTACGACGGCGACGAGCCGGTCAACATCGGCTGCGGTGAGGACCTCACCATCAGGGCGCTGGCCGAAACCGTCGCCGAGGTGACCGGCTTCCGGGGCCGGCTGGCCTGGGACACCGCCAAGCCGGACGGGACCCCGCGCAAGCTGCTCGACGTGTCCCGGCTGACGTCGCTGGGATGGAAGCCGGGCATCCCGCTGCGCGACGGCATCGCCGCCACCTACCGCTGGTGGCTGGACCAGGGCCGGCAGGGCCCGCGGGGCTGACTCCACCGCGGGCCTCAGTACGCTCCGCGACCGTCGACGACGGCGCGGATCGTACGGCCCATCACGTCGACGTCACTGGTGAACGACCAGTTGTCGACGTACTGGAGATCAAGCTGAATCGTTTCATCCCAGGACAGGTCCGACCGCCCGCTGATCTGCCACAGGCCGGTCATGCCGGGCCGTACGGTGAGCCGGCGCAGCTCGACCTCGTCGTACTCCACCACCTCCTCCGGCAGCGGGGGGCGCGGGCCGACCAGGGACATGCTGCCGGTCAGTACGTTGACCAGCTGGGGCAGTTCGTCCATCGAGGTACGGCGCAGCAGCCGGCCCACCCGGGTCACCCGGGGGTCGCGGCGCATCTTGAACATCAGGCCGTCGTTCTCGTTGGCCCCCGCCAGGTTGGCCTTCAGCCGGTCGGCGTCCACCACCATGGTGCGGAACTTCCACATGACGAACGGGACGCCGTCGCGGCCGATCCGGCGCTGGCGGTAGAAGGCGGGGCCGCGCGAGCCGAGCCGGATGGCCAGCACGACCGCCAGGAACAGCGGCGAGAGCAGGAACAGTCCGACCGCGGCGCCGGCCCGGTCCAGCGCCGACTTGAGCAGGGTCTGCACCCCCGTGCGCACGGGCGGCGCGACCCGCAGCACGGCGAGCCCGCCCGCGGACAGGGTCTCCAGCCGCTTGACGGATATCTCCACCAGCCCGGGGAAGACGGCCAGCTCCAGCCGCTCGTCGTGCAGCGCCCAGGCGATCCGGCGCAGCCGCTCCCCCGCGAACCGGGTGCCCGGCGCCACCAGCACCAGGTCGGCGTGGTGGCTGCGGACGGCGCCCAGCACGGCGGCGGAGTCGCCGGCCGGCGCGTCCGGCATCCCGGGATCCAGCCGGGCCGCCACGGGCACCCCGCTGGTCAGGGCGCCGTCGCCGACCGGCACCACGCCGACGACGACGTACGGGTGGTCGGTGCGGGCGGCGAGGCGGGAGATGACGTGCTCGGCGGCGTCCGGCTCGCCGATCACCAGGACCCGGCTGACGGCGTGCGCCTCGCGGCGGGCGGCCGAGAGGTGGCGGTAGGTCAGTTTGTGGCAGCCTATGGTGACGAGCAGGGCCGGCAGGAGCGCACCGAGGGCGGCCAGCCGGGGGGTGCTCTCGCCCGTCAGGACGCGGGCGACGGCCAGGACACCGATGAGAATCAGCCAGTCGTGTACGACGGGCAGCACGCCGCGGGATTCTCCGAGCGCCCGGGAGGCGTAACGTCGGCGCAGGGCCTGCACTCCGGTCCACGCGAAGGCGGCGGCGAGGGCGCAGGACACCGGGCTGGCCTGCTGGGCGGCGTCGAAGACCAGGCCGACGGGCACGGCGGCGCCGGTGAAGTCGGCGGTGACGGCCGCCGGGAGGTACCAGCGGGCCTTGTCGCCGAGCCGCCCCGCGGGGGCGGCCGTCAGCCCGTCCGCATCAGCGGCCGGTCTGGCCACACTTTGCGCAGGAAAATGAACATGCCTCATGGGCCCCCCTGGCACGTGGTCTGTGACGGCGGCGCGCTGCCCGTGGCTTCCCCTGGCGACGGGCATCGGTCGCACCGGGAAACAGTACGACAAACACCCGTGCGTTAAATGCCGTTCGAATAAAGGGAACCTCTCGTTGCCCAAGCGTTAGCAACCGGTGTCAGCCGTTCCGATCCCCGGACTCCGCCTTCGCACACGAAGGTGAATGGTTCGGATACCGGATACGTCTCTTCGGACAACGGACTGTTTCCAGCCAACCTTTTGACGCGCCCCTGACATCCCGACGCGCAGCTGGCACTCTTCGACCGTTCATCGCACAGCCCTGATCTGCCCGGAGGCCCACCCAGCCATCCGGAACCCCCCTTGCAGAAGGAGTCTGCGTTGAGTTCGACCCCCCAGAGGCGTGCCACTGCGGCCGGAGCACTCGTAGCCGCGGCAGCCCTGCTCGCCGTAGGCATACAGGCCGGAACCGCCACCGCCGACGCCACCGCGTCGCAGGCCCGCACGGCAGCCCAGCCCAACCCGGGCGCGGCCGCCCTCCAACTCAGCGCTTCGGAGCGTGCGACGCTCCTCGCCGAGGCCAACTCGACCACCGCGCAGGCGGCCAAGGCCCTCGGCCTCGGCAGCGGCGAGCGGCTGTCCGTCCGCGACGTCGTCAAGGACGCGGACGGCACGACGCACACCACGTACGAGCGGACCTACGACGGCCTGCCCGTCCTCGGCGGAGACCTCACGGTCCACGCCAAGGGTGGTGTCACCAAGAGCGTGACCAAGGCGACCAACCACGAGATCAAGGTCTCGGACACCGACGCCACGGTCACCCCGTCCGCCGCCGAGGGCCAGGCCGTCTCGGCCGCCAACGCGGAGGGCTCCAAGCAGGCCAAGGCCGACAAGGGCGCCCGCAAGGTGATCTGGGCCGCGGACGGCGTCCCGGTCCTCGCCTTCGAGACCGTCGTCGGCGGCCTCCAGGACGACGGCACCCCGAGCCAGCTGCACGTGATCACCAACGCCAAGACCGGCGCGAAGATCACCCAGTGGCAGGCCATCGAGACCGGCACCGGCAACACCCAGTACAGCGGCCAGGTCACCCTCGGCACCTCGCAGTCGGGCAGCAGCTACACGCTGACCGACGCCGGGCGCGGCGGGCACAAGACCTACAACCTCAACGGCGGCAGCTCCGGCACCGGCACCCTGTTCAGCAACACCACGGACGTCTGGGGCAACGGCGCGGCCTCCAACAAGGAGACCGCGGGTGCGGACGCCCACTACGGCGCGCAGCTGACCTGGGACTACTACAAGAACGTGCACGGCCGCAACGGCCTGCGCAACGACGGCGTGGCCCCGTACAGCCGGGTCCACTACGGCAACGCGTACGTCAACGCGTTCTGGGACGACTCCTGCTTCTGCATGACCTACGGCGACGGCCAGGGCAACAGCAAGCCGCTCACCTCGATCGACGTCGCCGCGCACGAGATGACCCACGGTCTGACCTCGGTCACCGGCAACATGACCTACAGCGGTGAGCCCGGCGGTCTGAACGAGGCCACCTCGGACATCATGTCCGCGAACGTCGAGTTCTACGCGAACAACCCGAACGACCCGGGCGACTACCTCGTCGGCGAGAAGATCGACATCAACGGCAACGGCTCGCCGCTGCGCTACATGGACAAGCCGAGCAAGGACGGCTCCTCCAAGGACTCGTGGTACTCCGGCCTCGGCGGCATCGACGTGCACTACTCGTCGGGCCCGGCCAACCACGTCTACTACCTGATGTCCGAGGGCTCCGGCGCCAAGGTCATCAACGGCGTCAGCTACGACTCGCCGACCGCCGACAACCTCCCGGTCACCGCGATCGGCCGCGACGCCGCCGCGAAGATCTGGTTCCGCGCGCTGACGGTGGGCTACTTCAAGTCCAACACCAACTACGCGGCCGCCCGTACGGCGACCCTCCAGGCCGCCGCCGACCTGTACGGCCAGGGCTCGACCACGTACAACAACGTGGCCAACGCCTGGGCCGGGATCGCGGTCGGCTCGCGCATCGTCTCCGGCGTCTCGGTGAACCCGATCGCCAACCAGAACACCCAGATCAACACCGCCGTCAGCCTCCAGGTCCAGGCGACCAGCACCAACCCGGGTGCGCTGACCTACGCGGCGACCGGCCTGCCGGCCGGCCTGTCGATCAACTCCTCCACCGGCCTGATCTCGGGCACGGCCACCACCGCGGGCACGTCCAACGTGACCGTCACGGTGACCGACTCGGCCGGCAAGACCGGTACGGCGTCCTTCACCTGGACGGTCGGCACCGGCCAGCAGAACGTCTTCGAGAACACCAACGACTACGCGATCAACGACAACGCGACGGTCGAGTCGCCGATCACCGTGACCCGCTCCGGCAACGCGCCGAGCACCCTCAAGGTGGACGTCGACATCAAGCACACCTACGTCGGTGACCTGAAGGTCGACCTCGTCGCCCCCGACGGCACCGTCTACAACCTGCGCAACCGCACCGGCGGCAGCGCGGACAACATCCTCCAGAGCTTCACCGTGAACGCCTCCGCCGAGGTCGCGAACGGTGTCTGGAAGCTGCGCGTCGCGGACCTCGCCTCCGCCGACACGGGCAAGATCGACAGCTGGAAGCTCACCTTCTGACCCCCACCGGGGCAGTGGTGAACCAGAGCTGACCGCACAGACCAGGGGCCGCCCGGGAGAAGACCTCCCCGGGCGGCCCCGTCGTCGTGCCGGGCGCGGATCAGCCCATGGAGCCCATGACCCGGTGGAAGAGCTCGCCCGCGCGGTCCTCCATGGTGCGCGGGGCGGCGCTGCGGTCCCCGTCGTTGCGCTCGTCCCAGTTGCCGTTGTCGTCCTCGTCGTCGCGGCCGTGGTGGTCGTCGACCGGCTTGAACAGGACCGAGCGGGCGTTCAGGTTGTGCGCCCGCTCACCGGGACGCAGCACCTCCTGGGCCTCTCCGCCGCAGTGGCCGTCGCGGAAGATCAGCGCCACCGACTCGGTCTCGTTCTTCACCGCGTAGGCGGGGTGGCGCTGGGCGTGGGTGAGCTCGTAGCAGGTGTCGTTGTCGCCGGGGTGGATCTGCCCGGTGTGGTCGTCGCCGTCCCCGTCGGTGAAGCGGTAGTAGAGGACGCCGAGGCCGTCGTGGTGCGGGTTGGCGGCGGCCAGGGACTGTCCGGCGGCGGGCAGGACGAGCGCGAGGGAGGCGAGGACCGCGGCGGCGGTCGTACGAAGACGCATGGGGGGTCCGTTTCTCGGGTGATCGGATTCCGTGAGTACCTGGGTGCCCGGTCCGGTGGGCATCCGCGGGCAGCGTAGGAGCGGATCCGACTGCGGAAACGATTCGGCATGCGCAGTGCGTTCGAAGGTTCACCCGCCCGGAGCGAACCGCCGCCGAACGCCGCCATACGGCCCCCACCGCGCACGCCCCGCACGCCCCCCGCGCACGCCCCCGTACAGCCTTCTTCTTACGTGGTCCCTCAGGCGGAGGCCCGTTCGGAGGCGGCCGCCACCGCCGGCGCGGAGGCCTGCTCCGGCACCGGGGCCGCCGCCGCCGGGCGGCGGATCAGCAGGACCACCAGCAGCGCACCGGCCAGGCCCATCACGCCCGAGGTCAGGAAGGTCTCCCGCAGCCCGCTCGCGAAGGCGGCCTCCACCCACTCCCGCGCCGCCGGGGCCGCCGCGAGCAGCCGCCCCGCCCCGCCGGAGGCCAGGACGTCGGCGCTCTCGCGCGGCTGCCCGCCGAGCCCGGAAACGAGCCCGGCGTGGAACACCACGCCCAGCACCGCGATGCCGAGGGCGTTGCCCAGCTGCCGGGCGGTGTTCAGCGCGCCGCCCGCCATGCCGGCCCGCGCCGGGGCCACGGCCGCCATCGCGGTCGCCGCCAGCGGCGGGGTGGCCATGCCCACGCCGATACCGGTCAGCGCCAGCCCCGGCACGAGCGCACCCCAGCCGTCCCCGGCGTCCAGCATCCAGGCCTGGAGCAGCGCCCCGGCGCCGATCAGCAGCAGCCCGCCGCCGATGCTCAGCCGGGCGGGCGCCCCGTGCAGCAGCCGGCCGGCCACCGCCGAGACCGCGAAGGCGGCCAGGCTCATCGGCACCAGCACCAGGCCCGCCCGGACCGGCCCCATGCCCTCGGCGGACTGCAGCCACAGGGAGACGTACATCAGGTACGAGAAGGCCGCCCCGGACAGCAGCAGGCCGCCCGCCATGACGGCGACGAAGTTCGGGCTGCGGAACAGCGAGAGGTCCAGCATCGGCCGGGAGCTGCGCAGCTCCACGAGGACGAAGGCGGCGAAGGCGACCGCGGCCAGCGCCAGCAGGCCGAGGGTGGCGGCGGAGGTCCAGCCGTTCTCGCCGACCCGGATCAGGGCGTACGTCAGCACCCCGGCGCCCGCCGTGAAGGTGGCCATGCCGGGCAGGTCCAGCCCGGTGGCGTGCGGATTGCGCGACTCCGCCACGGCCTTCAGGGTCACCCAGACGGCCAGGGCGCAGACGGGGAGGTTGATGAAGAAGATCCAGCGCCAGCCGAAGTGCTCGGTCAGCAGTCCGCCGATGATCGGTCCGGCCGCGGCGGCGGCGCCGTTGACCGCGCCCCAGACGCCGAAGGCGACGCCGCGGTCGCGGCCCTGGTAGGCGGAGCTGAGCAGGGCCATGGTGGTGGCGAACATCGCCGCGCCGCCGAGGCCCTGCACGGCGCGGAAGGCGATCAGCACGCCGGGGCCGGTGGCCAGGCCGCAGGCCAGCGAGGCGGCGGCGAAGACGCCGAGGCCGCCGAGGTAGACGCGGCGGCGCCCGATCCGGTCGGCGAGCGAGCCGGCGCCGAGCAGCAGGGCGGCCAGGGCGAGGGCGTAGACGTCCATCACCCACTGGAGGCCGGCGAAGCCGGTGTGCATGTCCTCGGCCATGTCGGGGAGGGCGACCGTCACGATCGTGACGTCGACCAGGAGCATGAAGGCCCCGAGGCAGACCGCCGTCAGGGGTAGCCATTTACGCATGGGAAATTCTCCTCGGGAACCGGTGGGGGATGTACCCAAGGTGACAGCCGCACCGGCCCGTCCCCCATCCAGCACCGCTCCGGTGACGGATTTCCCCCACATCTGGCCCTGTCATGATGGAAACCATGAAAGACGCGGAACTCGACACCTTCGACCTGGCGCTCATCCAGGCCCTGATGATCGACGGCCGGGCCTCCTTCAGCCGGCTCGCCCAGGTGCTGGAGGTCTCGGACCAGACCGTCGTACGCCGCTACCGCAGGATGCGCACCGGCGGACTGCTGCGGGTGGTCGGGCTGCCGCTCGGCCGGCGGGTCGGGCTGTTCGAGTCCTGGCTGCGGGTGCAGTGCGCGCCGGACGCCTCGCTCGCGGTCGCCGAGGCGCTGGCCCGCCGCCCGGACATCGCCTGGGTCAACCTGGGCTCCGGCGGCACCGACATCCACTGCACCACCCGCGCCCGCACCCGGGAGGACCGCGACGGGCTGCTGCTGGACAAGCTGCCGCGCACCCGCCGGGTGACCGGGGTCAGCGCGCACACCATCCTGCGCATGTACACGGGCGGGCCGGAGCGCTGGTTCGGCCTCGACGTGCTGCGCCCGGACCAGGTGGCCGCGCTGGAGCTGCCCGCGCCGACGGGCGGTGGCGAACCGTACACGATGGACGCGGCCGAGCTCGCGCTGCTGGCCCTGCTGCGGCGCGACGGCCGGGCGGGCTATCCCGAGCTCGCCCGGGGTACCGGGCTGTCGGAGTCCACGGCCCGGCGCCGCCTGGAGCGGCTGCGCGCGGAGGGGGCGGTCTACTTCGACGTGGAGATCGTGCCGCGCACGCTGGGCTTCCAGGCCGAGACCGTCCTGATGCTGACGGTGAAGCCCGCGCTGCTGGCCGAGGTGGGGGCGGCGCTGGGCGGGTACCCGGAGGTGCCGTTCGCGGCGGCGGTGACCGGCACGGCGAACCTGCTCGCGGTGGTGATCTGCCGGGACACCGACGCGCTGTACACGTTCCTGACCGAGCGGGTCGGCGCGCTGCCCGGGATCCGCCAGGTGGAGGCGGTGCCGACGCTGCGCAACGTCAAGCGCGCCGGGATGCTGGTGGAGGACGGGCGGCTGGTGGACCCGCCGCCCGTCCCCTGAGCGGCGCCGGTCAGCGCAGCAGTACGCCGCCGGCCGGCGGTTCGGCGTCCGCGGGCGCGGCGAGCAGGCCCAGTTCGGCCGGGGTCGCCAACAGCGGGTGCGCCGGCAGGACCCGCACGGTGTACCCGAAGGGGCCCGTCCGGTCCAGCGCGAGCGGGCCCTCGTAGACCCAGCGGCCCTCCAGGTCGGGACCGGCGGCGGGCTTGAGCGGGAAGCTCCGCCCGTCGCGGATCACGTCCTGGGCGTCGACCCGGCCCGCGACGGCCTGGACCTCGACGTCCTCGGGGGCGAGCGAGTCCAGTGCCACCCGGACCCGCAGGGTGAGGGTGGCGCCGAGTTCGGCGGTGCCGCCGACGGGCGCCTCGGCGGCCGCCTCGACGTGTTCGACGGCCACCCGGGGCCAGGCCTCCCGGACGCGCCCCTTCCACCAGGCGAGGTCCCGGGCGGCGGTGGGGTCCAGGGCGCGGTGGGAGAGCGCGGCGGGGGCGTAGAGCCGCTCCACGTACTCCCGTACCATCCGGCCCGCGAGCACCTTCGGGCCCAGGGACACCAGGGTGCGGCGGACCATCTCGATCCAGCGCACGGGCAGCCCGGCCCGGCCGGCCCGGTCGTAGAAGCGGGGCGCGACCCGGCCCTCGATCAGCTCGTAGAGGGCGTTCGCCTCCAGGTCGTCGCGCCGGTCCTCGTCCGTGCCGAGGCCGTCGGCGGTGGGGATGGCCCAGCCGAAGTCGGGCTCGAACCACTCGTCCCACCAGCCGTCCAGGACGGACAGGTTGAGGCAGCCGTTGAGGGCGGCCTTCATCCCGCTGGTGCCGCAGGCCTCCAGCGGGCGCAGCGGGTTGTTCAGCCAGACGTCACAGCCGGGGTAGAGCTTCTGCGCCATCGCCATGCCGTAGTCGGGCAGGAAGACGATGCGGTGGCGCACCCGGGGGTCGTCGGAGAAGCGGACCAGCTCCTGGACGAGCCGCTTGCCGCCGTCGTCGGCCGGGTGGGCCTTCCCGGCGACGACGATCTGCACGGGCCGGTCGGGGTCCAGCAGCAGCCGGCGCAGCCGCTCGGGGTCGCGCAGCATCAGCGTGAGCCGCTTGTACGAGGGCACGCGCCGGGCGAAGCCGATGGTCAGCACGTCCGGGTCGAGGACGGAGTCCACCCAGCCCAGTTCGGCGTCGGCGGCCCCGCGCTGCTTCCAGGAGGCGCGCAACCGGTCCCGTACCTCCTGGACGAGCTGCTCGCGCAGGGCCCGGCGTACCTCCCACACCTCCTGGTCCGCGATCTGCGCGACCGCGTCCCAGCGGGGCGAGCCGCCGACGGAGAGGGCGTCCTCGGTGCGCCCGGGCCCGATCTGCCGGGCGCCGAGCCGCATCACCTCGGGGGCCACCCAGGTCGGGGCGTGCACCCCGTTGGTGACGGAGACGATGGGCACGTCGGCGGCGTCGAAGCCCGGCCACAGCCCGGCGAACATGCCCCGGCTGACGGCTCCGTGGAGGGTGGAGACCCCGTTGGCGCGCTGGGCGAGGCGCAGGCCCATGACGGCCATGTTGAACACGCCGGAATCGCCGCCGGGGTAGGTCTCGGCGCCGAGCTCCAGGATCCGGTCGACGGGGACGGTGGGCAGTTCGCCGCCCTCCCCGAAGTGCCGGGCGACCAGGGAGCGCTCGAAGCGGTCGATGCCGGCGGGGACGGGGGTGTGGGTGGTGAAGACGGTGCCGGCGCGGACCGCCTCGACGGCGGCGTCGAAGCCGAGGCCCTGCTCCCCTTCGAGTTCCCTTATGCGTTCGAGGCCGAGGAACCCGGCGTGTCCCTCGTTCGTGTGGAACACCTCGGGGTCGGGGTGACCGGTGATCGCGCAGTAGGCGCGGACGGCGCGGACGCCGCCGATGCCGAGCAGCATCTCCTGGAGGAGACGGTGGTCGCTGCCGCCGCCGTAGAGGCGGTCGGTCACCTCGCGGGCGCCGGCGTCGTTGTCCTCGACGTCGGAGTCCAGGAGCAGCAGCGGGACCCGTCCGACGTGGGCCTGCCAGATGTGCGCGTGCAACGAGCGCCCGCCGGGCAGGGTGAGCGACACCCGGGCGGGGGCGCCGTCCTCGCGGCGCAGCAGGGCGAGGGGCAGCTCGTGGGGGTCGAGTACGGGGTAGTGCTCCTGCTGCCAGCCGTCGCGGGAGAGCGACTGGCGGAAGTAGCCGTGCCGGTAGAGCAGACCGACGCCGACGATGGGGACGCCGAGGTCGCTGGCGGCCTTGAGGTGGTCGCCGGCCAGGATCCCGAGGCCGCCCGAGTACTGGGGCAGCGCGGCGGTGATCCCGAACTCGGGGGAGAAGTAGGCGATGGCGGCGGGCAGCTCGGCGGTGTTCTCGTGGCTCTGGTACCAGCGGCCGCCGTGGACGTAGTCGTCGAGGTCGGCGACGGCCACGGCGAGGCGCCGCAGGAACCGCCGGTCCGCGGCGAGCTCCTCCAGGCGGGCGGCGGGCACGGCACCGAGCAGCCGGACGGGATCGCCCCCGGCGGCCTGCCAGCCCTCGGGGTCGACGGATTCGAAGAGTTCGCGGGTTTCCGTATGCCAAGACCAGCGCAGATTGCGCGCCAGTTCGGCGAGCGGCATCAGGGGTTCGGGGAGGACGGGGCGCACGGTGAATCGACGGATAGCCTTCACGTGTTCCACCTTCGCAGGGGAGGACGGACCGGGGCGGCCACACCACGCTGTGCGGCCGCGCATCGCCCCCGGAAGGCTAGCGCCGGCCCCTCCCCCGGACCATCCCGCCCCGGCCGGGTGACCGAGGGGGTGCGATGCCCCCGCACCGGAACCCGGCCGGTCCCGCCCGACTTGACGGAGCCTCGGCGGATGTCGATCCGGGGCTCGGAGATCCGCGTGCCACTACGTACGAGTAGTTAACCGACAGCACGGATTGGGCGGGGTGTGAGTGGGGCAGGGCTCTGCGGGTACGCGCGGTACACGCACGGCGCACCCTCACCCAACCTTTCCCCGCCACCCGAGTGAACGCGGACAGGAGCGGCCATGCCCGCACTCCAGCCGTCTTCCGAGCGGCTAGAAACAGAGCGAACAGAGCGTGCACTACCGGCTGCCCTCGTAGCCGGCCTGTTGTCACCGAGCCCTGCGAACTGCCCCCAGGTGATCCCATCATGATCGGTCGCATTCCCGTGCTGGACGTCCGCCCCGCCGTCGACTGCGGCGCCAGACCCGCCAAGGCGGTCGTGGACGAGGTCTTCGAAATTTCCGCAACCGTGTTCCGCGAGGGCCACGACGCCGTCGCCGCGCACGTCGTACTGCGCGACCCCAGCGGGCGGCTGCGCCCGCCCGTCCCGCTGCGCGAGCTCGCCCCCGGCACCGACCGGTGGGGGGCCCGGGTCTCCGCCGAGGTCGAGGGGAGGTGGACGTACACCGTCGAGGCGTGGAGCGACCCGGTCGCCACCTGGCGCGCCCATGCCGCGATCAAGATCCCGGCGGACCTCGACACCGGCCTGACCCTGTTGGAGGGCGCGGAGCTCTACACCCGGGCCGCGGCCAAGATTCCCAAGCGCGACGGCCGCGAGGCCGTGCTGGCGGCCGCCGAGGCGATGCGCGACGAGGACCGGCCGGTCCAGGAGCGGTACGCGGCCGCGCTCGACCCCGCGGTGGACGCGGCGCTGGCCAAGCGCCCGTACCGGGAGCTGGTCACGGCGGCCAAGCCGCTGCCGCTGCTCGTCGAGCGCAAGCGGGCCCTCTTCGGCTCCTGGTACGAGATGTTCCCGCGCTCGGAGGGCGCGGTGCTCGAACCGGGCGCCCCTCCCGTCAGCGGGACCTTCCGCACGGCCGCCGAGCGGCTGCCGGCCATCGCCGCCATGGGGTTCGACGTGGTGTACCTGCCGCCGATCCACCCCATCGGCTCCACCTACCGCAAGGGCCCCAACAACACGCTTTCGGCCGGAAGTTGGGACCCGGGCGTGCCGTGGGCCATCGGCTCCACGGAGGGCGGCCACGACGCCGTCCACCCCGAGCTCGGCACCATCGAGGACTTCGACGCCTTCGTGGCGCGCGCCCGCGAGCTGGACCTGGAGATCGCGCTCGACTTCGCCCTCCAGTGCTCCCCGGACCACCCGTGGGTGGAGAAGCACCCGGAGTGGTTCCGCCACCGCGCGGACGGGACGATCGCCTACGCCGAGAACCCGCCGAAGAAGTACCAGGACATCTACCCGGTCCACTTCGACACCGACATGGCCGGCATCGTCACGGAGACGGTCCGGATCCTGCGGCACTGGATGGACCACGGCGTACGGATCTTCCGCGTCGACAACCCGCACACCAAGCCCGTCGTCTTCTGGCAGAAGGTGATCGCGGACATCAACAAGTCCGACCCGGACGTGATCTTCCTGGCGGAGGCCTTCACCCGGCCCGCCATGATGCGCGCGCTCGCCGCCGTCGGCTTCCAGCAGTCGTACACGTACTTCACCTGGCGCAACACCAAGGCCGAGCTGACCGAGTACCTGACCGAGCTGGCCGGGACCCGTTCGGCCTCCGTGATGCGGCCGAACTTCTTCGTGAACACGCCCGACATCCTGCACGCGTACCTCCAGCGGGGCGGCCGCGCCGCCTTCGAGGTCCGGGCGGTCCTCGCCGCCACCCTCTCCCCCACCTGGGGGGTCTACGCCGGCTACGAGCTCTGCGAGAACGAGCCGGTGCGCGAGGGCAGCGAGGAGTACATGAACTCGGAGAAGTACGAGTTCCGGCCGCGCGACTGGGCCGCCGCCGAGCGCGAGGGCCGCACGATCGCCCCGCTGATCACCACCCTGAACCGGCTGCGCCGGCGCAACCCCGCCCTCCAGCAGCTGCGCGACATCCACTTCCACTCGACCGACAACGAACAGGTGATCGCCTATTCGAAGCACGCCGGAGCCAATTCCGTACTGGTGGTCGTCAACCTCGATCCGCACCACACCCAGGAGGCGACGGTCTCGTTGGACATGCCGGTACTCGGCCTCGACTGGCACGGGTCCCTCGCGGTGCGCGACGAGCTCACCGGCGAGACCTACCACTGGGGCAGGGCGAACTACGTGCGTCTAGAGCCGGGCCGTGCGCCCGCGCACGTACTGGCCGCTCTGCGACCGTCCCCGCCCACCGGAGGGTCACCCACCACATGATGATCAACGATCCCGTCCACGACACCTTCGAGGACACCCCCGCCAAGGACCGCGATCCCGACTGGTTCAAGCGGGCCGTCTTCTACGAGGTCCTCGTCCGCTCCTTCCACGACAGCAACGGCGACGGCGTGGGGGACCTCCAGGGGCTCACCGCCAAGCTGGACTACCTCCAGTGGCTCGGCGTCGACTGCCTGTGGCTGCCGCCGTTCTTCGCCTCGCCCCTGCGCGACGGGGGCTACGACGTCTCCGACTACACCTCCGTCCTGCCCGAGTTCGGGGACCTCGCGGACTTCGTGGAGTTCGTGGACGCCGCGCACACCCGCGGCATGCGGGTGATCATCGACTTCGTGATGAACCACACCAGCGATCAGCACGAGTGGTTCCAGCAGTCGCGCAAGGACCCGGACGGCCCGTACGGCGACTACTACATGTGGGCCGACAACGACAAGCAGTACCAGGACGCCCGCATCATCTTCGTCGACACCGAGACCTCGAACTGGACGTACGACCCCGTACGCAAGCAGTACTACTGGCACCGCTTCTTCTCGCACCAGCCGGACCTGAACTACGAGAACCCGGCCGTGGTCGAGGAGATCATCTCCGCCCTGCGCTTCTGGCTGGACCTCGGCATCGACGGCTTCCGCCTCGACGCCGTGCCCTACCTGTACGCCGAGGAGGGCACCAACTGCGAGAACCTGCCGCGGACCCACCAGCTCCTCAAGCGGGTCCGCGCCGAGATCGACGCGCACTACCCGGACACCGTGCTGCTCGCCGAGGCCAACCAGTGGCCCGAGGACGTCGTCGACTACTTCGGGGACTTCGCGAAGGGCGGGGACGAATGCCACATGGCGTTCCACTTCCCCGTCATGCCGCGCATCTTCATGGCCGTGCGAAGAGAGAGCCGCTACCCCGTCTCCGAGATCCTGGCCAAGACCCCGGCGATCCCGGAGCGCTGCCAGTGGGGCATCTTCCTGCGCAACCACGACGAGCTGACCCTGGAGATGGTCACCGACGAAGAGCGCGACTACATGTACGCCGAGTACGCCAAGGACCCGCGCATGCGGGCCAACATCGGCATCCGGCGCCGGCTCGCCCCCCTCCTGGACAACGACCGCAACCAGATGGAGCTCTTCACCGCCCTGCTGCTGTCGCTGCCCGGCTCGCCGGTGCTCTACTACGGCGACGAGATCGGCATGGGCGACAACATCTGGCTCGGCGACCGCGACGGCGTGCGCACCCCGATGCAGTGGACCCCGGACCGCAACGCCGGTTTCTCCTCCTGCGATCCGGGCAGGCTGAACCTGCCGGTCATCATGGATCCGGTCCACGGGTACCAGGTCACCAACGTCGAAGCGGCCATGGCGTCGCCCTCCTCGCTGTTGCACTGGACCCGCAGACTGATCGAGATCCGCAAGGCGAACCCCGCCTTCGGACTCGGTTCGTACACCGAACTGCCCTCGTCCAACCCGGCGGTCCTCGCGTTCCTCCGCGAGTTCGGGGACGACCTGGTGCTGTGCGTGCACAACTTCTCCCGCTTCGCGCAGCCCACCGAGCTGGACCTGCGGTCGTTCAACGGGCGGGTGCCCCTGGAACTCACGGGGGACGTGCGTTTCCCGCCGATCGGCGAGTGGCCGTACCTGCTGACCCTGGCGGGACACGGCTTCTACTGGTTCCGTCTGCGCAACGACCCACGCGCCGACTGACGGGGCCGAGGTACGGGGCGGGCACTCGTTTGGGTCAACCGCCCGCCCCTGTACGGATCATCCTGACCCGACACTCGCACATACCGGAGAAGCAACTGCCGCACATCCGGGACACTCTGCGCATTCTGTGACGGCCCGGGGAAAGGACGCGACGCCATGTCGGAGGCTGCATCCGCCCGGAGCCGGCTGACGGCCGACCGGGCCGCCGGGATCGGCCCGCTGGAACCGATGCTGCGGGCCTGGCTGCCCGCCCAGCGCTGGTTCGCGGGCAAGGGCCGTGCCATCAACAGGATCAGGGCCGTCTCCTCGGCCGAGCTGCTGCCACCGGGATCCGCTCCCGGCCTGCTCCACCTGCTCCTCGACGTGGACGGCGACTGCTACCAACTCCTGCTGGGCATCAGGCCCTCACCGCTGCCGCCCGCCCTCGCGCCCGCCCTGATCGGGCACCCGCAGAGCGGACCGCACGCGGGCCGGGCGGTGTACGAGGCACTGGGCGACCCCAGGCTCGCCTCGATGCTGCTGGAACGCCTGCGCTCCCCCGGCACCCTGGGGCCGCTGCGCTTCGACCGGGACGCGCACGCCCCCGTCCCGGCCGGACTGGCCCCCCGCCCGCTGTCCGGGGAACAGACCAACTCCTCGCTGATCTACGGGGACGCGTACATCCTGAAGGTGTTCCGCCGCGTCGGTCCCGGCGTCAACCCCGACCTGGAACTGCCCAGAGCGCTGGCCTCCGCCGGCTGCGCGCGGGTGCCCGCGCCCGTCGCCTGGTACGAGGCGGCGCTGCCCGGGGGTGGAGAACCGTTGACCCTGGGCGTGCTCCAGCCCTACCTGCGCGGTTCCCACGACGGCTGGCAGCTGGCCCTGCGCCGGCTCGGCGCCGGCGCCGACTTCACCGCCGAGGCGCACGCGCTGGGCCGGGCCACCGCCGAGGTGCACAGCGCGCTGGCCTCCGCCCTGCCCACCGTGATGCTGGGCCCCGAGCAGACGGCCCGGCTCGCCGCCGGGATGACCGCGCGGCTGGCCGCCACCGTCCGCGAGGTGCCCGCGCTCCAGCCGTACGAGGCCGGGCTGCGCGGCGCCTTCGACGCCCTGGCCGCCTCCCGCGGCTCGGGGGTCCACGCCCAGCGCATCCACGGCGACCTGCACCTGGGGCAGACCCTGCGCACCGCCGAGGGCAGCTGGGCGCTGATCGACTTCGAGGGCGAGCCCGCGCGGCCGCTGGCCGACCGGCGCCGCCCCGAACCGGCGGTGCGCGACATCGCCGGGATACTGCGTTCCTTCGACTACGCCGCCCGCTCGCACCGGCCGTTCGCCCCCGCGTGGGCGGACGCCTGCCGGGCCGCGTTCTGCGAGGGCTACGCCCGTACCACCGGTCGCGATCCGCGCGAGGAACCGGTTTTGCTGCGCGCCTACGAGACCGACAAGGCGGTGTACGAGGCCCGTTACGAGTTCCGGCACCGCCCGGACTGGCTGCACGTCCCGATGGCGGCGATCCGCCGGCTGTCGGAACCCCAGCGGCCCGCCCACCGCATGCCCCCGCCGGCCAACCCCGGCGCCGCCCCCCATCCGAAGCCCCCGAGGAGGCCGCTCGCGTGAGCGCCGCACGACAGCCGTCACCGACCGTCCGCGACCAGGCCGCACCCCAGCCCGCCGCGGCCGAGCCCGCCGCACCGGCCCCGTCGAAGCCCGCCCGCACCCCCCGGGCCCGCCGGGGCGCGGCCCCGCCCGCCGTCCGGCCCGCCCCCGCGCTGGGCGCGGAGGACCGGGCCCGGCTGCTGGAGGGCCGCCACCACGATCCGCACGGGGTGCTCGGCGCCCATCCGGGGCCCGACGGGGTGACCTTCCGGGTGCTGCGCCCGTACGCGAAGGCCGTCACGGTCGTCGCGCAGGAGCTGCGAGCCGAGCTCCTCGACGACGGGGACGGGCTGTTCTCCGGCCTGCTGCCGCTGACCGCGGTGCCGGACTACCGGCTCCTCGTCGGCTACGACGGCGAGGAGACCGAGGCCCACGACCCCTACCGGTTCCTGCCCGCGCTCGGGGAGCTGGACCTGTACCTGATCGGCGAGGGCCGGCACGAGGAGCTGTGGACCGCGCTCGGCTCGCAGCCGATGGAACACCAGGGGGTGGCGGGCACCCGGTTCACGGTGTGGGCGCCCAACGCCCAGGGCGTGCGGGTGGCCGGGGACTTCTCGTACTGGGACTCGGGCGCCTACCCGATGCGCTCGCTGGGCGGGAGCGGGGTGTGGGAGCTGTTCCTGCCCGGGATCGCCGAGGGGGCCCTGTACAAGTACGACATCACGCGCCCCGACGGCAGCCGCACGATGCGGGCCGACCCGATGGCGCGGGCCGCGGAGGTCCCGCCGGCGACCGCCTCGGTGGTCACGTCCTCGCGGCACGTGTGGCAGGACGCCGAGTGGATGGCGCGGCGCGGGGAGCGGGCGCCGCACGAGGCGCCGATGTCGGTGTACGAGGTGCACCTGGCGTCGTGGCGCCCCGGGCTCTCGTATCGGGAGCTGGCGGAGCAGCTGCCGGCCTACGTCCAGGAGCTGGGCTTCACGCACGTGGAGCTGATGCCGGTCGCCGAGCACCCCTTCGGGGGGTCGTGGGGCTACCAGGTCACCGGCTACTACGCGCCGACCTCGCGGATGGGCTCCCCGGACGACTTCCGCCTCCTGGTGGACGCGCTGCACCGGGCCGGGATCGGGGTGATCGTCGACTGGGTGCCGGCGCACTTCCCGCGCGACGACTGGGCGCTCGCCGAGTTCGACGGCCGGCCGCTGTACGAGCACCAGGACCCGCGCCGGGCCGCGCACCCGGACTGGGGGACGCTGGAGTTCGACTATGGGCGCAAGGAGGTCCGCAACTTCCTCGTCGCGAACGCCGTGTACTGGTGCCAGGAGTTCCACGTGGACGGCCTGCGCGTGGACGCGGTCGCCTCGATGCTCTACCTGGACTACTCGCGCGAGTACGGCGACTGGTCGCCGAACGTAAACGGCGGCCGGGAGAACCTCGACGCGGTGGCGCTGCTCCAGGAGATGAACGCGACCGTCTACCGGCGCTGCCCGGGGGTGGTGACGATCGCCGAGGAGTCGACCGCCTGGGACGGGGTGACCCGGCCGACGGACGCGGGCGGGCTCGGTTTCGGCCTGAAGTGGAACATGGGCTGGATGCACGACACCCTGCGGTACGTGTCGAAGGACCCGGTGCACCGCAAGTACCACCACCACGACATGACCTTCGGGATGGTGTACGCCTTCAGCGAGAACTACGTGCTGCCGATCTCGCACGACGAGGTGGTGCACGGCAAGCAGGCGCTGGTCTCGAAGCTGCCGGGCGACTGGTGGCAGCAGCGGGCCACGCACCGCGCGTACCTCGGCTTCATGTGGGCCCACCCGGGTAAGCAACTGCTGTTCATGGGGCAGGAGTTCGCGCAGGGCTCGGAGTGGTCGGAGGCGCAGGGGCCGGACTGGTGGGTGCTGGACTCCGGCTACCCGGCGGCCGGTGACCACGGGGGCGTACGGGACCTCGTGCGCGATCTGAACCACGCGTACCGGGCCGCACCGGCCCTGTGGGAGCGCGACTCCGTGCCGGAGGGCTTCGCGTGGGTGGAGGCGGACGCCGCCGAGGACAACGTCTTCGCCTTCCTGCGGTTCGCGGCGGACGGCTCGCCGCTGCTGTGCGTGTCGAACTTCTCCCCCGTGGTGCGGCACGACTACCGCCTCGGGGTGCCGGAGGCGGTGCCGCAGTGGCACGAGGTCCTCAACACGGACCTGGAGGCGTACGGCGGCAGCGGCGTCCACCACACCCGGCCGCTGCGCCCCGAGCCGGTGGCGGCCCAGGGGCGCCCGGCGAGCCTGCGGCTGACGCTGCCGCCGATGGCGACGCTCTGGCTCAGGCCGTAACGGCCGGCCGCTGCTCCAGGTGCTCTTCGAGCTCCTGGAGCAGCTTGCGCTTGGGGCGGGCCCCGACCATCTGACGGACGGGTTCGCCGCCCCGGAAGACGAGGAGCGTCGGGGCGGCCAGGACGGCGTAGCGGGCGGCGGTGGCCGGGTTGCGGTCGACGTCGATCTGGACGACCTTGAGCCGGCCGGCCTGCTCGGCGGCGATGGCGGACAGGACGGGGGCGAGCTGGCGGCAGGGCCCGCACCAGTCGGCGGTGAACTCCACCAGGACCGGCAGCTCCCTCTCCTCCAGCACCTCGGCGGCGAAGTCGGCGTCGGTCACTTCGGGCACGCCTCGGGCGCGGCTCATGTGGTTCCCCTCTCGGTGGTGGTGGGTGGTGCGGATCAGCCGGTCATCTCGCAGCGCGGCGCGGGCGGCTCCCCGCCGGCCGGGGCGGCGAGCTCCACGGCGGCGGCCAGCTGCCGGGCGACCTGTCCCCGTACGCCGGTGAGCTGGCCGATGAGGCCGTCGAGCTCGGCGAGCTTGCGGCGGTAGACGGCCAGGGACGCCGGGCAGGCGTCTCCGGCCGGGTGGCCGGCGCGCAGGCAGTCGACGAAGGGGCGGGTCTCCTCCAGGTCGAAGCCGAAGTCCTGGAGGGTGCGGATCTGCCGCAGCAGCCGCAGGTCGTCCTCGTCGTAGTCCCGGTAGCCGTTGCCGGTCCGCCGGGCGGCCAGCAGCCCGCGGGACTCGTAGTACCTGAGGGCCCGTGTGCTGGTCCCGGCCCGCTTCGCCAGTTCGCCGATGCGCATGGTGCGACCGTAATCCTTGACGTCGGCGTGAAGGCAAGGCCTCCCGCGCCGGGGTCTGTGACGGGGATCACGGGGCCGGTATCGGGAGACGCCTGAAAGGGAGTGGCTGGATCCGTACGCTGAGGAAGGATCAATCGCTCATCCGATTACCGGACAGTCGCAGAGAAACCCGGCCAAACCGGCGAACTCACTAGGACTTTCCTACGAGTTATGAGCTTGTTTGATTGGTTGGTAGTCGATACGGCTCAGCCACTCCTACGGTGTGCCCTGTGCACTCCAGCCCACCATTCAATGCCCCCGCCGCGCGTCGTCTGCGTGCTGCCCTGGGCATGGCTCCCGGTCATGTCGCCTATGGCCTGCGGGCCCAGTACGGACTGCTCGTCGCGCCCGAAACCGTGATGGCCTGGGAACGGGGCGAACTGTCCCCCACCTCCGCCGAACTCACGGCGCTCGCCGGCGTGCTCTGGTGCTCCCCCGGCGAACTGCTCGCCGAGCCCGTCACCCTGCGCGAACACCGCCTGGCCCGGGGCCTCGACCCGGAGGACCTGGCCCGCCGGGTCGGCCTGGACGGGGCCTCGTACCAGAAGATGGAGGACACCGGGCGCTGGAAGGGCAACGAACGCCAGTCGGCCGCCCTCGCCTCGGTGCTCGGCCTGAGCCTCGCCCAGTTCGTGACGGCGACCGGCAAGGAGGAGGAGCTCGCCGGACTGCTGCGCAGCGCGGTGACCACCCGCTGGCAGGCGTACGTGAAACCGATGGCGAAGCTGCTGCCGGTGCCCAAGGCCCATCTGGAACGGGTACTGGAGCACCTCTACCACGACTACCAGTCGCGGATGGTGGCCACCCTGAGCTGGGGCGCCGCCCAGGGCGCGGCCGGGACCGGGGACGCGGGCCGGGAGTTCCTCGCGGAGATCGTGGAGCGCTTCTGGGCTCTGGCCGGCGGTGTGGGATAGGCCGTCCGGCGGCGAAGGGGGGCCGGAGGTCCCGGCGGGGCGGGACCTCCGGCCCCGCCCGGACCGTTCTTTCCGGCCGGACGACGGGCCGGACGGGCCCGTCAGAAGACGGACTCGGCCTCGTACATGCGGTGGTCCGGCACGGTCTTCAGCTCGGTGACGGCGTGGGCGAGGGGGGCCATCACGATGTCGGTGCCCCGCAGGGCGGTCATGTTGCCGAAGTCGCCGCGGTGGACGGCCTCCACCGCGTGCCAGCCGAAGCGGGTCGCGAGGACGCGGTCGTAGGCGGTCGGGGTGCCGCCGCGCTGGACGTGGCCGAGGATGACCGGGCGGGCCTCCTTGCCCAGGCGCCGCTCCAGCTCGACGGCGAGGCGGTTGCCGATCCCGGCGAAGCGCTCGTGACCGTACTGGTCGATCTCGCCCTTCTCGTACGGCATGGAGCCCGCCGCCGGGTGGGCGCCCTCGGCGACGCAGACGACGGCGAACTTCTTGCCGCGGGCGAAGCGCTCCTCCACCATCTTCACCAGGGCGTCCACCTCGAAGGGGCGCTCCGGCAGGCAGATGCCGTGCGCACCGCCGGCCATGCCCGACTCCAGGGCGATCCAGCCCGCGTGGCGGCCCATGACCTCGACGACCATCACGCGCTGGTGCGATTCGGCGGTGGTCTTCAGGCGGTCGATGGCCTCGGTGGCGACCATGACGGCGGTGTCGAAGCCGAAGGTGCGGTCGGTGGAGGAGATGTCGTTGTCGATGGTCTTCGGGACGCCCACCACCGGCATCCCGGCGTCGGACAGCATCCGGGCGGCCGTCAGGGTGCCCTCGCCGCCGATCGGGATGAGGGCGTCGAGGCCGTAGCGCTCGGCGAGCTCCGCGGCGTTCTCGGCGGCCTCGCTGAGGCGGGCGCGCTCCATGCGGGCCGAGCCGAGGATGGTGCCGCCGCGGGCCAGGATGCCGCTGACGGCGTTGATGTCGAGCGGCCGGTAGTGGCCGTCGAGGAGGCCCTTGAAGCCGTCTTCGAAACCGATGACCTCGTCCCCGTGCCCGACCAGGGCCCGGTGTACGACCGACCGGATGACAGCGTTGAGGCCGGGACAGTCGCCGCCTGCGGTGAGAACTCCGATACGCATCGTGCTGTGTCTCCTGCTCCTGGTCGTACCGGGCCGTACGCGCGCGGACGGACGGCCGTACATATGAAGGGCGTATTGGTGAAGCCCGTCCGATTGTTCCACGGGCCACGGGGGAGGCGCTCCCTGCGGCGCTCCGCCTCCAGGGCCTTTCGGCCCCCTCGGACGGGGCCCTTTTCCGGCGGGCGTCCTACCCACCCCCAGAGGTATTGTCAAGAGGTCAAGCCCACCCTAACTGGGCCAATCGGCTGCCAGGCACCCATGGACGGAGAGCACGCGTGACGCGGAGCGTGTACGTGACCGGTATCGAGCGGGGGGACGGCCGCCAGGTCGTCGAACTGGGCATCATGGAGCTCCTGACCCGGCAGACCGGCCGGGTCGGTGTCTACCGTCCGCTGCTGCACGACGGGCCCGACCGGCTGTTCGACCTGCTCAAGGCCCGTTACCGGATCGAGCAGGACGCCTCGGCCGCGTACGGCATGGAGTACCACGAGGCCTCGTCGGTCCTGGCCGAGAAGGGCACCGACGAGCTGGTCTCCCGGCTGGTCGACCGCTACCACCGGGTGGCCCGGGACTACGAGGTCATGCTGGTCCTCGGCACCGACTACGCCGACACGAACCTCCCCGACGAGCTGGCGCTGAACGCCCGTCTGGCCAACGAGCTGGGCGCGGTCGTCGTCCCCGTCGTGGGCGGCACCAGACACCTCGCCGAGGCCGTGCGCGCCGAGGCCCGCAACGCGTACCGCGCCTACGAGAGCCTCGGCTGCCACGTGGTGGCCATGGTCGTCAACCGGGTGGCCGCCGAGGACCGCGACCTCATAGCCGAGCGGCTCGCCGCCCGCCTCCCGGTGCCCTGCTACGTGCTGCCGGACGACAAGTCCCTGTCCGCCCCGACCGTCGCCCAGATCACCGGGGCGCTCGGCGGCGAGGTGCTGCTGGGCGACGAGGCCGGGCTGGCCCGCGACGCCGTCGACTTCGTCTTCGGCGGCGCCATGCTGCCGAACTTCCTGAAGGCCCTGACCCCCGGCTGCCTGGTCGTGACCCCCGGGGACCGCTCCGACCTGGTCATCGGGGCGCTGGCCGCGCACACCTCGGGCACCCCGCCGATCGCCGGGGTGCTGCTGACCCTGAACGAGCGCCCGGCCCCGCACATCCTGGAGATGGCCTCGCGGCTGGCCCCGGGCACCCCGGTGGTGTCGGTGGCCGGCAACAGCTTCCCGACGGCCGCCGAACTCTTCGCGCTGCAGAGCCGTTTGAACTCCGCGACCCCGCGCAAGCTGGAGACCGCGCTCGGCCTCTTCGAGCGGCACGTGGACACCGCCGAACTGCGCGGCCTGCTGTCGGTCGCCCGCTCCGAGCGGGTCACCCCGATGATGTTCGAGCACGAGCTGCTGGAGCGGGCCCGCTCCGAGCGGCGCCGCGTGGTGCTGCCCGAGGGCACCGAGGAGCGGGTGCTGCGCGCCGCCGACGTGGTGCTCCGGCGCGGGGTCTGCGACCTGACCCTGCTGGGCGAGGAGCCCGCGATCCTGAAGAAGGCCGCCGACCTGGGCATCGACATCTCGGGGGCGCAGCTGATCGACCCGGTCACCTCCCCGCTGCGGGAACGGTTCGCCGAGTACTACGCGAAGGCCCGCGCCCACAAGGGCATGACCGTCGAGCTCGCGGGCGACGTGGTCACCGACGTGAACTACTTCGGCACCCTGATGGTCCAGGAGGGCCTCGCCGACGGCATGGTCTCCGGTTCGGTGCATTCCACCGCCGCCACCATCCGCCCGGCCTTCGAGATCATCAAGACCAAGCCGGAGGCCTCCATCGTCTCCTCGGTCTTCTTCATGTGCCTGGCCGACAAGGTCCTCGTCTACGGGGACTGCGCGGTCAACCCGGACCCGGACGCCGAGCAGCTCGCCGACATCGCCGTCCAGTCCGCCGCCACCGCCGCCGCCTTCGGCGTGGAGCCGCGGATCGCGATGCTCTCGTACTCGACCGGCACCTCCGGCTCGGGCGCCGACGTGGACAAGGTGCGCAAGGCCACCGAGCTGGTCCGCGCGCAGCGGCCCGACCTGCTGATCGAGGGACCGATCCAGTACGACGCCGCCGTGGAGCCCTCGGTGGCGGCGACCAAGCTGCCGGACTCCGAGGTGGCCGGCCGGGCGAGCGTGCTGATCTTCCCCGACCTCAACACGGGCAACAACACGTACAAGGCCGTCCAGCGCTCGGCGGGCGCCGTGGCGGTCGGCCCGGTGCTCCAGGGTCTGCGCAAGCCGGTCAACGACCTCTCCCGCGGGGCGCTGGTCCAGGACATCGTCACCACCGTGGCGATCACCGCGATCCAGGCGCAGGCCCCCCGCCCGGGGGACGCCGCCGCCCCCACCGCCTGATTCCCCACCCCCATCCCCACGAGAAGGCACCGCATCCGTGACCGCATCGCGCGTACTCGTCCTCAACTCCGGCTCCTCGTCGGTCAAATACCAGCTCCTCGACATGGCGGACCGGTCCCGGCTCGCGGTCGGCCTGGTGGAGCGCATCGGCGAGGAGACCTCCCGCCTGGCGCACGAACCGCTGACCGGTCCGGGCGCCGAGGGCGGCCGGCGCGAGCGGACCGGCCCGATCGCCGATCACGGGGCCGCCCTGCGGGCGGTGGCCGAGGAGCTGGCCGCCGACGGCCTGGGCCTGGACTCCCCCGAGCTGGCCGCGGTCGGCCACCGGGTGGTGCACGGCGGGACCCGGTTCACCGCGCCGACGGTGATAGACGACGAGGTGCTCGCGGAGATCCGCAGCCTGATCCCGCTGGCCCCGCTGCACAACCCGGCGAACCTGACCGGCATAGAGGTGGCGCGCTCGCTGCGCCCGGACATCCCGCAGGTCGCCGTCTTCGACACGGCCTTCCACGCGACGATGCCGGAGCACGTGGCCCGGTACGCCATCGACGCGGCGACCGCCGACAAGTACGCCGTCCGGCGCTACGGCTTCCATGGCACCTCGCACGCCTACGTCTCCCGGGCGACGGCGGCGCTGCTGGGCAGGCCGGCCGAGGAGGTCAACGTGATCGTGCTCCACCTGGGCAACGGGGCCTCCGCCTCGGCGGTCCGGGGCGGGGTGTGCGTGGAGACGTCCATGGGGCTGACCCCGCTGGAGGGGCTGGTCATGGGGACCCGTTCGGGCGATGTGGACCCGGCGGTGGTCTTCCACCTGGCCCGGGCCGGCGGGATGTCGATCGACGAGATCGACTCGCTGCTGAACAAGAAGAGCGGTCTGCTGGGTCTGTGCGGCGACAACGACATGCGCGAGGTGCAGCGGCGCGCCGACGCGGGCGACCCGGCGGCGCGGCTCGCGCTGGACGCGTACGTCCACCGTCTGAAGAAGTACATCGGCGCCTATACGGCGGTACTCGGGCGGGTGGACGCGGTGGTGTTCACGGCGGGCGTCGGCGAGAACGCGGCCGCGGTCCGGGAAGCTGCGGTGGCCGGTCTGGAGGAGCTGGGCCTGGCGCTGGACCTCCAGGCCAACGCGGAGCGCTCCGCCGAGCCCCGGCTGATCTCGGCGCAGTACGCGCGGGTGGCGGTGGCCGTGGTCCCGACGGATGAGGAACTGGAGATCGCCGCCCAGGCGTACGCGCTGGTTACCCAGTAGTCACTTGGACTTTCCACCAGACGGAATATTCCGCTACGAAACAAACCGATAGGATCCGCTCCATGCGCCGTTCCAAAATCGTCTGCACGCTGGGCCCCGCCGTCGACTCGTATGAGCAGCTGAAAGCGCTCATCGAGGCAGGTATGAACGTGGCCCGATTCAACTTCAGCCACGGATCCCAGGCAGAACACCAGGAGCGGTACGACCGCGTCCGGCAGGTCTCCGAGGACACCGGGCGCGCGGTCGGCGTGCTCGCCGACCTGCAGGGACCCAAGATCCGCCTGGAGACCTTCGCCGAGGGCCCCGTCGAGCTGGTGCGCGGTGACGAGTTCACCATCACCACCGAGGACGTCCCGGGCGACAAGTCCATCTGCGGCACCACCTACAAGGGCCTCCCGGGCGATGTCGCCAAGGGCGACCAGATCCTGATCAACGACGGCAACGTCGAGCTCCGGGTGATCGAGGTCGAGGGCCCCCGGGTCAAGACCATCGTCATCGAGGGCGGTGTCATCTCGGACCACAAGGGCATCAACCTGCCGGGTGCCGCCGTGAACGTCCCCGCCCTGTCGGAGAAGGACGTCGACGACCTGCGCTTCGCGCTGCGGATGGGCTGCGACATGGTCGCCCTGTCCTTCGTGCGCGACGCGGGCGACGTCAAGGACGTCCACAAGGTGATGGACGAGGAGGGCCGCCGGGTCCCCGTCATCGCCAAGGTGGAGAAGCCGCAGGCCGTCGAGAACATGGCGGCCGTGGTCGACGCCTTCGACGCGGTCATGGTGGCCCGTGGTGACCTCGCCGTCGAGTACCCGCTCGAAAAGGTCCCGATGGTCCAGAAGCGGCTCATCGAGATGTGCCGCCGCAACGCCAAGCCGGTGATCGTCGCGACCCAGATGATGGAGTCGATGATCACCAACTCCCGCCCGACCCGCGCCGAGGCCTCCGACGTGGCCAACGCGATCCTGGACGGGGCCGACGCGGTCATGCTGTCGGCGGAGTCCTCCGTGGGCGCCTACCCGATCGAGACCGTCAAGACGATGTCGAAGATCGTCACGGCGGCCGAGGAGGAGCTCCTGTCCAAGGGCCTCCAGCCGCTGGTCCCGGGCAAGAAGCCCCGTACCCAGGGCGGCTCCGTCGCCCGCGCGGCCTGCGAGATCGCGGACTTCCTCGACGGCAAGGCGCTCATCGCCTTCACCCAGTCCGGGGACACGGCCCGCCGGCTCTCGCGCTACCGCGCGACCCAGCCGATCCTGGCCTTCACCACGGACGTCAACACCCGCAACCAGCTCACGCTGAGCTGGGGCGTCGAGTCCTACGTCGTCCCGCACGTGGACAACACCGATGCGATGGTCGACCTCGTGGACGGCGAGCTGCACAAGCTGGCCCGCTACAACGAGGGCGACACCATGGTCATCACGGCCGGCTCGCCCCCCGGCGTCCCCGGCACGACCAACATGGTCCGCGTCCACCACGTGGGCGGCAGCCCCCGCGGCTGACCCCCCGCCACCCCCACCTCTGCCGCACAGAGACCGAGGGCGGCACCCCGGATCCCCTCTGGATCCGGGGTGCCGCCCTCGGTGCGTCCGACGCGGCCCGCGATCCTGTGCGCCGCCTGTGCGATCCCTGTGCGATTTCTACCTCCCGGTACGGATGGCCGAAAATCGCTACCGGAGGTAACCAAGATCGTGACAGTGTCAGGCCACGCCTTGGGGGAAGGCAGAACACTCACCACACGCGCCTGACCAGCGCTTGCGCACGTAAGTGCCTTCCTTCGGGCTGCCCGAGCACTCCAAGGAAAAGGCAGACACGTGCCCAGATCGACCCTTTTGAGGGGGAGGAGCCCGGCCATCCGGGCCGCCGTACGCCGCGGCCTCGCCGGCACCGCCCTCGCCACCAGCGCCGCCCTGCTGGCCGGCCTCATCGGCGCCGCACCGGCGTCGGCGGTGGAGATACCGCCGGACGACGAGCCGGCGTACCGGCCGATCAGCCTGGGCACCGATGCCCGCATGGACCGCTGCGCGGGCGGTTTCGCCCTGCACGTCGGCGGCCCGGAATTGAAGAAGGCGGCGGCCAAGGCCCTGACCGGCACCCCGGCCGAGCTCGCCGCGGCCACCGATCCGGTCATGGGCATGGACCCGCTGCGCCAGGCGATGCTCAGGGACCGGGACGCCTACGAGGGCTCCTTCCTCGCGTCGAGTGACCGGCGGGACCGGTGGCAGGCGTCGAACAAGGTCTACTGGGAAACCGGGGACCGCGGTGGGGTCGCGCGGTACGCCCCCGAGTTCGACAAGGACATCGTCGCCTTCACCTACGACCTGCGGAACCTGTACTACCGGCTCGGCGAAGACGGCCACGCTCCGGCCACCAAGGCCGCCGCCGACAAGGCGAGGGAACTGGCCGCCCAGCTCAAGGGCCAGGATCTCGACCTGGACTTCGTCACCGACTCCCTGCTGGGCGACGCGGAGAAGGCCGAGTACAACTACGGCTCCGCCACCGCCAGCGACATCGCCCGCTACCTGCGGCTCGGCGGCTACATGAAGCAGGCGCCGGCCGAGGACTCGGTCGAGTTCCGTCTTGAGGTCGAGGCCCTCAAGGCCGCCTGGGGCGCCTGTGACAGCCGCAACCCGATCGACTTCTACCGGGTCATGTCCCCGATCGTCGTGACGGCGCACGTGGAGTGGGAGCAGGAGTACGCCGCCCAGACCACCGCGCGCAACGAGATCGTCAACGCCGAGGTCAGCGCCGCCACGGAGGCCCGCAAGGCCACCGAGGCCATGATCGAGTCCCTCGGCCAGGCATGGCTCGCCGACCAGATCCTGACCTGGCAGAAGTACTGGGCGGGCCAGCCCGCCGACGCGTCCAACCGGCCCGCCGCCGCCGTGTTCACCCAGGCGACGAAGGACCTGGCGGCGGCCCGGACCCGGGCGGCCGACCAGGTGAAGCTCGCCGCGGCCGCGTCGACGGCCGCCAAGACCGCCTCGGACAAGGCCGGCACCGCCCAGAACACGGCGTGGGCCATCGCGGACGCGGCCAAGACCCCGCGCGGGCGCGGCCTGCTGTTCGCCCAGCAGTCGGTGCAGGTGGCCAAGGCCTCGGCCGCGGCCGCCGAGGCGGCGTCCAAGGCCGCCCTGACCGCGTCGAACGCCGCGAAGGCGACCGTCGCGGACAGCAAGACCCTCTATGCCCTGGCCCAGACCCAGTCGCACGCGGTGAACACGGAGTTCCGCCGCATCGCCGCCCAGGAGGCCGCCGCCCAGGCCAAGGCCGCCGCGACCTCGGCAGCGGCCCAGGCGAAGGAAGCCGCGGACAACGCCACCAAGGCAAAGGCGGCCCAGGCCACCGCCGAGGCCGCGCAGGAGACCGCCCGCAAGGCGGCCGACACGGCCAAGACGGAGCGGGAGAAGGCGGAGAGGGAGAAGGCCACCGCCACGGCGGAACGGAGCAAGGCGGCAGCGGCACGCAGCAAGGCCCAGGAAGCCGAGAAGCGCGCTGCGGCCGAGCAGAAGACGGCGTCAACCGCGCGATTCGCCGCCCAGGGAGCCTCCGGGGCGGCCTGGGACGGAATGGAGAAGGCGGAGGACGCCGAACGACGGGCCGTCGAGGCCCGGGACAGGGCGGCCGAAGCCGAACGCCAGAAGCAGGCCACCGCAGCCCGGGCGGCCTCACTCGAGGCCGCAGCCGCGGCAAAGGTCGGCACCGAGGCCGCGACCGCCACGCGGGAGGCGGCCACCGCCGCCCGTACCGCAGCCAACGAGGCGGCAACCGCCGCAACCGCCGCGCACAAGGCCGCCGACGACGCGAGCACCGCAGCGGTGGACGCACGTGCCGCCGCGACCCGCTCGACGGCAGCGGCGGAACGCGCCAACAGCGCGGCCGACAAGGCGTGGGCCGCCTGGGAAACCAGCTTCTCCGCGGCAGCGACCTCGCACGCCGCCGCGGCCGACGCCATCGATGCCGCCGAAGCGGCCGCCGGCAACGCCACCAAGGCCGAGACCGAGGCCAAGAAGGCACAGACGGCCGCCATCAAGGCGAGCTCGGAGGCCGGCGCCGCCCGGACCGAGTCCGCCAAGACCGCGGCCTGGTCCGCAGTGACCGCCGGACACGCCTTCGCCACCGCGCAGGCCGCCATGGCGGCCCGTGACTCGGCCGCCGAAGTGGTCAAGCCGGCCAACACCGCCATCGCTGCGGGCACCCCCTTCCGGGAAACCGATGCGGCGGCCGCCTTCGCGGTCCTGGTCGGGCAGACCTCGAAGACCCTCTCCGAGCAGCAGGCATCAGCCGCCGCCACCAAGGCCAAGGAGGCGACGAAGGCCTCAGCCGACGCCAAGGCACTGGCCGACAAGGCCTCGGGCGATGCCAAGCTCGCCGCACAGGCGTCGGCAGCGGCAGCGGCCGACGCAGCGGCCGCCCTCACGTCCATGGTCGCGGCCCGCGCCTCCGCCGCCGAGGCGGCACGCGCCGCCGACGCCGCGAAGACGGCGGACACGAAGACGAAGGAGTACAGCACCCGCGCGGGCGGCGAAGCGCTCACCGCCAAGTCCGCGGCGCAAGATGCCACGAACGAAGCGACCGCCGCGAACAACGAGGCCACCGAAGCCGAGAAGAGCGCCTCGAACGCCCACGCGTCCGCCGACACGGCCACGCGCGACGCGAACGCGGCGAACACCGCCGCAACCAACTCCGAGGGCTGGGCCACCCGGGCCGAGACCGCGGCCACCAACGCCAACCAAGCGGCCAAGGACGCTGACGCCGCCGCCGACCGGGCCGAGGAGCAGGAGCGCAAAGAGCAGGAAGAGGACCGCAAGCGGGCCATGCAGGCCGGTAACACCGGTATCGCCGACGCCGCACAGGTGGGCGCGGCTCTCGGGCCCGACGACGAAGCGATTCTTCGAGCCGAGTGCGGCCAGCAGTGCGTGGACGAGTACCGCGCCGCTCTCGCCGCCGTCGGAGCGAGCATTGTCGACTGGATCAAGGCGAACGGCGCCGACATCCTCATCGCGATGCTGGGTCTGGACAACATCAAGGCCTGCTTCGCGACGCGCGAGGTCGAAAGCTGCCTGTGGGCCCTCTTCGACGTGGCCAGCAACCTCATCCCGCTCAAGAAGGTCGGCGACGTGATCGAGGCCATCTACAAGGTGGTCACGCGCGTCGCCAAGTTCTTCGACGCCGCAGAAGCAGGCGCGCGCTCCGTCAAGCGTCTGAAGAACCTGATCGAGAAGGTCCGCAAAAACGGCCACAAGGTCCCGCAGTGCCTCGTCCCGGGGGCCAAGAGCAGCGCGCGCGCTTCCCTTTCCCCGTCCGCGGACAAGGGGGCCCGCACCGCGATGGCCGCGGACGATCCCACAGTGCCGCCGTGCATCACCAAAATCACGCCTGGTGGCAACAAGTGGAAGGACCACTGGACGCGCAAGCGCGTCTACATGGAACGCCTGCTCGGCAAGAAGTACCCCAAGTGGAAGGAAGACGAGGGTGCGGAGCTTCTCGACGACATGCTCAGCCGCATCACCGAGGGCCACTGGAAGTTCAAGGGAATCGCGACGATCAAGGTGAACGAGCCCGCCGGCTACGTCTTCCAGGGGGACGGCCTTACGCTGATCCTGAGGCTGGACGGAAGCTTCTACACCCTGCTCGAGGACGGCTCCGGAATGATCACCGGTCTGCAGTGGGTTTCGAGGGCCCAGTGACGAACACATCGGATCCGTACGAGAAGGTGTTCGCGCCCTTGCGCACCGTCCGGGTCTGGGACGTCCAGGTCCCCGGGTACATCGACCGTGACCACGCCCCTGCTCCCCGGTTCGCGCCGCTGAGCAGCAGCGTGTACCTGGCCGTGCAGGACGGCGGCCTGCTGCGGCTGGAATCTCTCGGCAATCACGGACAGCTGTCCCTGCGCATGGTCACCGGACCCGCGCTCCCCCCGGAGCTCGACGGGACCGACGAGGAGTTCGCACTCGGCGCCTGGGGCGACCACTACCTCGGCGACTCTCACGAGCAGTCCGTCTCGGCGGCTCGCTACGCCCTGAACGCCGAGTCGGATCCGACGACCGGCACGGTGCGGTGCGTCGAGTTCGAGTTCGAGTACGGGGAACGGCTCTTCGTCGACCCCGGCTACCACTGGGGCATCCGGCTCCAGGGCGCCGGGGCCTACGAACGCTGGCTCGCGGAGCAGGAGCGGCAGGCGGGGCCGCTCGGCCGCGTCCGCACCTGCGTCTGGACCCCGTAGCGACTGGGAACGACGAAGCTCCCGGCAGCGCACGCGCTGCCGGGAGCTTCACCGTGTACGGGGTACCGGACTACTTCTCCGCCGGGCCGATGTACGTCTTCAGGCCGGGGACCGTGAGGTTGCCGCCGAACTGGCCGGCCTGGACGACCTTGACGTTCGTGAAGAACGCGAAGGGGACGTTCAGGGGCGGCGGGCTGTTCGGGGTGAACTCGATCGGGATGAGCCCGAACAGGTTGCCCTTGAGGCTCTCCGTGTACATCGTCACCTTGGCGTCCTGGATCTTGGACGTGGAGCCCGGGCGGGACTTCAGGTGGGCGACGGTGTTGCCGGTGCCGACCGTCTGGTACAGGTCCTTGATGTCCAAGGCGTCCGCCGTGAACTTCAGGACCTTCTTGATCTTGCCGCCCGCCGTCTTCACCTCGACGATGCCCTCGTAGTCCAGGCCGTAGAGGGTCAGCACCGAGCTGTCGAGGTACCAGGGCTCGTCCGGCAGGAGCGGGATGCCCGGCTCCAGCTTCGCGTCGGCGAGGGCCTTGGCGTCGTAGGTCGGGCAGGGGAAGGGCTGCTTGCCGTCCGGGGCCGTGGAGGCGGAGGTCGAGGGGGACGGCGACGGCGAGGCGTCGGGGTCGGTCTCGTCGTCGGCCTTCGGGCCGTCGGCCTTCTTGCCCGTCTCGTCCTTCGGCTTCGTCGCGGTGTCCTTGACGGCCTGGGGCAGTTCCTTGACGTCGACGCCCGCCTTCTTCGCCGCCTCACGGATCGCGTCCGCCGCCGGGTCGGCGGTCTTGGCCGCGCCGCTCGGGGTGGGCGCGGGCGTCGCCGGGGTGGCCGGCTTCTGCGCGTCCTTGAGCGGCCTGCCGAGTGCGTCGACGAGGCCCTTCAGGGCGTCGCCCACGCCCAGCGGGTCGAGGGGGTTGGCGGTCTTGCCCGCCGCAGCCGAAGCGGAAGCCGAGGGAGCGGGGGACGGTGAGGTGCTCGCGCTCGCGGACGGCTTGGGCGCCGGCTTGTCCGCCGTCTTGTCCGTCTTCGTGGAGGCGGAGCCCGAGGGCGTGGTGACCGGCTTCGGAGAACCGCTCGCGCCGGGCGAGGGCGTGGTGCCGGGCGACGTACTCGGTGAAGGGGTCTTCGACGGTGACGGCGAGGCCGACGCGGAGGGCTCGTCGGAACGCGTCACGCAGGGGCCGGGCGCGAAGGGGATGTCCTTGTCGTCGGCCAGGGCCATCTTCGGAGCCATACCCATCCCGACGAGCACGGCCGTCGGCATCGCCGCCAGCGCCATCGTCTTGCCGACGGGTATCTGGAGCTTGTTCAGCAGCGACTTCCTGGGCGCCGCGTGCCGCGGACCCTTTCTTTCACGGGACTCTGCGCCAGGGGCCACACCCCGCTGCGTCTCGTCACCCCGCACTGTTCCTCCCGCCATCGGCGTGGGCATTCGTCTCGGTCGCGTAGACCGTTTGCGTGTCACGGGGGCCCGGGACGGCCAGGGGACCGCCGGTGAATCCCCGCGCCTCGGCCGCCGCCCGGCCCTCGGGGACCGTCTCCGCCGGCTTCCCCGGTGCCCAGGACAGCGCGAGCGCGCCGCCGAGCAGGGAGAAGAGGAACCCGAGGAAGAAGCCGCCCAGGTTCGAGACCGGCAGGGAGACCAGGGCGAGGAGGATCGCCGCGACACCGGCGAACACCCGCATGGCCTGCTGGAACCAGAGGGCGATGCCGAGGGTGATCAGCAGGATGCCGATGATCAGCGAGCCCGCCCCGGCGGTCGTCGCCATGGCGATGGTGATGTTGCCCAGCCGGAGGTCCGCGTACGGGAAGTAGGCGATCGGAACGCCGCCGAGGGCGGTGAAGAGACCCGCCCAGAAGGGCCGTTCCCCCCGCCAGGCCCGGAAGCGGTAGTACACCACGGTGAACCAAGCGTCGTCTGCGGCGCGAACCGGGGCCTGGGGGTTCATGGACAACAGCTCCCTGGAAACGGTGGTACGGAAAATCTGTGGAGCCCGCGGGGGCGGGCGGCAGGCGCTGCCCGTCCCCGCGGTCGCTCGACCGGGACCGACTACTTCTCGTCCTGGTAGCACGGCTGGTCGCCGCTGAGCAGGCGGAGCTTGAGGTCGGGCAACGTGAAGGTGCCCGCCGTCGTCGCCCAGGCCTTCTGGCGCACCTTCGTCAGCACGGCCTTCTTGGCGCGCTGCGAGAACAGACCACCGCTCGCGACCGTGTCGGCCTGCGGCCCGGTGGGGTGGGTCTCGTCCTTGGCCGAACCGACCGCGACACCGATGTCCAGATCGGTGAACTTGGCGTCGGTGTCGAGCTCGGCGACATCCAGGTAGATGTTCTCCGCGACGGCCGGCGTGCCCTTGTTGCCCGTCCGCAGCTGCATCGTGATGTTGCCGATGCCGGGGATGGGCGTCACCAGCGACTGGCACATGTTGGTGATTTCCGCGCGGCGGAACCCGGAGATGGTGACCGGGTGCGCGGTGTCGCCCTTGCCGTCCGCGGTCTTGCCCTTGGCGACGCTGCCGTACTGCAGCAGGTCATCGCCGTCCAGCTTGTCGGCCGAGACCTTGAAGTCCTGGCCGGAGACGCTGAAGGACGCCGCGAGGGCACCCTGCGCCAGACCCACACCGACCGCGGCCGTGGCCGCGATGCTCGGCACCATGACGAGCGCGAAGCGCTTCCATCTGGTCCCGCCACGAACCTGAGAACTCATATCGTTCCTCCTTCTCGGACGTACATCTCCGGTCCGGGCCGTGCCCGTCCTGGGATGGGAGAAGTGCTACGTCCTCGGGAAGGAGCGCAGGAGGAAGGGGTATGGCTGTGCCACGTCCCGTACACCGGCGATCACCCCCGAGCGACAACCACTGGGCCACGCGTTCGCGCAACCTGGAGGACAGGCTCCGCCGGGTGTGGCGGAGACCCCCCTGTCCCACGGCCGAAGGCACCGCCACCGGCCGGCTCGGTGGGGACCCCGCACCGCGGCTCCGGATGAGCGGCTCCGCGGGAAGGACCGAGCGTCGCCGATCGTGGTCCATTCCCGGCCGGGGCACAAGGGGGTTCGTTACTGGCGGGTAACGGCTGGATAACCGGAGTGCGACCCGGCGCCGTCGAGCGGCCACACAGGGTGTCACCCTGGGCCACGACAGATCGGTGGAAGAGCGAACCAACCGGACAGATCACGGGGTTCGACTTACTGCGAGTAACAGCGGCCGCGATTACCAAGTTTTGGTAAAGCGCGGCCGCTGTTTATCTCCGTGTCAACAAATCGCCGGTGCGCTCCGGCACCGCGCGAGCGCCCGGGGCGAGCCCGGGACGTGCCGGGGAGCAGAAGGAAAGCGCCTAGAAGAGCACGCGCGCCAGGGCCGTGCGGGCCGCCGTCACCCGGGGGTCGTCCGCGCCGATGACCTCGAACAGCTCCAGCAGCCTGACCCGTACGGCGTTCCGCTCGTCACCGAAGGTCACCCGGACGGTGTCCACCAGGCGCCCGAAGGCGTCGGCCACGTGCCCGCCCGCCAGGTCCAGGTCGGCCGCGGCCATCTGCGCGGCCGGGTCCTTCGGGTTCGCGGCCGCCTCGGCGCGCACTGCCTGCGGGTCCAAGTGCTGCACCCGGGTCAGCAGCTCGGCCTGGGCCAGGCCCAGCTTCGCCTCGGTGTTGGCCGGGTCGTCGGCCAGTACGTTCTGGTACGCCTGGACGGCTCCGCCCAGGTCACCCGCGTCCAGCGCGACGACCGCCGCCTCCAGCAGGGCGTCGTACGGGCCGGCCGGCTCCGGGGCGTGCCCGGCGGGGGCGGCGCCCTCGGCGCCGGGATCCACCTGGAGACCGATGAGGCCGAAGCGCTCCTCCGCCACCTGGACCAGCTGGGCCAGGGTCTCGCGGATCTGCTGCTCGGGGACGGCTCCCTGGAACAGCGGCAGCACCTGGCCGGCGACCACGGCGAAGACGGCCGGGATGCCCTGGATGCCGAACTGCTGCATCAGCGTCTGATTGGCGTCGACGTCGATCTTCGCGAGGACGACACGGCCGTTCGCCTCGACGGTCAGCCGCTCCAGGAGCGGGCTGAGCTGCTTGCACGGCTCACACCACTCGGCCCAGAAGTCGAGGACGACCGGGACCTCGTTGGAGAGCTGGAGGACGTCGGCTTCGAAGCCGGCCTCGTCGACGTCGATCACAAGGGCGGACGGCGGCACGGCGCTGCCGGGCACACCGCCCGCGGCGGCGCCGTCCTGCCGGGACGCCTGCGCGCGCGCCTGCTCGGCCTTCGCCTTGGCTTCGCCGGCCGCCTTCACCGCGGCGAGGTCGACGACGCCGCTCATGGACATGTTTCTGGGCTGCATGCGTACATCCTCCCCCGTGTGCGCGCGCGGACGAAAAGGATCCCGAAAGATCGTCCCGTTAATCGTGCTCATGCGTCGTGCTCGTGCATTGTGGTCGTGCATCGTGCTCGTGCATGGGTCGTGAACCGCGGTGGTGAATCGCGATCCTGACCGTGGTCGTGCGATGGTGCGGCGGCGCCGGGTCCCCACCTGGCGCCAGTAGCCTTCGCGTGGTTGTCGCTCTTACGCTACGAGCCGTAGCGTAACTCCCCCCGGCCGTCGGCGCCCCGTGATCTGAACCACACCGGACGGCCCCCCGACGCCCTGGCTACCGACGGGTATGGTCTCGGCCATGCGCAACCCCAGCCCCCGCACCAGCCCCCCGCCCGGCCGTACCGGCCGTCCCCGCAGCGCGGCGGCGGACGCCGCGATCCTGGCGGCGACCCGGGACGCGCTGGTGGAGCTGGGCTGGTCGAAGCTGACCATGGGGGACGTCTCCGCCCGGGCGGGCGTCGCCAAGACCACCCTGTACCGGCGCTGGGCGGGCAAGAGCGAGCTGGTCGTGGACGCGGTCGCGGAGCTGTTCGACGCGCTGGAGCTCCCGGACCGGGGCTCCCTCGAAGCGGACATCGAGTACGTGGTCCTGCAGTTCGCGGAGCTGCTGCGGCGCCCCGAGGCCCGTACGGCCCTCATGGCGGTGGTCGCCGAGTCCACCCGGGACCAGGCGCTGCGGGGCCGGATCCGGTCGGCGATCGTGGACCGGCAGAAACGTCTCGTCGTACTGGGCCGCGAGCGCGCCCAGGCCCGCGGCGAACTTCCGTACGAGGAGGACGAGGCCCTCGCCGGCCTCGCCACGGACCTGATCTTCGACGTGATCGCGGGCACGGTGGTGCACCGCGCCCTGGTGAGCTCCGAGCCCGTGGACGAGCTGTGGGTGTCCGCCTTCACCGCGCTGCTGATGCACGGCCTGCGGGGCGCCGGCTCCGCCTGAGCCGGCGCCCCGCACGCGTGCACTGGGGGGGTCAGAAGCCGGGCGGCTCGGTGTACGTGCCCCACTCCTCGCGCAGCACGTCGCAGATCTCCCCCATCGTGGCCTCGGCCCGGACGGCGTCCAGCATGGCCGGGATCATGTTCGAGCCGTCGCGGGCGGCGGCCAGCATGTCCGCGAGGGCGGCCTTCACCTTCGCGCCGTCGCGGCGCTCCTTGCGCGCGGCCAGCTCCCGCACCTGTACGCGCTCCACCTCGTGGCTGACCCGCAGGATCTCCAGGTCGCCGGTGACGGAGCCGTGGTGGACGTTGACGCCGACGACCCGCTTGTCGCCCTTCTCCAGGGCGCGCTGGTACTGGAAGGCCGACTCGGCGATCTCTCCGGTGAACCAGCCGTCCTCGATGCCGCGCAGGATGCCGGAGGTGATCGGCCCGATGGGGTGCCGGCCGTCCGGGTGGGCGCGCAGGCCGCGCTCCCTGATCTGCTCGAAGATCTTCTCCGCGTCGGCCTCGATGCGGTCGGTGAGCTGCTCGACGTACCAGGAACCGCCGAGCGGGTCGGCGACGTTGGCGACGCCGGTCTCCTCCATCAGCACCTGCTGCGTGCGCAGCGCGATCTCGGCGGCCTGCTCGCTGGGCAGGGCCAGGGTCTCGTCGAGGGCGTTGGTGTGCAGCGAGTTGGTGCCGCCGAGGACGGCCGCGAGGGCTTCGACGGCGGTGCGGACCACGTTGTTGTACGGCTGCTGGGCGGTGAGGGAGACCCCGGCCGTCTGGGTGTGGAAGCGCAGCCACATGGCCTTGTCGGACTTCGCCCCGTAGACCTCCTTCATCCAGCGGGCCCAGATGCGGCGGGCGGCGCGGAACTTGGCGATCTCCTCGAAGAAGTCGAGGTGCGCGTCGAAGAAGAAGGAGAGGCCGGAGGCGAAGTGGTCGACGTCGAGGCCGCGGGAGAGGCCGAGCTCGACGTAGCCGAAGCCGTCGGCGAGGGTGTACGCGAGCTCCTGCGCGGCCGTCGCCCCGGCCTCGCGGATGTGGTAGCCGGAGACGGAGAGCGGCTTGTAGGCGGGGATGCCGTGCGCGCAGTACTCCATGAGGTCGCCGATGAGGCGCAGGTGCGGCTCGGGCTCGAAGAGCCACTCCTTCTGGGCGATGTACTCCTTGAAGATGTCGGTCTGGAGCGTGCCGTTGAGGGCGGCCGGGTCGGCGCCCTGCCGTTCGGCGGCGACCAGGTACATGCAGAAGGCGGGTACGGCGGGACCGGAGATGGTCATGGAGGTGGTGACGTCGCCGAGCGGGATGTCCTTGAAGAGGACCTCCATGTCGGCGGCGGAGTCGATGGCGACCCCGCAGTGGCCGACCTCGCCGAGCGAGCGGGGGTCGTCGGAGTCCCGGCCCATGAGGGTGGGCATGTCGAAGGCCACCGAGAGGCCGCCGCCGCCGGCGGCGAGGATCATCTTGTAGCGCTCGTTCGTCTGCTCGGCGTTGCCGAAGCCGGCGAACTGGCGGATGGTCCAGGTCCGGCCGCGGTAGCCGGTGGCGTGCAGGCCCCGGGTGTACGGGTACTCGCCGGGCCAGCCGATGCGCTCGAAGCCCTCGTACGTGTCACCGGGGCGGGGCCCGTAGACGGGATCGACGGGGTCTCCGGAGAGCGTGGAGAAGTCGGCCTCGCGCTTGCGGGCCTTGTCGTACCGGGCCTGCCAGCGACGGCGGCCCTCCTCGATCGCGTCAGCGTCCATACCATCGAATTTACTAGGACGTCCAAGTAAATGTCGATGAGAAACCCCGGGGAAGTTCACTCCCCGGGGTGTGCGTCAGGCCTTCGCGGTGGCGAGACCGTCCGTGACCAGCGGCTCGACCTCGGCGCGGACCTTGCGCTCGACGAAGAAGGCGGCGAGCGGGATGGTGCCCGACACGAGGACCCACAGCAGCTTGCCGAAGGGCCACTTCGCCTTGGAGCCGAGGTCGAAGGCGAAGACCAGGTAGATCATGAAGAGCACGCCGTGGACCTGCGAGACCGCGAGGGTCAGGTCGGCGCCGGTGTCGAAGCCGTACTTCGCCACCATGCAGGCACAGAGGATCAGGAGCATGACCGCGGTCACGTAGGCCATGACGCGGTAGCGGGTCAGCACGCTTCGTTTCATGGCGTCGAGCCTAACCGTCCGTTTTGCGCGATCTTGACGCGGCCCCCGCCCCGCGCCCCTCCCGCTTCCCCGCTACTTCTCCTCGAAGTCGGCGGCCGCCACGCGCAGCGGGCGCAGCAGCGCGAAGATCTCCGCGCACTCCTCGGCGTCGTAGGCGCCCAGCCCGAAGTCGATGCCCATCAGGTCCTTGGTCGCCGCCTCGACGACCTCGCGGCCCCTCGGCGTGATGGAGGCGAGCGTGCCGCGGCCGTCCTGGGGGTTCGGGCGCTTGGCCACCAGGCCGGACTTCACCAGCCGGTCGACGGTGTTCGTCACCGAGGTCGGGTGGACCATCAGGCGCTCGCCGATCTTCGACATCGGCAGCTCTCCCGCCTGGGAGAAGGTGAGCAGCACGAGCGCCTCGTACCGCGCGAACGTGAGTCCGTACGGCTTGACCACCGCGTCGACCTCGGCCAGGAGGATCTGGTGGGCGCGCATGATCGAGGTGATCGCCGCCATGGAGGGGACGGGCCCCCAGCGCTGCCGCCAGAGCTCGTCGGCGCGGGCGATGGGGTCGAAGGGAAGGCTGAGCGGCTTGGGCATCCACCAGACCCTACCGGGCGGTCATTTGGCGGACATCCCCGTCTCACCACTCGGCCCGGGGCGCGCGAAGCGCACGGCACACCGCCCCGCGCGCGGGGGCTCCGCGGCACGCAGCCCGGCGAGAAGGAACAGGACGACACCGGTACCGAGCACCGCGGCCCCGGTGACCACGGCGTACGCCGGAAAAGCCTCGGCGGCGGCCCCGGCGAGGGCCATGCCGACGCCCTGGAAGGTCATCAGGCCGGTGCTGAGCAGGGTCATCGCCCGGCCGCGCAGTTCGTCGGGGACGGCGGCCACGTACCTCCGGTCGAGGTCGAGTCCGTACGCGTGCGCGAGCCCGGAGAGGAGGAGCGCCGCGAGGACGGCGGGGGCGCCGGGCCGGACGGCGTACGCGAGCAGCGGCAGCAGGGCGACGGCGGCCAGCGGGGCGGTGAGCCGGGCGCGCGTGCGGGCGGTGAGGAGGGAACCGGCCCACAGTTCCCCCGCGATGGTGCCGACGGGGAGCGCGCACATCAGCACCCCGAGGGTGGTGGTGCCGGCGCCGATGCCGTCGGCGTAGGGGGTCAGGAGCGCCTCCGGTACGACGGCGAAGGCGGGCGGGAGCCAGCACAGCAGGGTGAGCGCCCGCAGCCGGCGGTCGCCGAGGACGGCGCGGAGCCCGCCGCGGAGCGGGCCGCGGGGGGTGGTGGCGGCACGGGCGGGGCGGTCGCGGGTGCCGAGGCGCAGCAGCAGCGCGGAGGTGAGGAAGCCGGCCGCGGTGAGGGCGATGGCCCCGCGCGGGGCGAGGAAGGCCAGCAGGAGTCCGCCGAGGCCGAAGCCGACGAGCTGGGCGCTCTGGGAGACCATGCGCAGGAGTGAGCGGCCGAGTACGAAGGCCTCGCCCGGCCCGAGGATGTCGGCGAGGGAGGCGCTGCGGGCCCCCTGGAACAGCGGGGCGACGAAGGCCATGGCGCAGCGCAGTACGAGGATCCCGGCGACCGGGGTCCCGGGCCAGACCATGGCCGCGGCGCAGGCGGCGCAGAGCAGATCGCAGCCGACGAGGAGCCGCCGGGCGGGGTACCGGTCGGCGAGCCCGGCGAGCAGGGTGCCGCCGAGGGCGTAAGGGAGGAAGCCGAGGGCGAAGGTGAGCGCGCTCATCAGGGCGGAGCCGGTGGCGCGGTAGACGAGCACGGTGAGCGCGATCTCGGCGACGACGACCCCGAGCAGGGACAGCAGATGCGCCCCGAACACGACCCGGAACTCCCCCACCCGGAACAACCCCCGATACCCCGCGCCGGGGACCGGGTCGCGGCCCGCGACGAACCCCACGTCAGGTTCAGGGGCGCGGGCCGGGGACGAGCCCGGGGCCGAAGCGGCCGGGACCGAGCCCGGCGCGGCGGCGGCCGGGGGGCCGGGGTCCAAGCTCGGGCCGGGCCCCCGAACCGGCCCTGGCGCGGAACCCGACATGGCGCCTGGCGCGGGGCCGCGCACAGAGCCCGGCGCGGGGCCCGGCGGGGAGCCCGGGGTCGGGCCTGCGGTCGGGGCGGGAGCAGGATCGGGCGCGGAGCCCGGCCGGGAATCGGGCGCGAAGCCCGGCGCGGAGCCTGCGGTCGGGGCCGGAGCAGGATCGGGGGTGGAGTCCAGCGCTGGGAGCGGGGCCGGGGCCCCGGAGGGTTGTTCGGGGTGGGGAGGCATGAGGTCAGCCTGGGGTGGGGGCTAGGGTGCGGGACAGAAATTCGGGGTGGGACGAATCCGGGGCCAGAGGGGGCGGCGCGGCGTGGGGTATCACTTCCGGTTCGGGGCCGCCGATCTGTTGCGCTGCCGGTTCGGGATGTCCCCGCGCTGGGAGACGCAGGAGGCCGTCCGCGTCCTGCTGCGCCCGGACCGGCAGGCGTACCACCTGCCCTGGCTGCGCCGCATCCGTGCCGCCGCGGCCGAGTTGGACCTGCGGCCGCTATGGCTGCTGATGCCGCGCAAGGGGCACCACCCGGACCTGCTGAGCCCGCCCCCGCTCGGCCCGTCGGTGACGTTCGAGGAGGAACTGGACCGGGTCCGCGTGGCCGCCGACGACCCGGAGGCAGCCCACGACGACCTCCGCCGGTCCCTCGCCTGCACCCCGGGCGCCCTGGAGAGCCCCCTCGGCCGGCGCATGCTGGCGGACCCCGCGCGGGCGGTGGCCGAGCTGGCCGACCTGACGGAGGCCGCCTGGCACGCCCTGGTCGCCCCGCACTGGCCGCGGCTGCGGGCCCTGCTGGAGGCGGACGTCCTGTTCCACTCCCGGCGGCTGGCGGCGGGCGGTCTCGAAGCCCTCTTCGACGGTCTCCACCCCGACCTGCGCTGGCACGGCGACACGAGCACCCTCACCGTCGACCGCCCGAGCCACCACGACCGCGGACTCGGCGGCCAGGGCCTCCTGCTGATGCCGAGCGCCTTCGTCTGGCCCGAGGTGATCGGCGGGTACGACCCCCCGTGGCAGCCCACGCTGGTGTACCCGGCCCGGGGCATCGGCGCGCTGTGGACCGCCTCCCCCGGGCCGGCGCCCCGCGCGCTGGCCGGGCTGCTGGGGCGGGCCCGGGCGGAGGTACTGTGCGCGCTGCACGAGCCGGCCTCGACCACGGTCCTCGCCGACCGCCTGGGCCTGGCACCCTCGACGGTCTCGGCCCACCTGAAGGCCCTGCGGGCGGCGGGCCTGCTGATCCCCGCCCGCCACGGCCGCCAGGTCCTCTACGAACGCACTCCCCTGGCCATCGCGCTGGCGGCCGGCGGTACCCCGTAGCCCCGGAGCGCGAGAGCGCCCCCGGCCGGGGCGGTCGGGGGCGCTCTTCGTCAACCGGGGCGAGCGGCGATCAGTCCTGCGCGAGGTGGCGTTCCACCGTCTCCACCTTCGAGGTCATCCCGTCGTGGACGCCGGGACGGATGTCGGCCTTGAGGATGAAGGAGACCCGGGGCGCCCGTGCCTCGACGGCGGCCACCGCGCGCTTGACGACGTCCATCACCTCGTCCCACTCGCCTTCCACCGTCGTGAACATCGCGTCGGTGCGGTTCGCCAGCCCCGACTCCCGTACGACGCGCACCGCGTCGGCGACGTACTCGCCGACCTCTTCACCGACCCCCAGCGGGGTCACCGAGAACGCGATGATCATGCCTGGGCCGCCTCGCGCGCGCGGGCCGCGATGACGCTGTCGGCCTCGTCGCGCTTGAGCAGCCTGTCCCCGTACAGGCCGCCGAAGGGCAGCAGCGCCAGCAGGAAGAACAGGGCCACCTTCTTGAGCGGCCACTTCGCCTTGTTCCACACGTCGAGCAGGAAGACCGCGTAGGTCACGAACAGGATCCCGTGCAGGATGCCGAGCGGCATCATCAGGTAGTCGACGTCCGAGATCCGGCTGAGCAGCGAGCCGAAGATCAGCAGGGCCGGGAACGACAGCGCCTCCGGGACGGAGATGAGGCGCAGCCGGTGCAGGGCGGAAGCGGTCTTGATGTCCACGTGGAACCTTCGGGAGTGGCGGCCGGGGTCTTCCCCAGTGTCTCAGCCGCCCCGGCCGATCTTCTCCCGGGTCCCGCACACCGGAAGTGTGGCGCATATCGGCCACTGGGCCCTGTTCGGGCCCGCCCGCTGCCGATACCTTCGTCTCCGTGGCTCAGTTCCGACTCCAAGGCAGCAAGGTGCTCGCCGTCGACCTGACCGGTGACGCCGTGAAAGCGAAGAACGGCGCCATGGTCGCGTACGACGGCCAGATGGCCTTCAAGAAGATGACAGGCGGCGGCGAAGGCCTCCGCGGCATGGTGACCCGCCGGCTGACCGGCGAGCAGATGACGGTGATGGAAGTACAGGGGCACGGCACCTGCTACTTCGCGGACCGCGCGAGTGAGATCAATCTGGTCAATCTGCGCGGCGAGAAGCTCTACGTCGAGTCCAGCAACCTGCTGTGCACCGACGCCGGGCTGCGCACCGGCACGAGCTTCACCGGCCTGCGCGGCGCGAGTACCGGCAACGGGCTCTTCACGACGACCGTCGAGGGCTCGGGCCAGGCGGCGGTCATGTCCGACGGCCCGGCGGTCGTGCTGCGCGTCAGCGCCCAGTACCCCCTTTCCGTCGACCCGGGCGCGTACATCGCGCACACCGGGAACCTCCAGCAGTCCTTCCAGTCCGGGGTGACCTTCCGCACCCTGATCGGCGAGGGCTCCGGGGAGGCGTTCCAGATCCGCTTCGAGGGCGAGGGCCTGGTGTACGTGCAGCCCAGCGAGCGCAACACCCTCGGGGGCGACCTCTGATGCCGTTCCGCGAGATCAACTCGAAGATGGTCGAGGCCCAGGTCGTCCCGGGGCAGAAGACGTACAGCCAGCGGGGGGCGATGCTCGCCTACCGCGGCGAGGTCTCCTTCACGCCCAGCCTGACCGGCGGCCAGGGCGGGGTGATGGGCATGATCGGGCGCCGCGTGGCCAACGAGCAGACCCCGCTGATGAGCGTCGAGGGCAGCGGCACCGTGATGTTCGGCCACGGCGGCCACCACATCCAGGTGATCAGCCTGACCGGCGAGACGCTCTACGTCGAGGCCGACCGGCTGCTCGCCTTCGACGGCACCCTCCAGCAGGGCACCATGTTCATGGGCTCGCAGGGCGGGGTCATGGGCATGGTGCGGGGCCAGGTGACCGGCCAGGGCCTGTTCACCACCACCCTCAAGGGCCACGGCTCGGTCGCCGTGATGGCCCACGGCGGGGTCATCGAGCTCCCCATCACCCCCGGCCGTCCGGTGCACGTCGACCCGCAGGCGTACGTGGCCCACCACGGGGACGTCAGGAACAAGCTGTCCGCCGCGCTGGGCTGGCGGGACATGGTCGGCCGCGGTTCGGGCGAGGCGTTCCAGCTGGAGCTGTCGGGCCAGGGCGCCGTCTTCGTACAGGCCTCGGAGGAAAAACTGTGAACTTCGGTCCCGTGACGGGCGGACCCGGCGTACCGGGTGGCCCGACGGTCTTCGACCCGTACAGCCTGCCCTCCGACGACAACGTGAACGCGTACACCTTCTGCGTGGAGCTCAAGGGGAGCCAGTGGTTCCTGCAGAAGGGCAAGATGATCGCCTACTACGGGCGCATCGAGTTCAACGGCATCGGCAACGGCCGCTTCGACCGGCTGCTGCGCACCAGCTTCCACTCGCCGCTGCACGCCAGCGACTGGGTGGTGGCCGAGGGGCAGGGCAAGATGCTGCTGGCCGACCGGGCCTTCGACGTGAACTCGTACGACCTGGACGACGGCAACCTGACCATCCGGTCGGGGAACCTGCTGGCCTACCAGCCCACGCTCGCCCTCAAGCAGTCGATCGTCCCGGGATTCCTGACGCTGATCGGAACCGGGAAGTTCGTGGCCGCGTCCAACGGGCCGGTGGTCTTCATGGAGCCGCCGCTGCGCGTGGACCCGCAGGCGCTCGTCGGCTGGGCGGACTGCCCCTCGCCGTGCCACCACTACGACCACGGCTACATGACGGGCGTGATGGGCGGTCTGCGCTCGCTCACCGGCCTCGGCGGCACCTCGGGCGAGGAGCACCAGTTCGAGTTCGTCGGCGCGGGGACGGTCCTGCTCCAGTCGTCGGAGACGCTGATGGCCGAGCAGTCGGTCGGCGCGGTGGGCGCCGGAGCGGCCACGGGCGAGGCCCAGGGCGTTCCGGGGGCCGGCCAGGGCCCGCTGGGGCAGCTGGGCGTGCCGCGGATGCCGGGGCAGCTGGGTGACATCCAGCGGCGGCTCGGCCTGTGAGACCCCGTGCGCCCCGCGGACTCCGCGCCTCCCGCGGGCTCCGCAGATCATGCCATCTTTGTACGTAATTCAACTTCTTAGGTAGAGTTCTTTCATGGAGACCATCGAGACCGAGACGGCCACCCGCTGGCTGACCGACGCCGAACAGTGCGCCTGGCGCACCCACCTGGACGTCAGCAGACTGCTGATGCACCAGCTGGAAAAGGATCTCCAGCCCTTCGGACTCACCAACAACGATTACGAGATCCTCGTGAACCTCTCGGAATCGGACGGCCACCGGATGCGCATGAGCGATCTGGCCACGGCCACGCTGCAGTCCAAGAGCCGGCTGTCCCACCAGATCACCCGCATGGAGACGGCGGGCCTGGTGCGCCGGGTGAACTGCGAGTCCGACCGGCGCGGCCTGTACGCCGTGCTCACGGACGAGGGCATGGACACCATGCGCAAGGTCGCCCCGCACCACGTGGCATCGGTGCGGGAGCACTTCATCGACCTGCTGCCCCCGGAGGCGCTGGCGGCCCTGCGGGAGTCGCTGCGGCCCGTCGCGGAGCACCTGCGCGACAACCGCGGCAAGATCTGAGGACCGCGACGGAGCGGGGGCGGCGCCGGCTACGGCACCGCCCCCGCCCCGCGCTCAGCCCTCCGTCAGGCCGTCCAGCAGGGTGTCGGCGGCCGCGTACGGATCCAGCTCGCCCGCGGCGACCCTTACGGCCAGCGCGTCGAGCCGGGCGTCCCCGCGCAGGTCGGCGAGCCGGCCGCGCAGGGTGGTGAGCGCGATGGTCTCGACCTCCCGGGCGGCGCGCGCCGCCCGGCGCCCGTCGAGAACCCCGCGCTCCTCCATCCAGGCCCGGTGCTTCTCCAGCGCCTCGACGAGTTCGTCGATGCCCTGCGCGCGGGCCGCGACCGTCTTCACGATCGGCGGCCGCCAGTCGCCCGGCCCGCGGGACTCGCCGAGGCCCAGCATGTGGTTCAGCTCCCGGGCGGTCGCGTCCGCGCCGTCCCGGTCGGCCTTGTTCACCACGTACACGTCGCCGATCTCCAGGATCCCGGCCTTCGCGGCCTGGATCCCGTCGCCCATCCCGGGCGCCAGCAGCACCACCGAGGTGTCCGCCTGCGAGGCGATCTCCACCTCGGACTGCCCGACGCCCACCGTCTCGACGAGGACCACCTCGCACCCCGCCGCGTCCAGCACCCGGATCGCCTGCGGCGCCGCCCAGGCGAGACCGCCCAGGTGGCCCCGGGTGGCCATGGAGCGGATGTAGACCCCGGGGTCGGAGGCGTGGTCCGACATGCGGACCCGGTCGCCGAGCAGCGCCCCGCCCGAGAAGGGCGAGGACGGGTCCACGGCGAGCACCCCGACCCGCTTGCCGGCCTTGCGGTAGGCCGTCACGAGGGCCGAGGTCGAGGTCGACTTGCCGACCCCGGGCGAGCCGGTCAGGCCGACGACGTACGCGCCGCCGGTCAGCGGGGCCAGGGCCGCCATCACCTCGCGCAGGTGCGGGGACGCCCCCTCGACCAGTGAGATCAGCCGGGCCACGGCCCGCGGCCGGCCCTCCCGGGCCTGCGCCACCAGCGTGGGGACGTCCACCGTCGCCATGGGGCCGCCTACGCCTTCGCGACGCGGATCACGAGGGCGTCGCCCTGGCCGCCGCCACCGCACAGCGCGGCCGCGCCGACGCCGCCGCCCCGGCGCTTGAGCTCCAGCGCCAGGTGCAGCACGACGCGGGCGCCGGACATGCCGATGGGGTGGCCGAGGGCAATGGCGCCACCGTTGACGTTCACCTTTTCCGGGGTCACGCCGAGGTCCTTCATTGACTGCACGGCGACCGCCGCGAAGGCCTCGTTGATCTCGATCAGGTCGAGGTCGGCCACCTCCAGGCCCTCCTTCTTCAGGGCGTGCAGGATGGCGTTCGAGGGCTGCGACTGGAGCGAGTTGTCGGGACCCGCCACATTGCCGTGGGCGCCGATCTCGGCGATCCACTCCAGGCCCAGCTCCTCGGCCTTGGCCTTGCTCATCACGACCACGGCGGCCGCGCCGTCGGAGATCTGCGAGGAGGTGCCGGCGGTGATGGTGCCGTCCTTGGCGAAGGCCGGGCGCAGCTTGCCGAGGGACTCCGCCGTGGTCTCGGGGCGGATGCCCTCGTCCTGCGCGAAGATCACCGGGTCGCCCTTGCGCTGCGGGATCTCGACCGGGGTGATCTCCGCCTCGAAGACGCCGTTCTTCTGCGCGGCGGCGGCACGCTGGTGGGAGGCGGCCGCGAACTCGTCCTGCGGGGCGCGCTCGATGCCCAGGCGGGTGTTGTGCTTCTCGGTGGACTCGCCCATCGCGATGTTCTCGAACGCGTCGGTGAGGCCGTCGTAGGCCATCGCGTCGAGCATCTCGATGGCGCCGTACTTGAAGCCCTCGCGCGACTTCGGCAGCAGGTGCGGGGCGTTCGTCATCGACTCCTGGCCGCCCGCGACCACGATGTCGAACTCCCCGGCGCGGATGAGCTGGTCGGCGAGGGCGATGGCGTCCAGGCCCGAGAGGCACACCTTGTTGATGGTGAGCGCCGGGACGTTCATGGGGATGCCGGCCTTCACGGCGGCCTGGCGGGCGGGGATCTGGCCCGCGCCGGCCTGGAGCACCTGGCCCATGATCACGTACTGGACCTGGTCGCCGGAGATACCGGCCCGGTCCAGCGCGGACTTGATGGCGAAACCGCCGAGATCGGCGCCCGAGAAGGACTTCAGCGAGCCGAGCAGACGCCCCATGGGCGTGCGGGCCCCGGCGACGATCACTGAAGTGGTGTTGTTCGTTCCGGACATGAGGCACAGCCCCTTGGATGAGGAGTGAACGAGGGTTTACCCGAATGTACTGAGCGGTACCCGCGCAGTCACCCGGCAGTCGGTGTGATCGCTGGCACGTTGCGTAACCACCCTCCGCGGCGGTGCACTGGTCCCATGCTGACAAGGATCGACCACATCGGGATCGCCTGCTTCGACCTCGACAAGACCGTCGAGTTCTACCGTGCCACGTACGGTTTCGAGGTGTTCCACACCGAGGTCAACGAGGAACAGGGCGTGCGCGAGGCCATGCTCAAGATCAACGAGACCTCCGACGGCGGGGCCTCCTACCTCCAGCTCCTGGAGCCCACCCGCGAGGACTCCGCGGTGGGCAAGTGGCTGGCCAAGAACGGCGAGGGCGTGCACCACATCGCCTTCGGCACCGCGGACGTCGACGGTGACTCCGAGGCCATCCGCGGCAAGGGCGTACGGGTCCTCTACGACGAGCCGCGAACCGGCTCCATGGGCTCCCGGATCACCTTCCTGCACCCCAAGGACTGCCACGGAGTCCTGACCGAACTGGTCACCTCGAACCCTGATCACTGATGCCCCCATTCCCCGGCCGGTAGAGTGGCACTGGCTCGGCCGGGGTTCGGTGCGGAGACGGGGTCGGGGCCTGTGACCCCTGCCCCGGTATCTGACACCATTCCCCGGGGGCGTCGTTCAGCGGGCGAGCGATGCTCATTTGGGAGTGAGCTTGCGACCAGGGGACGGATGGGACCGCGCTGTGCGGGGCTACGAAAGCCAGGAGAGCCATCAGGCTGAAGCCGACCATCTCACGCGGTTCGAAGCCGAGATGGAGCGGCTGAAGAAGGAGCGCGGGAAGGCCGTCCAGCACGCCGAGGACCTGGGGTACCAGGTCGAAGTGCTGCGCGCCAAGCTCCACGAGGTGCGCCGCAATCTCGCGTCCCGGCCCGCGTACGACAGCGCGGACATGGGCTATCAGGCGGAGCAGCTGCTCCGCAATGCCCAGATCCAGGCCGACCAGATGCGCTCGGACGCCGAGCGCGAGCTGCGCGACGCCCGGGCGCAGACCCAGCGCATCCTCCAGGAGCACGCCGAACACCAGGCCCGCCTCCAGGCCGAGCTGCACGCCGAGGCGGTCAACCGGCGCCAGCGCCTGGACCAGGAGCTCAACGAGCGCCGCCAGACGGTCGAGGCGCACGTCAACGAGAACGTCGCCTGGGCCGAACAGCTGCGCGCCCGTACCGAGTCCCAGGCCCGCCGGCTCATGGACGAGTCCCGTGCCGAGGCCGAGCAGGCGCTGAACGCCGCCCGTGCCGAGGCCGCCCGGACCGTCGAGGAGGCCCGCCGGCGGCTCGCCGCCGACGCGGAGGCCGCCCGCAGCGAGGCCGAGACCACGCTGCTGCGCGCCCGCAAGGAGGCCGAGCGGCTGCTGGCCGCCGCCTCCGCGCAGGCCCAGGAGGCCACCGAGCACGCGGAGCGGCTGCGCAGCAGCACCAGCGCCGAGGCCGAGCAGACCCGCCGGCAGACCCTGGACCTCGGCCGGGTGGCCGAGGAACGCGTCCAGGAGGCGGACGGGGCGCTGCGCGCGGCCCGCGCCGAGGCCGAGGCCCTGCTCGCGGACGCCAAGGAGAGCGCCGCCCGGCAGCTCGCCTCGGCGGAGTCCGTCAACGAGCAGCGCACCCGCACCGCGAAGGAGCAGGTCGCCCGGCTGGTCGGCCAGGCCACCAAGGAGGCCGAGGTCCTCAAGGCCGAGGCCGAGCAGGCGCTGGCCGATGCCCGCGCGGAGGCGGAGCGGCTGCGCACGGAGGCCGGCGAGCAGGCCCGTACGGCCGCCGCCGAGGACACCGCGGCGCAGCTGGCGAAGGCGGCCCGCACCGCCGAGGACGTACTGAACAAGGCCTCGGAGGACGCGCGGGCCACCACCCGTGCCGCCTCCGAGGAGGCCGAGCGGATCCGCCGCGAGGCGGAGGCCGAGGCCGAGCGGCTGCGCGCGCAGGCGGCGGCCACCGCCGACGAGCTCAAGGGCGCGGCGAAGGACGACACCGAGGAGTACCGGGCCCGTACGGTCGAACTCCAGGAGGAGGCCCGCCGGCTGCGCGGCGAGGCCGAGCAGCTGCGCGCGGAGGCCGTCGCCGAGGGCGAGCGGATCCGCGGGGAGGCCCGGCGCGAGGCGGTCCAGCAGATCGAGGAGGCGGCCCGGACCGCCGAGGAGCTGCTCGGCAAGGCCAAGTCGGACGCGGACGAGCTGCGCGCCGGTGCCACCGCCGAGAGCGAGCGGGTCCGCGCCGAAGCCGTGGAGCGGGCCACCACCCTGCGCCGCCAGGCGGAGGAGACCCTGGAGCGCACCCGCGCGGAGGCCGACCGGCTGCGCGCGGAGGCCGAGGAGCAGGCCGCCGCGGTGGCCGCCGAGGCGGACGCGGCGGCCCGGGCCCGGCGCGAGGAGACCGAACAGGCGCTGGCCGCCAAGCGGGCGGAGGCCGAGACGGAGCTCGTACGCCTGCACACGGACGCCGAGACGCGGCTGACGACGGCCGAGCAGACGCTGCGTGACGCCCGCACGGCGGCGGAGGCGGTCCGCAAGGAGACCTCCGAGGAGAACGACCGGCTGCGCGCGGAGTCGGCGGAGCGGATCCGCACCCTCCAGGCCCAGTCGGAGGCGGAGGCCGACCAGCTGCGCACGGAGGCCGCCGACGACGCGGGCCGGGTGCGCGCGGAGGCCGAGCAGGTCTCCGTACGGCTGCGGGCCGAGGCGGAGGCGGAGTCGGAGCGGCTGCGCACCGAGGCGCAGGAGAGCGCCGACCGGGTGCGCGCGGAGGCCAAGGCCGCCGCCGAGCGGGTCGCGACGGAGGCCGCGGAGGCGCTGGCCGCCGCCCAGGAGGAGGCCGCGCGGCGGCGCCGCGAGGCCGAGGAGACCCTGTCGGCGGCCCGGACGGACGCGGGCAACGAGCGGGCGCAGGCCCGCGAGCAGAGCGAGGAGCTGCTGGCGCAGGCCCGCAGGCGCTCCGAGGAGGCGCAGGCCGAGGCGGCCCGCCTGACGGAGGAGGCCGAGCGGCGCGCGGCGGAGCTGGTCGCGGCGGCCGAGGCCACCGCCCAGCAGGTGCGCGACTCGGTGGCCGGGCTGCACGAGCAGGCCGAGGAGGAGGTCGCCGGGCTGCGCAGCGCGGCCGAGCACGCGGCGGAGCGTACGCGCACCGAGGCGGTGGAGGAGGCGGACCGGGTCCGCGCCGACGCCCACGCGGAGCGGGAGCGGGCGGCCGAGGACGCGGCCCGGGTGCGCGACGAGGCCCGGGTCGAGACGGACGCGGCGAAGGCCCTGGCGGAGCGCACGGTCGGCGAGGCGATCGTCGAGGCCGAGCAACTGCGGGCCGACACTGCGGAGTACGCGCAGCGGGTGCGTACGGAGGCCACGGACGCCCTGGCGTCGTCCGAGCGGGACGCGGCGCGGACCCGGGCGGACGCCCGGGACGACGCGAACCGGATCCGCGGCGAGGCGGCCGAGTCCCTGGAGGCCGCGCGCGCCGAGGGCACCCGGATCGTCGCCGAGGCGACGGCGGAGGCGGAGCGCCTGACCGAGGAGACCCTGGCGGCCAACGCGGCCACGGTCGACGAGGCCCGCGCGGAGGCCGAGCGGCTCACCGTCGAGGCGGAGCTGGCGGCGGAGGCCGCCCGCGCCGAGGCGGACGCCACCCTGGACGAGGCCCGCGCCGAGGGCAACCGGCTGCGCAGCGAGGCCGCCGAGCAGGCGGACCGGCTCATCACGGAGGCCTCCGCCGAGGCGGAGCGGCTCACGGAGGAGACCCGCGCGGCCAACGAGCTCACGGTCGGCGAGGCCCAGGAGGCGGCCGACGCGCTGCGCGCCGAGGCGGCGCAGACCCTGGACGGGGCCCGCGCCGAGGCCAACCGGCTGCGCACCGAGGCCGCCGAGCAGGCGGACCGGCTCCTCGCCGGGGCCACGGCCGAGGCGCAGAAGCTCACGGCGCAGGCGGCGGAGACGCTGGCCGCGGCGGAGCGGGACTCGGCCCGGATCCTGGTCGAGTCGCGCGCCGAGGGCGACCGGCTGGTCGAGGAGACCCGCGCGGCGAACGAACTCACCGTCGGCGAGGCCGCGGCGGAGGCCGAGCGGCTGCGCACCGAGGCGGCCCGGACGCTGGACGAGGCCCGCGCGGAGGGCGGCCGGATCATCGGCGAGGCCACCGCGGAGGCGGAGCGCGTCACGGTCGCGGCGAACGAGACCCTGGCGAGCGCCGAACGGGACGCCGAGCAGAGCCTCGACGAGGCGCGCGCCGAGGCGGGCCGGCTCCGTACGGAGGCGGCCGAGCAGGCCGACCGGCTCATCACCGGGGCGACGGCGGAGGCGGAGAAGCTCACCGAGCGGACCCGCAAGGACAACGAGCGTACGGTCGGCGAGGCGCGCGACGAGGCCGAGCGGCTGCGCGCGGAGGCGGCGGAGGCGCTGGCCTCGGCGCAGGAGCACGCGACGCGCACCCGGTCCGAGGCGGAGCGGGTCAAGGCGGAGGCCGCCTCGGCGGCGGAGCGCACGCGCACCGAGGCCCGTACGGAGTCGGAGCGGCTGCTGGACGAGGCGCGCGAGGCGGCCAACAAGCGCCGCAGCGAGGCCGCGGAGCAGGTGGACCGGCTCATCACGGAGGCGGCGGCGGAGGCCGAGAAGCTGACCACGGACGCGGGCCGGCAGGCGCTGGCCGCGACCACGGCCGCCGAGGAGCAGGCCGACGCGATGGTCGACGCGGCCCGCAAGGAGGCCGCGCGGATCACCTCGGAGGCGACCGTCGAGGGCAACTCCCTGGTGGAGAAGGCCCGTACGGACGCCGACGAGCTGCTGGTCGGGGCGCGTACGGACGCGGCCGCCATAAGGGAGCGGGCCGAGGAGCTGCGTACCCGGGTCGAGTCCGAGGTGGAGGAGCTGCACGAGCGGGCCCGCCGGGAGTCGGCGGAGCAGATGAAGTCCGCCGGGGAGCGCGTGGACAAGCTGGTGCGCGCGGCGACCGAGCAGAGCGTCGAGGCCGAGGCGAAGGCCAAGGAGCTGGTGTCGGACGCGAGCAGCGAGGCGAGCAAGGTCCGCATCGCCGCGGTGCGCAAGGCGGAGACGCTGCTCAAGGAGGCCGAGCAGAAGAAGGCGGAGCTGGCGCGGCAGGCCGAGAAGGCGCTGGCCGAGGCGAAGGCGGAGGCGGCGCGGCTGGTCGACGAGGGCCGTCGTGAGCTGGAGGTCCTGGTGCGCAGGCGCGAGGACATCCAGGCGGAGATCTCCCGTGTCCAGGACGTTCTTGAGGCGTTGGAGTCTTTCGAGGCACCTTCGGCTGGCGCGAAGCCCGCGGTGGGCGGCCAGGGCGCGGGGGGCGTGAAGGCCGGCGCGACAGCGGGTTCCACTCGATCGGGTGGTAAGACGTCAGAGGGCTAGCCAGGACGCCGGGATGTGTGCTTCTGAAGGAGGTTCAGGCAACGAAATGACAAGCATTCCGCCGCCTTGCCACTCAAAAGGGGTGTCATTGTCCGGGGCAAACATGGATTGACTCGATGACACGCCGCCCGGAGGCCTAGGATTCCCCTTAACACCTCACGTAGCACCTCATCGGTCTCATTCGACAGGAACCCCATGAGCGACACTTCCTCCCCCTTCGGCTTCGAGCTCGTGCGGCGTGGTTACGACCGTGGTCAGGTGGACGACCGCATTACCAAGCTGGTCTCCGACCGCGACAGCGCCCTTGGACGTATCAACTCTCTGGAAAAGCGCATCGAGGAGCTGCACCTCGAAACGCAGAACGCCCAGGCCCAGGTGAGCGACGCGGAGCCGTCGTACGCCGGCCTCGGTGCCCGGGTCGAGAAGATCCTCCGGCTGGCCGAGGAGGAGGCGAAGGATCTGCGTGAGGAGGCCCGCCGCGCGGCCGAGCAGCACCGTGAGCTGGCGGAGTCGGCCGCCCAGCAGGTGCGCAACGACGCCGAGTCGTTCGCGGCGGACCGCAAGTCGAAGGCGGAGGACGAGGGCGTCCGCATCGTCGAGAAGGCCAAGGGCGACGCCTCCACCCTGCGCGCCGAGGCCCAGAAGGACGCGGCCTCCAAGCGCGAGGAGGCCGACGCGCTGTTCGAGGAGACCCGTGCGAAGGCCGCCCAGGCCGCCGCGGACTTCGAGACCAACCTGGCCAAGCGGCGCGAGCAGTCCGAGCGCGACCTGGCCTCGCGCCAGCAGAAGGCCGAGAAGCGTCTCGCGGAGATCGAGCACCGCGCCGAGCAGCTGCGCCTGGAGGCGGAGAAGCTCCGTACGGACGCCGAGCGCCGGGCCCGCCAGACGGTGGAGACCGCGCAGCGCCAGGCCGAGGACATCGTCGCCGACGCCAACGCCAAGGCCGACCGCATCCGCAGCGAGTCCGAGCGCGAGCTGGCGGCGCTCACCAACCGCCGCGACTCGATCAACGCGCAGCTGACCAACGTCCGCGAGATGCTGGCGACGCTGACCGGTGCCGCCGTGGCCGCCGCGAACCCGATCGTCGACGACGAGCCGGTGTCCCGTGGCGTACCGGCGCAGCAGAGCCGCTGACGCCGAGTCCGCGCACGCCCGCCGACGTTGGGCCGTCCGTCACCCGTTTGAGGTGGCGTGCGGCCCTTCGGCGTTCTAGCGTGGCCACATGATCGAGCTTGAGGGCCTTACCAAACGCTTCGGCGCCAAGACCGCCGTGGACCACCTCAGCTTCCAGGTCAGACCGGGGGTGGTCACCGGCTTCCTCGGCCCCAACGGGGCCGGGAAGTCCACGACCATGCGCATGATGCTCGACCTCGACAACCCGACCAGCGGCACGGTCCGGATCGACGGCAAGCACTACCGGGAACTGCCGGAGCCGCTGAAGCACATCGGGGCACTGCTGGACGCGAAGGCCATGCACGGCGGCCGCAGCGCGTACAACAACCTGCTCTGCCTCGCCCAGTCGAACCGGATCCCGGAGCAGCGGGTCGCGGAGGTGCTGGACCTGGTCGGGCTGACGGCCGTCGCGCGCAAGAAGTCGAAAGGATTTTCGCTCGGCATGGGGCAGCGGCTGGGAATCGCCTCCGCCCTGCTCGGTGATCCGGAAATCCTGATGTTCGACGAACCCGTCAATGGTCTGGACCCGGAGGGAATTCTCTGGATCCGCAATCTGATGAAGGGCCTGGCCTCGGAGGGAAGGACGATCTTCGTCTCCTCCCATCTGATGAGCGAAATGGCCCTGACCGCAGACCATTTGATCGTCATCGGGCAGGGAAAGCTGCTGGCGGACCTGTCGATGGCCGATTTCATCCAGCAGAACTCGCGCAGCTACGTACGGGTGCGCTCACCCCAGCAGGAACGGCTCAAGGACATCCTGCACGAGGCCGGGATCAACGCCATCAGCGTCCCGGCCACCGGCACGCTGGAGATCGACGGCGTACCGGCGGAACGGCTCGGCGAGCTGGCCGCCCAGCACCAGATCGTGCTGCACGAACTCAGCCCGCAACGGGCTTCACTGGAGGAAGCGTTCATGCGCATGACGGCGGACTCCGTCGAGTACCACGCCCACGCACCGGGAGCCCCGGGCACGCCGGGCACGCCGGGCGCGCCCGGCACACCCGGCGCCGACCCGGCCGGCGCACCCGCCTGGGGCGCCGGCTTCGACGCGACGCGCAAGGGCGGCGAGTGACCGTGTCCTCCTTCCCCGCCGTCCTGCGCTCCGAGTGGACCAAGATCCGCACGGTCGCCTCCACGAGCTGGACCCTGGCGCTCGCCTTCCTCGCCACCGTCGGATTCGGCGCCGCGTTCTGCGCCCTGGTCAACGCGGGCTTCGACTCCATGGGAGCGGGCGAGCGGGCCACGTTCGACCCCACCCTGGTGAGCTTCAGCGGCATGCAGTTCGGCCAGCTGGCGATGATCGTCTTCGGGGTGATGGTGGTCAGCACCGAGTACAGCTCGGGCATGATCCGCACCTCCCTGGCCGCCGTGCCCCGGCGCGCCGGCTTCCTGCTGGGCAAGGTCACCGTGGCCACGGCGCTGGCCCTGGTGGTCGGGCTGCTGACCAGCTTCGTGGCGTTCTTCCTGGGCCAGGCCATCCTGGGGAGCCACAGCACCGGCATCGGCGGGGAGCACGTCCTGCGCGCCGTGGTCGGCGCCGGCGTGTACATGGCACTCCTCGCCCTGTTCTCCATGGGCGTGGCCACCATGCTGCGCAGCTCGGTGGCCTCGATCAGCATCCTGATTCCGTTCTTCCTGATCGTCTCCAACCTCCTCAGCGGCTTCGAGTCGACCCGCAAGTACGGCCAGTACCTGCCGGACAAGGCGGGCTCGGCGATCATGCAGATCGTGCCGGACGCCATGGGCAGCGCCGAGACGCCCTACGGGCCCTGGGGCGGGCTCGGCATCATGGCCCTGTGGGTGCTCGCCGCCCTGCTCGGCGGGTACCTGGTCCTCAAGAAGCGCGACGCGTGACGCGGTGAGCGGACTTCCGGCGTCCGTCGCGGGGCGGACGCCGGAAGTACTACGGGAGATCCCCGAGCCGGATCTCAGGGGTCGCTCAGGGATCCGGTCCGGGCGGGAACCGCGGGGGACTCGATATCCTCTTAAGGCTTACGCGGGCGAGAGCCGCCCGGGCCTGGCAAGGGGCAGCACGATGATCGAGGCAGTCGGCCTGACCAAGCGCTTCGGCGCCAAGACCGCCGTCGACGACCTCTCCTTCCAGGTCAAGCCGGGTCACGTCACCGGTTTCCTGGGGCCCAACGGCTCCGGCAAATCGACGACCATGCGCATGATCCTCGGCCTGGACCGGCCCACCTCCGGGCGGGTCACGATCAACGGCCTCCCCTTCCGCGAGCTGCCGAACGCCCAGCGGCACGTCGGGGCCCTCCTCGACGCGAAGGCCGTGCACGGCGGCCGCCGGGCCCGTACGCACCTGCTGTCCATCGCCCAGCTCTCCGGGATCCCCGAGCGGCGGGTGGACGAGGTGCTGGGCGTCGTCGGGCTCCAGGACGCCGCCCGGCAGCGTACGAAGGGCTTCTCGCTCGGCATGGGCCAGCGGCTCGGCATCGCCACCGCCCTGCTCGGCGACCCGCAGGTGCTGCTCTTCGACGAGCCGGTCAACGGCCTCGACCCCGAGGGCATCCGCTGGGTCCGCAACCTGATGCGCCAGCTCGCCGCCGAGGGGCGCACCGTGTTCGTCTCCTCCCACCTGATGAGCGAGATGGCGCTGACCGCCGACCACCTGATCGTGATCGGCCGGGGCCGGCTGCTGTCCGACATGAGCACCCAGGACTTCATCACCCACAACTCGGCCGGATTCGCCCGGGTCCGCGCCGCGGGCAACGGCCCCGACGGCCGCGTCACCCTCGGCGGCGCGCTCACCAGGGCGGGCGGCCGGGTGCTCCAGGAGCCAGACGGGGCGCTGCGGGTGACCGGGCTGGAGCTGCCCCGCATCAGCGACATCGCGCACGAGACCGGCGTACGGCTGTGGGAGCTCTCGCCGCACCGGGCCTCGCTGGAGGAGGCCTACATGCGGATGACCCAGTCCTCCGTCGAGTACACCTCCTCCGACGACCCGCGCGCGGAACTGTGGGAGCCCGAGCCGCTGAGCCTGCCGGAGTGGGAGGACGAGACGCGGGCCCCCGTCGTGCCGGCGGACGCCGCGGCGAGCTTCTTCGCTCCCCCGCCGCCCGGCGCCGGCGAGCGGCCCTTCCTGATGCCCGGCAGCGCCGCCGATCTCGCCGCCACCGCCAAGAACAGCACCGAGGACCTCCGATGAGCACCACCCGCGGCGCGACCCCGGCCCCCACCCCCGGCGCGGGCGCGCGCCGGCCGGGCGGCTACAGCTCGCCGCTGCCGACGCCGCGGCCCCACCTGGGGCACGCGCTGGCCTCTGAGTGGACCAAGCTGACCTCGGTGCGCTCCACCCTGTGGACCCTCGGCTCGCTCGTGGCCCTGGTGGTCGGCATCGGCCTGATCGCCGTCGCCCAGACCCACTCGCGCGACTACCAGTCGCTCGCCTTCACCGCGCCCGCCGTCTTCGGCCTGATGATCGGCCAGATCGCGGTGATGGTGCTCGGGGTGCTGACGGTCTCCTCCGAGTTCGGCACCGGGCTGATACGGACCACCTTCACGGCCGCCCCCGGGCGGCTGCGGGTGCTCACCGCGAAGTACCTCGTCTTCGGGACGGTCGCCTTCGGCGTCACCCTCGGCTCGGTGGCCCTCGTCGGCATCGCGGCCGCGCTGGTGCACAGCGGTCCCGCCGCCGGGCACCACGGCTGGAGGGAGTGGGCGGGCGCGCTGGGGGGCTGCTTCTACGTCACCCTGCTGGGGGTCCTCGCGCTCGCCGTCGGGACCTTCGTACGGCACTCGGCGGGCGGCATCGCGGTCATGCTCGGCCTGGTGACCATGCCCCCGGTGCTCGGCGCGATCATGACGGCCTGGCCGGCCAGCGAGGCCATCGGCCTGGCGGTGGTCCGCTACAACGCGCCGATGGGGCTGGTCCAGCTCTTCGGGGTGCCGAACAGCGGGATGGACGGCAGCCCGAGCCCGGGGAACCTGGCCCAGCTGGGGCTGCTGCTGCTGGTGACGGGGGCCGCGGTGGCGGCCTCGTACTCGGTGGTGCGCCGCCGCGACGTCTGAGGACGCGCGGGCGCCGGCGGCTCAGTACCTCGGCGCGTTGCGGGACCGCTGCACCTTCGTGGTGCGGCGGTCCTTCGCGTTCCAGCAGGCCTTGTGCCAGTGCCGCCGGTCGTCCACGCCGCCGTACTCCGGCCAGGCCACCAGGTGCGGGGTGCCCGAGGGGATCTCCTGGTCACAGCCGGGGCAGCGGTAGCGCTTGCCCGCCGCGCTGGCGCCCGCGACGTGCCGGACCTTCCACTGCTCGCCCTGGTACTCCTCGGTCCGCTCCAGCCCGTACCGGTCGAGGCCGGTGCCCGGTCGTTCCTCCGGAGTCTCGCCGCCCCTGGGGCGGTTGTGGCGCGGTGACACGTATACCTCACGAAGGGGCGGCCGACAGTGACTTTCCTCCAGACTACGCGCAGCGAGCCCGGGTACCCGCAGGGTGGCGGATGACGGCGGCGGCCCCCGTGGACCGGCCCGACAATCTCAATAACTTTGCCGTCAGGCCGTGCCTTTGGCACGTGTCGGACGTTGTTGCCATCAGACGTTGATCCCATCAACGAGTCGGTCCACCTGGGGGAGGCCGCGTCAGCCGCGAGGAGGCTAAGGGCGATGCGCGTTGGAGCGTTTGTACTGGCGGCCCAGTTCCCGGGCCAGGGCCAGGGCGAGGCACTGCACCGGGCGGTGCGGACCGCCGAGGTGGCCGAGGAGGCGGGGCTGGACTCGGTCTGGCTCGCCGAGCACCACTTCGTCCCGTACGGGGTCTGCCCGTCGGCGGTGACCCTGGCGGCGCTGCTGCTGGGGCGGACCCGGCGGCTGCGGGTGGGCACGGCGGTGAGCGTGCTGCCGAGCACCCACCCGGTGGCCCTCGGGGAGCAGGCGGCCCTGCTCCACATCACCTCGGGCGGACGGTTCACCCTCGGGGTGGGGCGCGGCGGGCCGTGGGTGGACCTGGAGGTGTTCGGGGGCGGTCTGGAGGCGTACGAGTCGGGCTTCCCGGCGGACCTGGACCTGCTGCGGCGGTGGCTGAGCGAGCCCCGGGTGGGCGCCGCCGAGGCCCGCTACGCGTTCCGCGAGGTGGCCGTCGTACCGCGGCCGGCCGAGGCGCTCGACGGGGACGGGACGGGGCCGGAAGTGATCGTCGCGTGCACCTCCCCGGCGTCGGTGCGGCTCGCCGCCGAGCGGGCGCTGCCGATGCTGCTGGGCATGCACTGCGGGGACGAGGAGAAGGCCGAGATGGTCGCGCTGTGGCGGCGCACCGCACGGGAGGCGGGCCACTCCCCCGACGCCGTACGGGCGGCCGGGCACGTGTCGGCCGGGGTCTGCCAGCTGGCCGACCGTACCGCGGACGCCCGCGAGGCCCTGCTGAAGGCGATGCCGGGCTGGCTGCGGCAGGGGCTGGACGCCCATGTGACGGTGGACGGCCGGCACCGCGCCATGCGCGACCCCGTCGCGTACACGGAGCTGCTGTGCGCCCTGCATCCGGTCGGCAGCCCCGCCCTGGCGGCGGACCGGCTCGCGGCGACCTCGGAGCGCACCGGCATCACGCGCTTCGCCCTGCTGACGGAGGGCTCCGGCGACCTCGCCGCGACGGAGGAGAACGTACGGCGCCTCGGCGCGGAGGTCCTGCCGCTGCTGGGATGAGCGGGGCAGGGCGGCTGGGCGGGACCAGGGCTGCCGCTCCGGTGTCAGTCGCACCTCCCGCGACACGGAGCGGCAGCGAAGTACGGGTCCCGCTAGCAGTCGCGGAGCTCCGGCGACTGGTTGAGCAGCTGGCCCCGGATCGAGGTGAACTTGGCCAGCCGGTCGTCCACCGAGGGGTCCAGCGGGAACACCGCCACCCGGTGACAGTTCTGGAACGCCAGGCGCACCCCGAAGTGCCGCTGCAGCGCACCGCGTATCGCGTCACTCGCGAGCGCGCGCAGCAGCTGCCCACGGGCCTGCTCGTCCGGCGGCGGCGTCTGGTTGTCGGCGAACTGCCCGCCCTCAACCTCCAGCTGGGCCACCAACGAGCTGATCATCTCCCATGCGAAAGGCAGGGAGGTCCGGACGCAGTCGACGAAGGCGGCTTCGTCGACCTCGCCTCGCTCGGCCTGTTCGAGTAGGGCCGGTGAGACGTCGAGCGACATGGGTTCTCCTCTCGTGACCCCGGGCATATGGGTTGCCGGAGTCTTACGGGCAGGGAAGGAGACGGCGACGCAGCGTGCACGTCTGACAACCTCCCGCTCACCACGGTAGGCGCCCACCGGGTGCCGCACCAGGAGAATGCGCATACAACGCGCCATCGGCGAACGGGGCTTTCAGGGGCGAATCGCGTGGAGGCCCGTCGGTCGAGTAGCGTTGCCGACCATGCGTCTCGTCATCGCCCGCTGCTCCGTCGACTACGCGGGCCGGCTCACCGCCCATCTGCCCTCGGCACCCCGTCTGATCCTCGTGAAGGCCGACGGCAGTGTCTCGATCCACGCGGACGACCGAGCGTACAAACCGCTCAACTGGATGTCGCCTCCGTGCACCCTCAAGGAGGGGAGCGGGGACGACGCGGGCGTCTGGACCGTGGTCAACAAGGCGGGCGAGAAGCTCATCATCACCATGGAGGAAGTCCTCCACGACTCCTCCCACGAGCTGGGCACCGACCCCGGGCTCATCAAGGACGGCGTCGAGGCGCACCTCCAGGAGCTGCTGGCCGACCGCATCGACACGCTGGGCGAGGGCTACACGCTGATCCGGCGCGAGTACATGACGGCGATCGGGCCCGTGGACATCCTGTGCCGGGACGCGTCGGGCGCGACGGTGGCGGTGGAGATCAAGCGGCGCGGGGACATCGACGGCGTCGAGCAGCTCACCCGCTACCTGGAGCTGCTGAACCGCGACCCGCACCTGGCCCCGGTGCGGGGCGTCTTCGCGGCCCAGGAGATCAAGCCGCAGGCGCGTGTCCTGGCCCATGACCGCGGCATGGCCTGCGTGGTCCTCGACTACAACGGCATGCGCGGCATCGAGGACGACAAGCTCCGCCTGTTCTGATCCGCCGTACGTACGCGGCCCCCCGAGCCACCGGCTCGGGGGGCCGTCGTCGTACCGGGGGGCCGGGAGGCCGGGGCTAGGCCGGGGCCGAGGCCGTCGGGGGCCGGGTGGCCGTCGGGGACTGGGCCGTCGTCGACGTGGCCGGGGGTGTCGCGGGGTCGGTGACCGGCGGGGGGCCGGTCGGGGGCTGGACCGGCGGCGTCAAGGTCGGGGGCTGCGACGCCGGGGGCTGGGGGGACGACGGAGCGGTCGGCGGCTTCGGCGTGGGCTTCGGGTCGTCGGGCCGGGTCTCCGGGGGCCGTGAGGGGCCGGGGGTGTGGGCGGGCGGGGTCGGCTGTCCGGGCTTCCCCTTGGCGGGTGGCGGCGCGGCGGGCCCGGAGGTGGCCGGCTGCGGCGCGGAGCCGTCGCCGTTCCCCGGGACCTGGGGCGGGACCGCCGCCGGGGCGTCCGGGGTCGAGGAGACGGCGGGGGCGGCGGGCTCACGCTCGTCCCCCGACCCCAGCGACAGGCCGATCACCGTACCGAGCGCCACCACCGTGAGCGCCCCGGCGGCGGCCAGCAGCACCGGCTTGCGCCGCCCGGACGGCTCGGGCCCCGGGCGGCCGGGCAGCGGCGCGGGACGCGGGGTCTGCGGGGTCTGCGGGAAGGCGTCCCCGAACATCTGGGACAGGGTCGTCGGCGGGACGGACGGCGCCTGGGACTGGCCGAGGCCGATCACCGGCGTCACCTGCGTGACGGCCTCCGGGGCCCCCGAAGCCGCGGCGGCATCCCGCTTCACCGCCGGGATCGGCGACGTCGCGGACGGCACCGACGGGAACGGCGTCTTCCCGGATGCCGACGGACCAGACGACGCCGAAGCCACCGGCGGGAACGGCGACTTCCCGGACGCCGACGAACCAGACGAGGACGGAGCCACCGGCGGGAAGGGCAACTTCCCGGGCACCGTCGAACCGGACGCCGTCGGCCCCACCGGCGGCAAAGGCGTATTCCCGGACGCCGACGGACCAGACGACGCCGAAGCCACCGGCGGGAACGGCGACTTCCCGGACACCGACGAAAGGGGCGCGGTCTCCGCTGCCGGAGAAGTCGGTGCGGTCGGTGCGGTCGTCGGGAGCGACGGGAGGGGCGCGGTCTCCGCGGCCGGGGAAGTCGGCGCCGTCGCCGGAAGCGACGGGAGGGGCGCGGTCGCCCGGAGCGGCGGAAGGGGCGCCGTCGCCGAGGTCGGGGACACGGGCGCCACCGGCGGGGTCGATGCCTTCGGCGGGAGCGCCGGCCCCGAGGCAGTTCCCGGCCCCGGCGGAGTCACCGGAGAAACCGGCGGAGCCACCGGCGGAGCCAGCCGCAGCGGCGGGGACGCCTCGCCCGTTAGGGCCTCGCGGTCGGTGACCAGGGCCAGGGCCCGCCGCCCCGCCACCGTTCCGCGCTTGTCCGCGAGCGCGCCGCGCAGGCCTATGGAGGCCTCCAGTTCGGCCCGCGCCCGCTCCAGCCGCCCCTCGCACAGCGCGAGCACGCCCAGCTCGTGGTGGAAGTACGCCTGCTCCGCGACCTCCCCCGCCTTCCGCGCGGCCTCCGCCCCCGCGCGCAGCACCCGCTCCCACGCCTCCCAGTGCAGGGACGCCGCGAAGGCGGGCGCCGCCGTGCGGGCCAGGAGTACGGCGGCCACCACATCGGCCCCGGCCAGCGCGGCCAGCACCGCGTCTGCGTCGGCCGCCACCCGCTCCGGGGTCACCGAGGCGTGCCCGGTCCACCAGGCGTAGTGCCGGGCGGCGGTCCGCGCCTCCTCGGCGGCGGTGTCCCCGTACCCGGCCTCCTCCAGCTGCCGCGCGACCCCCTCCGCGAGGCGGTACCGCGGCCCGACGGCGGTGATCAGCCCGCAGCCCAGCAGTTCCGCGACGGCGGAGTCGGCGTGCGTGTCCCCGACCAGCGCGGGCAGGTGCGCGTGGTGCGGGAGTTCCCCGCCCAGCGCGCAGGCGATCCGCAGCGCGGCCCGGGCCGACTCGCTGACCCGGGAGGCCAGCAGTGCCGCGGGGGCCGCGCCCTCGGCGAGGGTGGGCAGCGGCACCGGCGCGGCGTCGCGGGGGCGCTCCTCGAAGACGCCGGGCTCCTCGTCCTCGTCCTCGGCGGAGCTCCGGTTGAGCTCGTCGCGCTGCCGCAGCAGGGCGCCGGCCTGCACGAAGCGCAGCGGCAGCCCCTCCGAGGCGAACCGCAGGTCACCCGCCCAGGCGGTCTCCTCCTCGGTCAGCGGCCGGCCCGCGCCGGCTTCGAGCAGCAGCAGGCAGTCGGCCTTGCCGAGCCCGTCGAGGAAGACCTCTTCCAGGTGGAGTTCCTCGGAGGGGGGCGCGGCGTCGGGGGTGGCGGCCAGCAGGTAGGCGCACTCGGGGGTGGCGCGCAGCAGTTCGTCCAGCGCGGCCCCGCCCAGTTCCAGGTCGTCGAGGAGGACGATCGCGCCGATCTCGGCGGCCCGCGCGAGGAGTTCCGTACGGTCGGGACGGCGGCCGGGGGCCTCGTACACGGTGGCGTACAGGGAGTGCAGCAGTTCGGCCGGCTGCTGGACGCCGTGGCCCGAGAGCCGGACGACGCCGTCGGGGGCGAATCCGGCGCAGCCCGCGGCGACCGCGTCGAGCAGGGAGGTACGGCCGGATCCGGCGGGTCCGGTCAGGCGTACGGAGCGGCCCCGGCCCAGGAGCCGGACGATCCGCTCCCGCTCCTCGGCGCGCGCCCGCAGCGGCCGCGCGGGCGGGGGCGGCCCGGGAAGGGCGGGGGGCCGGGCGGCGGCGTCCCGGTCGGCGCGGTCGAAGGCGCCGCGCCTGCCGGGGGGACGGCCCGCGGCCGGGCCGTCGCCGGGGCGCAGGGGCTCGATCTCGCTGCCGTCGACGGGGTTCACGGTGAGGGTGAAGTCGCCGCTGGTCAGGGTCACGACGCGGGCGGGAGCTCCCGGCGCGGCCGCGGGCCCGGACGGGCCGCCCGCGGGCCGGTCCACCGGCTGTCCGCCCGAGGCGGGCCGCCCCTGTGTACCGTCCGTACGGTCCATGACCAAGTCCCCCGATCGCGTCGCGCGCGCCGTCGCCGCCGTCATTACGCCCGGCCTTCGCTCGCCGCTGTCGCTACTGGTCCGGTTTCCGCCCGAACCCTAGACGGTGGCCGGTCCCGCCGGAACCGCAGGGGTGGCTTCAGCACCGGACCGTTACGATTCCTGCGGATTCGCCCGGGACGTGACGGCCCGTCCGCGTCCCCGGGGCCCCGTCAGTCCTTGCGTCCGGTGACCGCGACGGTGACGCCGAGGCCGATCATCGCGAGCCCGCCGGCGCCGCCCACCCTGGACAGCCGGCGCGGCGATCCGGCGAACCAGCCGCGGGTGGTGGCCGCGACCAGCCCCCAGGCGCTGTCGGAGACGAGCGCGATGAGGTTGAAGACGAGACCGAGCTCCAGCATCTGGAGCGTGACGTCTCCGGCGGCGCGGTCCACGAACTGGGGCAGCACGGCCGCGAAGAAGACGATGGTCTTGGGGTTGGACACACCCACCACGAAGCCCTCGGCGAGGGTCCGCAGGCCGCCGCGCGCGGCCGGGGCCTGCCCGGCGAGGGCCTCCCGCAGGGATCCGCGCCCGCGAAGCGCCTTGACGCCCAGGTACACGAGGTACGCGGCGCCGACCAGCTTCAGCGTGGTGAAGACGGGGACGGAGCGCTCGACCACCGCGCCGACGCCGAGCGCCACGGCCACGACGAGTACGTACGCCCCGAGGGTGTTGCCGACGACCGTGGTCAGCGCGGCGCGGCGGCCCTGCGCGAGGGCGCGGCCGACCACGAACAGCACGCTGGGGCCGGGGATCACGATCAGCAGGCAGGACATGGCCGCGAAGGCCGGCAGTCGGTCGAGGGGCACCATGGGGCCATGAAAGCCGACCCCGGCGACCGCCCGCAGCCGGTTTTCCCGCCCGTGCCCGCAGCCGGTTTCCCGCGCCCGTGCCCGCCCCCGCTCACACCCGGGGCAGGGACTCCGCTTCCAGGCCGCCCTCGATCGCCAGGATCCGGTGCAGCCGGGTCGCCACGAGCAGCCGCTGCATCCGGTCGGGCACCCCGCGCAGCACCAGCCGGCGGCCGGTGCGGCCGGCCCGCCGGTGGGCCCCCATGATCACGCCGAGTCCGGTCGCGTCCCAGGAGTCCAGGCCGGTCAGGTCGAGCACGAGGTCGCCGTGGCCGTCGTCGAGGGCGGTGTGCAGGACCGTACGGGCGTCCGCCGCGCTGCGCACGTCGAGGCGACCCCCGACCGCGAGTTCGGCGTGGTCGCCCCTGATGTGCATGTGTGCTCCCCGGCTGTACCGCGTGCGTCTGGTCCGACTGATCCGTGACCGGCCACTCTCACTGCAACTGACTGCCCCGCGGGCGGGGAAGTTGCCGACCGTGAGCGAACCGATACCTAATTCACCCCGTAGGGGGTGCGGAGATTCGAACGTCCGTGCTCAGTGCTTGTAGAAGCCCTGCCCGCTCTTGCGGCCGATGTCGCCCGCGTCGACCATGCGGCGCATCAGCTCCGGCGGCGCGAACTTCTCGTCCTGCGACTCGGTGTAGATGTTGCTGGTGGCGTGCAGCAGGATGTCCACGCCGGTGAGGTCCGCGGTGGCCAGCGGGCCCATCGCGTGGCCGAAGCCCAGCTTGCAGGCGATGTCGATGTCCTCGGCGGAGGCCACGCCCGATTCGTAGAGCTTGGCGGCCTCGACGACCAGCGCGGAGATCAGACGGGTCGTCACGAAACCGGCGACGTCGCGGTTGACGACGATGCAGGTCTTGCCGACGGACTCGGCGAACGCGCGGGTGGTGGCGAGGGTCTCGTCACTGGTCTTGTAGCCGCGCACGAGCTCGCAGAGCTGCATCATCGGGACGGGCGAGAAGAAGTGCGCGCCGACGACCCGCTCCGGACGCTTCGTCACGGCCGCGATCTTGGTGATCGGGATGGCGGAGGTGTTGGAGGCGAGCACCGCGTCCTCGCGCACCAGCTCGTCCAGGGTGCGGAAGATCTCGTGCTTGACTTCGAGCTTCTCGAAGACCGCCTCGACGACGATGTCCACGTCGGAGACCGCATCGAGGTCGGTGGTCGTGGTGATCCGGGCCAGCGCCGCCTCGGCGTCCTCGGCCGTCAGCTTGCCCTTGGCGACGAACCGGTCGTACGAGGCCTTGATGCCGTCCGTGCCGCGGGTCAGCGCGGCGTCGGTGACGTCCCGCAGGACGACGTCCCAACCCGCCTGAGCGGAGACCTGAGCGATCCCGGAACCCATCAGTCCAGCACCGATGACGGCGAGCTTCCCAGCCACTGCACACCCCTCGTTTCCCTTACGGCCCCAGTCTCATGGCCCCTCCGCCGGAGACTAGCGTCCGCGACGTACGGTGTGACCGCGAAGTAACACGCGTCACGTCTCAGATGACGGACATCACACCGGGACGGGCCAGCAGTGCGCGGGCCCACCGCAGTTGGCCCGCACTACCCTGGCGCCATGGTGAACCTGACGCGTATCTACACCCGTACCGGCGACAAGGGCACGACCGCCCTGGGCGACATGAGCCGTACCCCGAAGACGGACCTGCGCATCGCCGCGTACGCCGACGCCAACGAGGCGAATGCCGCGATCGGGGCGGCCATCGCGCTGGGCTCGCTGCCGCAGGAGGTCGTGAAGGTCCTGGTCCGCGTGCAGAACGACCTCTTCGACGTGGGCGCCGACCTGAGCACGCCGGTCGTCGCGGACCCGAAGTACCCGCCGCTGCGCGTCGAGCAGTTCTACGTCGACAAGCTGGAGGCGGACTGCGACGCCTTCAACGAGGAACTGGAGAAGCTGCGCAGCTTCATCCTCCCGGGCGGCACCCCGGGCGCCGCCCTGCTGCACCAGGCCTGCACCGTGGTCCGGCGCGCCGAGCGCTCGACGTGGGCGGCGCTGGAGGTGCACGGCGAGGTCATGAACCCGCTGACGGCCACCTACCTCAACCGCCTCTCCGACCTCCTCTTCATCCTGGCGCGCACGGCCAACAAGGAGACCGGGGACGTCCTGTGGGTCCCCGGCGGCGAGCGGTAGTCGAGGGCGGACGATGAGGTCTGGACCTCTTGACGCTTGGTCCAGACCTTTCTAATCTCACCGCAACACTGTGGTGAGCGTGCCATGTCAAAGGCTCTCGAATGCGGCCTCCGAAGGCGGCCCGGAAGCCCCGGCACCGCGTGCTCACGGGCGGCGCAGGTCCCACCCCCATGGAGCGGTCGGCCCCACGACGGCTCCGGACCTACGGAGGAGCACCCTTGAGCACAGCACCCCCACGACGCACCCGACTGTTGCGGAGGCTGGCCGCCACGGTGGCCGCCCTCGCCCTGCCCGTCGCCGGCCTGGTCGGCCTGGCGGGTCCCGCGCAGGCCGCCGCCTCCGCCACCGCCACCTTCACCAAGGTCTCCGACTGGGGCTCCGGCTTCGAGGGCAAGTGGACGGTGAAGAACACCGGCACCACCACCCTCGCCGGCTGGACCGTGGAGTGGGACTACCCCTCCGGCACCTCGGTCACCTCCGCCTGGGACGCCACCGTCACCAGCTCGGGCACCCACTGGACCGCGAAGAACGTCGGCTGGAACGGCACCCTCGCCCCCGGCGCCACCGCCAGTTTCGGCTTCAACGGCGCGGGCCCCGGCGCCCCTGCCGGCTGCAAGGTCAACGGCGGCTCGTGCGAGGGCGGCACCACCCCCGCCGACACTCCGCCCTCGGCCCCCGGCGCCCCCACCGCGACGGGCGTCACCGAGACCGCGCTCACCCTGTCCCGGCCGGCCGCCACCGACGACAAGGGCGTGAAGAACTACGACGTCTACCGGGGCGGCAGCAAGATCGCCACGGTCACCGGCACCACCTTCGCCGACTCCGGCCTGACCAAGGGCACCACGTACTCCTACGCGGTCACCGCCCGCGACACCGCCGACCAGACCGGCCCCTCCTCCGCCACCCTCTCGGTCACCACCCCGGGCGGCGGCACCGATCCGGGCGACCCCGGCGACCCCGGCGACCCGGGCGCCAAGGTGAAGCTCGGCTACTTCACCGACTGGGGTGTCTACCAGCGCAACTACCACGTGAAGAACCTGGTCACATCCGGTACGGCGGCCAAGATCACCCACATCAACTACGCCTTCGGCAACGTCCAGAACGGCAAGTGCACCATCGGTGACTCCTACGCCGACTACGACAAGGCCTACACCGCCGACCAGAGCGTCGACGGCGTCGCCGACACCTGGGACCAGCCGCTGCGCGGAAACTTCAACCAGCTGCGCAAGCTGAAGGCCAAGTACCCGAACATCAAGATCATCTACTCCTTCGGCGGCTGGACCTGGTCCGGCGGCTTCGGCCAGGCCGCCCAGAACCCGGCCGCCTTCGCCCAGTCCTGCTACGACCTGGTCGAGGACCCGCGCTGGGCGGACGTCTTCGACGGGATCGACATCGACTGGGAGTACCCGAACGCCTGCGGGCTGTCCTGCGACACCAGCGGCGCCGCCTCCTTCAAGAACCTGATGTCGGCCCTGCGCACCAAGTTCGGCGGATCGAACCTGGTGACCGCCGCCATCTCCGCCGACGGCTCCAACGGCGGCAAGCTCGACCTCGCCGACTACGCGGGCGCCGCCCCGTACGTCGACTTCTACAACGTCATGACGTACGACTTCTTCGGCGCCTGGGACGCCAAGGGCCCCACCGCCCCGCACTCCCCCCTGACCTCCTACTCCGGCATCCCGATCGCCGGCTTCAACTCCGAGGCCGCCATCACCAAGCTCAAGGGCAAGGGCGTCCCCGGCTCCAAGCTCAACCTCGGCATCGGCTTCTACGGCCGCGGCTGGACCGGCGTCACCCAGGCCACCCCCGGCGGCACCGCCACCGGCCCCGCTCCGGGCACCTACGAGCAGGGCATCGAGGACTACAAGGTCCTCAAGACCAGCTGCCCCACCACCGGCACCATCGCCGGCACGGCCTACGCCAAGTGCGGCAGCAACTGGTGGAGCTACGACACCCCCGCCACCATCGCCGGGAAGATGACCTGGGCCAAGCAGCAGGGCCTCAGGGGCGCCTTCTTCTGGGAGTTCAGCGGCGACACCGCGAACGGCGAACTCGCCGCCGCGATCCACACCGGACTCCAGTGACCCCACGCACGGACCCGGTGACATGACGAAGCCGGGGAGACGGGTCCGCCCCCGTCTCCCCGGCTTCTCCGGCGTTTCCGCCTACTCGTACGTGCCGTCCTACGCGACGTTCACCCGCTGGCCGGGAGGCGCCGCCTCCAGCCAGGCCAGGAAACCGGTCAGCGCGTCCTCGCTCATCGCCAGCTCCAGGCGCGTCCCGCGGTGGGAACAGCCGAGCACGATGGCGTCGGACAGCAGGGCCAGCTCCTCCTCGCCCTCGGGCGCGCGCCGGGCGAGCACCTCGATCGAGGAGCGCTCCAGCAGCCGGCGCGGACGCGGGGAGTACGAGAAGACCCGGAACCACTCGATCCGGTCACCGCTGTAGCGGGCGACCCCGTACACCCAGCCCTTGCCGGAGACGTCGGACTCCTCGGACACGGCCCAGCGCAGGCTGCAGTCGAAGGTCCCGCCGGAGCGCTGGATGAGTCTGCGGCGCAGCCCGAAGACAAACAGCCCGATCACCACCAGGGCTACGACCAGGCCGCTCACAAGCAGAGCGAGGAGCATCTTCACCGACCTCCTCGCTCATCGAAATCACGCAGAACAAAAAACGGATCCGCATCGCCTCAGCCGCGACCCGGTCTGGAAAATTCCAGAACGGACCGCGGCTGAGGTGTCACGCTCTTCGGTACGGAGCTCAGTGCCCCGTCACCGCGCGCAGCCGGACATCGGCGCGACGTTCGGCGGCCGCGTCGGCCTCCGACTTCGCGCGCTCCAGTGCCCGCTCCGCCCGCTGGACGTCGATCTCGTCCGCGAGCTCGGCGATCTCGGCCAGCACGGACAGCTTGTTGTCCGCGAACGAGATGAATCCGCCGTGCACCGCGGCGACGACAGTGCCGCCCTCGCTGGTACGGATGGTCACCGGGCCCGATTCCAGCACACCGAGAAGCGGCTGGTGACCGGGCATGACGCCGATGTCGCCGGACGTGGTGCGGGCGACAACAAGGGTGGCCTCGCCGGACCAGACATTGCGGTCCGCCGCGACCAGCTCGACGTGCAGCTCAGCAGCCAAGGTGGCTCCTCGGGTCACCACCCGGCGGGTCGGCCGGGTGTTGGGTCAAATTCTAATGGGCGTGGGGAGAGGGACGGGACGCACCCCGCCCCTCTCCGTCAATCAGCGAACCGGAAGCGCTCCGGGAGGAGCGCGCCCGATCAGGAGACGCCCAGCTCCTTGGCGTTGGCCTTCAGGTCCTCGATGCCACCGCACATGAAGAACGCCTGCTCGGGGAAGTGGTCGTACTCACCGTCACAGATCGCGTTGAACGCGGTGATCGACTCTTCCAGCGGGACGTCCGAACCGTCGACGCCGGTGAACTGCTTGGCGACGTGCGTGTTCTGCGACAGGAAGCGCTCGACGCGACGGGCACGGTGGACAACGAGCTTGTCCTCCTCGCCCAGCTCGTCGATACCGAGGATCGCGATGATGTCCTGGAGGTCCTTGTACTTCTGCAGGATCCCCTTGACGCGCATGGCGCACGCGTAGTGGTCCGCCGCGATGTACCGCGGGTCGAGGATGCGGGACGTCGAGTCCAGCGGGTCCACGGCCGGGTAGATGCCCTTCTCGGAGATCGGACGGGAGAGAACCGTCGTCGCGTCGAGGTGGGCGAAGGTGGTCGCCGGCGCCGGGTCGGTCAGGTCGTCCGCGGGGACGTAGATCGCCTGCATCGAGGTGATCGAGTGACCACGGGTCGAGGTGATGCGCTCCTGGAGGAGACCCATCTCGTCGGCCAGGTTCGGCTGGTAACCCACCGCGGAGGGCATGCGGCCGAGCAGCGTCGACACCTCGGAACCCGCCTGGGTGTACCGGAAGATGTTGTCGATGAAGAACAGCACGTCCTGCTTCTGCACATCGCGGAAGTACTCCGCCATGGTCAGACCGGCGAGCGCGACGCGCAGACGGGTGCCCGGGGGCTCGTCCATCTGGCCGAAGACGAGGGCCGTCTTGTCGATGACGCCCGAGTCGCCCATCTCCTCGATGAGGTCGTTGCCCTCACGGGTACGCTCACCGACGCCCGCGAAGACCGACACACCGTCGTGGTTGTTGGCGACGCGGTAGATCATTTCCTGGATCAGAACGGTCTTGCCGACACCGGCACCACCGAACAGACCGATCTTTCCACCCTTGACGTACGGGGTGAGGAGGTCGATGACCTTGACGCCGGTCTCGAACATCTCGGTCTTCGACTCGAGCTCGTCGAAGTTCGGGGCCTTGCGGTGGATCGGCCAGCGCTCGGTGACCTCGGCGTTGGCCTCCGGGTAGTTGAGCACCTCACCCAGGGTGTTGAACACCTTGCCCTTGGTGAAGTCACCGACGGGGACGGTGATGCCCTCGCCCGTGTCGGTCACCGCGGCCTGGCGCACCAGACCGTCGGTCGGCTGCATCGAGATGGTACGGACGAGGCCGTCACCCAGGTGCTGCGCGACCTCAAGGGTCAGGGTCTTGAGCTTGCCGTCCTCGGCCGGGTCGGCGACCTGGACCTTGAGGGCGTTGTAGATCTCGGGCATCGCGTCGACGGGGAACTCCACGTCGACGACCGGGCCGATGACCCGGGCGACGCGGCCCGTGGCGGCGGCCGTCTCAACAGTGGTCGTCATTACTTGTCACTCCCCGCGGTCGCGTCGGCCATGGCGCTCGCGCCACCGACGATCTCGCTGATTTCCTGGGTGATTTCGGCCTGGCGGGCCGCGTTGGCAAGCCGGGAGAGGCTCTTGATGAGGTCTCCGGCGTTGTCGGTCGCCGACTTCATCGCGCGGCGGCGGGCGGCGTGCTCGGAAGCGGCCGACTGCAGCAGTGCGTTGTAGATACGGCTCTCGACGTAGCGCGGCAGAAGGGCGTCGAGGACGTCCTCCGCCGACGGCTCGAACTCGAACAGCGGAAGGATCTCGCCCTTCGCGTCGTCCTCGTCCGCAACCTGGTCGAGGCTGAGCGGCAGCATCCGGCCGTCCACCGCGTTCTGCGTCATCATCGACACGAATTCCGTGTAGACGATGTGCAGCTCGTCGACGCCGCCCTCGGCCGTGTCCGTCTGGATGGCCTCGATCAGCGGCGCCGCGACGCGCTTGGCGTCGGCGTAGGCCGGGCTGTCGGTGAAGCCCGTCCACGACTCCGCGATCTTGCGCTCGCGGAAGCCGTAGTAGGCGACGCCCTTGCGGCCGACGATGTAGGCATCGACGTCCTTGCCCTCAGCGCGCAGCCGCTCGGTGAGCCGGTCCGCCTGCTTGATGGCGTTCGAGGAGTAGCCGCCGGCCAGACCGCGGTCGCTCGTGATGAGCAGGACCGCGGCGCGGGTCGGGGCGTCGGCCTCGGTGGTCAGGGCGTGCTTGGTGTTCGAACCGGTCGCCACCGCGGTCACCGCACGGGTGAGCTCGGTCGCGTACGGCATCGATGCCGCCACCTTGCGCTGCGCCTTGACGATGCGCGAGGCGGCGATCATCTCCATCGCCTTGGTGATCTTCTTGGTCGCCGTGACGGCACGGATGCGACGCTTGTAGACCCGGAGCTGCGCTCCCATGAGTCAGGTCCCTTCCGTCGTCACTTGGAGACGTTGACGGCCGGCGCGTCCTCGCCCAGGAGCCTGCCGTCCGAGGTCTCGAACTGCTGCTTGAAGGCAGCGATCGCGTCGGCGATGGAGGTCAGGGTGTCGTCCGACATCTTGCCGCCGTCGGCGATGGAGGTGAGGAGGTCCTTGCGCTCGCGGCGCAGGTGCTCCAGCAGCTCCGACTCGAAGCGACGGATGTCGTTGACCGGAACGTCGTCCATCTTGCCGGTGGTGCCGGCCCAGACGGAGACGACCTGCTCCTCGACGGGCATCGGCTGGTACTGGCCCTGCTTCAGCAGCTCGACCATGCGCTTGCCGCGCTCCAGCGAAGCCTTCGACGCGGCGTCCAAGTCGGAACCGAAGGCGGCGAACGCCTCCAGCTCGCGGTACTGGGCGAGGTCCACGCGCAGTCGGCCGGAGACCTGCTTCATGGCCTTGTGCTGGGCGGAGCCACCGACGCGGGAGACCGAGATACCGACGTTCAGCGCCGGGCGCTGGCCCGCGTTGAACAGGTCGGACTCCAGGAAGCACTGGCCGTCGGTGATGGAGATGACGTTGGTCGGGATGAACGCCGACACGTCGTTCGCCTTGGTCTCGACGATCGGCAGACCGGTCATCGAACCGGCACCCATCGCGTCGGAGAGCTTCGCGCAGCGCTCCAGGAGACGCGAGTGCAGGTAGAAGACGTCGCCCGGGTAGGCCTCACGGCCCGGCGGGCGGCGCAGCAGCAGCGACACGGCGCGGTAGGCGTCGGCCTGCTTCGACAGGTCGTCGAAGATGATCAGGACGTGCTTGCCGGCGTACATCCAGTGCTGGCCGATGGCGGAACCGGTGTACGGCGCCAGGTACTTGAAGCCGGCCGGGTCGGACGCCGGGGCGGCGACGATCGTCGTGTATTCGAGCGCGCCGGCCTCTTCCAGGGCGCCGCGAACGGACGCGATGGTCGAGCCCTTCTGGCCGATGGCGACGTAGATGCAGCGGACCTGCTTGTTCACGTCGCCCGAGCGCCAGTTGTCGCGCTGGTTGATGATCGTGTCGACGGCAAGAGCGGTCTTGCCGGTCTGACGGTCACCGATGATCAGCTGACGCTGGCCACGGCCGATCGGCACCATGGCGTCGACGGCCTTGTAGCCGGTCTGCATGGGCTCGTGCACCGACTTACGGACCATGACGCCCGGGGCCTGCAGTTCGAGGGCGCGACGGCCTTCGGTCGCGATCTCGCCGAGACCGTCGATCGGGTTGCCGAGCGGGTCGACGACACGGCCGAGGTAACCCTCGCCGACGCCGACCGAGAGCACCTCACCGGTGCGCCGCACCGGCTGGCCCTCCTCGATGCCGCTGAACTCGCCGAGGACGATCGCACCGATCTCGCGCTCCTCGAGGTTGAGGGCGAGACCGAGGGTGCCGTCCTCGAACTTCAGCAGCTCGTTCGCCATGGCGGAGGGCAGGCCCTCCACCTTCGCGATGCCGTCGCCGGCAACGCTGACCGTTCCGACCTCCTCGCGCGAGGCCGCGTCCGGCTGGTACGACTGGACAAAGTTCTCCAGTGCGTCCCGGATCTCCTCCGGCCGGATCGTGAGCTCCGCCATCTGGGTTCCCTGCTCTCCTTGTTGGGCCTGAAGCTTCTTAGGGGTCTGGGGGCGACCCCCAGGAATCTTCTGCAAGTTCTGCACGGCCCAACCGGGCCGCTAGGAATGCGTTGTTCTATTGGTGGCTGGTCAGCCGGCCATGCGGCGGGACGCCTCTTCGAGGCGGTCCGCGATGGTGCCGTCGATGACCTCGTCGCCGACGCGCACCGAGATCCCGCCGAGGACCTCGGGGTCCACGTCGAGGTTCAGGTGCATCTGGCGGCCGTACAGCTTGGCCAGCACCGCTCCGAGACGCTGCTTCTGCACGTCGCTGAGCGGAACCGCGCTGGTCACGGTGGCGACCATGCGATCACGGCGCTCGGCGGCGAGCTTGGAAAGGGACTCCAGTCCCGCTTCCAGGCTACGTCCACGCGGGTGCGTGACAAGACGGATCACCAGGCGCTCGGTGACGGCGTTCACCTTGCCGTCGAGCAGGCTGCGCAGCAGCTCGCTCTTGGCGGAGGCGGTCGCCGCGCGATCGGTGAGCGCGGACCGCAGCGCGGTGCTCGACGCGACGATGCGGCCGAAGCGGAAGACCTCGTCCTCGACGTCGTCCAGACCGCCGGCCTGCTGGGCCGCCGTGAGGTCGGCGGTGGCCGCCAGCTCCTCCAGCGCGTCCACCAGGTCACGGGACTGCGACCAGCGGGACCGGGCCATGCCGGACACCAGGTCGAGGGTTTCCCCGCCCACCTGGCCGGACAGCAGTCGGCCGACCAGCTCGGCCTTGGCCTCGCCGGCCTGCGCCGGGTCCGTGATGACCCGACGCAGCGAGACCTCACGGTCGAGCAGCGCGGTGACGGCGGCCAGCTCACCGGCGAGCTTCGCCGCGTCGACGGACGTGTTGTCCGTCAGCGCGTCGAGACGCTCGCGTGCGGAGGCCAGTGCCTCGCGGCTCGCTCCGTTCATCGGGCGGCCTCGGCCTTCTCCTCAAGCTCGCTGAGGAAACGGTCGATGGTGCGGCTCTGCCGGGCGTGGTCCTCAAGGGACTCGCCGACGAGCTTTCCGGCCAGGTCGGTGGCGAGCTTGCCCACGTCCTGACGCAGCGCCTGAGAGGCGGCCTTGCGGTCGGCCGCGATCTGGGCGTGGCCGGCAGCGATGATCTCCTCACGCTGCCGCTGGCCCTCTGCGCGCAGTTCTTCCTTGAGCGCAGTGCCCTGCTCCAGCGCGTCCTGGCGCAGGCGCGCGGCCTCGTGCCGGGCTTCGGCGAGCTGGGCCTTGTACTGCTCCAGCACGCTCTGGGCCTCGGTCTGAGCGGCCTCAGCCTTCTCGATACCGCCCTCGATGGCCTCACGACGCTCGTCCAGAACCTTGTTGATGTTCGGGAGGAGCTTCTTCGCGAGGAAACCGAAGACGATGACGAAGGCGATCAGACCGATGACGAGCTCGGGGATCGGCGGGACGAGCGGGTTTTCCGTCTCGGCCGCGAGAACCAGGAGGTTCACATCAGTGCCTTTCGTCTAATGGGCTGTTCGTCGAGACCGAGGATCAGGAGGTCGGGTAGACGAACGGCATGACCAGACCGATCAGGGCGAGCGCCTCACAGAAGGCGAAGCCGAGGATCTGGTTGGCGCGGATCAGGCCGGCAGCCTCGGGCTGACGGGCGAGGGCCTGGGTGCCGTTACCGAAGATGATGCCGACGCCGACGCCGGGGCCGATGGCCGCGAGACCGTAACCAACGGAGCTGAGGGAGCCGGTGACGGCGGCAAGGGTCTGGGACATGCCAGTTCTTCCTTCTCTTTCACGGACCGGTGGGGGTTGGCCACCGGACGAATGGGGGCTGAGCGGGGGCGGGCCTGGCTCAGTGGTGCTCGGCGAGCGCGCCCTGGATGAAGCTGCAGGCCAGGAGGACGAAGACGTACGCCTGGACGGCCTGGATGAAGAGCTCGAAGGCGGTCATCACGATGACCATCACGAACGAGACACCCGCGTAGGCGATGCCGATGCCGTTCAGCAGGTACCAGCTGGCGATCGTGAAGAGCAGCAGCAGGGTGTGACCGGCGAACATGTTCGCGAACAGTCGGACCGCGTGGGTGAACGGGCGCACCAGGACGTTCGAGAAGAACTCGATGACCATGATGAGCGGCAGGACGCCGCCGAGGCTCTTGTCGTAGCCGGTCAGGTTCTTCAGGCCGCCGACGAAGCCGTGGCGCTTGAAGGTGACCGACATCCAGACCACGTAGACCAGCAGGGCCAGCACGGCCGGGTACGCGATGATCGAGGTCACCGGGAACTGGGCCACGGGGACGATCGACCAGACGTTCAGGATCCAGACGAAGAAGAACAGCGAGACCATCAGGGGGACGTACTTCTCGCCCTCCTTCTTGCCCAGCGTCTCGTAGACGATGCCGCGGCGGACGAAGTCGTAGCCCGCCTCGGCGACCATCTGGAGCTTGCCCGGAACCATCTTCGGCTTGCCGAAGGCGGCCCAGAAGAAGCCCACGATGATGATCGAGCCCAGCAGAGCCAGCAGCATCGGCTTGTTGAAGTAAGCACTGGTGGTGCCGGCTTCGCCCCACAGCGGCTCGAAGAGGAACGAGTGCAGGCCCGGACCGGGGAAGCCACATCCTTCGAAGATGTGACAGTCGGTCTCGAAGGCGAGCACCTGCGTCGGGTCAGCACTCACCGCGGGCTCCTTCAGCGTGGCGCATAGGTACGGCAACCTCGTTGTGTCGGCGCGGCGCACAGCCGCGGTTCGGCACTGGACTGGTGTAACGGATGTGGGGGCGGCGTTCAGGCATCGAGCCTCGCGATGGAACAGGCGTCAGCTCAGATGCCCGCGCCCGCAGTGCCGCAGTTGGAACCGGACGATAGCAGGATCTCGAACGCGCCCTTATCCCGGCCCTACCCCTCACGACTTCGATCCCGGATTCTCGGGCTTTTCGGCCTTCGAGGAGTCGGGCTCGACGTACAGGATCTTGGCTTTCATGTGAGCGCGCGTCTGCGCGGCGATCCACACGAGGGTGGTGGCCACGAGAGTGATCGCGAACGCCCGGGGGTGGAACAGCGTCGTGTTCTTGAACACGGCGAGAAAGACGAAGAGCAACAGGATCTGGGCCGCGTAGAGCATGAGGCCCATGGCCTGGAACAAGTGCGGAAGGGATTTCGCCGTGCGCTGCAGAACGACGAATCCGATGCCCATGAAGAGAATCACGACCACGGTCGCGACGACGGCCCCGACGGCCCCCTTGCCTCCAACGACCAACGCGCTGATCACGGCGGCGAGAGCGCCGGCGGCAGCTGTGGGCACGGCGGCGTGCAGGAGGGATCGGACGTCATCTGACCGCATGGCGGTTTGCTCCGCGTGGTGGTGGGGGCACGGGACTCGTACGGGACGAGCGTAAGCCCGGTCCGAGTGAGAGCCTCGGGCCAATGGACCGTCGCACTACGGTCCTTCGGCTCTGTCGCCGGGTTTAGTGAACGGTATCACAAACTATTTGATGAGAGCTTTACCTGTCCGGTGTGCTGACTGTCACACATGAGAGTGACCCTGCGCGTGTGTGCGGGACAGCCAAGTGTCTTGTCTGGTAAAGGGCGTTCATGTCGGACATGCCCCCGCACGGTCAGCGGGACGATCCGGCCTTACGCCGGTCGGGAAGGCGCGAACGGGGGCCTACCGCGGTCGCGCCGTTGACGCCCGCCACCCCGGCCGCGATCGGCCGCGCCGGTTCCGGCTCCGCGCCCGCGTCCTCGCGTACGGCCGCCTCCGCCGCCCGCTCCGCGTGCCGGTAGCGCGGCGGCACCAATGTCTCGGCCCAGCGGGGTGTCCGCGGCGTGAACCGCGGCAGCAGGAGCAGGACGAGACCCAGGCCGCTCAGCGCGGCGATGGCGAGGACGATCCACATCGAGGTGGAATGCACCGAATAGGCCACCGCCCCGAATGCGATCAGGCCCGACCAGAAATACATGATGAGTACGGCACGGCTGTGGGAATGTCCGAGTTCCAGCAGCCGGTGGTGCAGGTGCCCGCGGTCCGCGGCGAAGGGCGACTGGCCCTTCCAGGTGCGCCGCACGATCGCCAGGACGAGGTCCGCGACCGGAATCGCGACGATGCTCAGCGGCAGCACGAGCGGAATGAAGGCGGGCAGCATCGCGTGCGTCGCGTTGCGCTCACCGCCCGCGAAGAGCGCCATCGTGTCGGGGTCCACCTGACCGGTGATGGAAATGGTCGAGGCGGCCAGCACCAGGCCGATGAGCATCGAGCCGGAATCGCCCATGAAGATGCGCGCGGGATGCATGTTGTGCGGCAGGAATCCCAGGCACATGCCCATCAGGATCGCGGCGAAGAGCGTCGCCGGGGCGGCCGCCTCGATGCCGTAGCCGAACCAGATCCGGTAGCCGTAGAGGAAGAACGCCGCGGACGCGATGCAGACCATGCCGGCCGCGAGGCCGTCCAGGCCGTCCACGAAGTTCACCGCGTTGATGGTGATCACGACGAGGGCGACGGTCAGCAGGTTGCCCTGCCACTGGGTGAGCGCGACCGTCCCGATGCCCGGGACCGGGATCCACAGGATGGTCAGGCCCTGGATCACCATCACGCCGGCCGCGATCATCTGCGCGCCCATCTTGATCAGCGCGTCGAGCTCGAACTTGTCGTCCAGTACGCCGACCAGCCAGATCAGCGCCGCCCCCGACAGCAGGGCTCTCGGCTCGTTCGACCGCTCGAAGACCCCGTTGAGGTTGCGCAGGTGGTCCGCGACCAGCAGGCCCGCGCACAGACCGCCGAACATCGCGATCCCGCCGAGCCGTGGAGTCGGCTCCCGGTGCACGTCGCGGGCGCGGATCTCCGGCATGGCGCCGGCCGCGATCGCGAACTTCCGCACGGGTCCGGTCAGCAGGTAGGTCACCGCGACCGTGACGCAAAGCGTCAGCAGATATTCACGCACGGGCTGCCCCAGATGTATCGCCGGCCATCTCAGCCCCACACATTAGCCGCGATGTCACCGCTCACGAGGACGCTCGCTTACCCGTTCCCGGTTGCGGTACGCCCCTCGTGCCCCTTTAAACCCCGTACGGGGGAAATTCCCGGGCCAGCTCACCGGCCTTCTTACGGGTCCCCGCCGCGGCCCCGCCGCGCAGCGCGGCCGTGAACAGCTCCGCGATCCGGACCATCTCCGGCTCCCCCATCCCCTGCGTGGTCACCGCCGCCGTGCCGAGGCGGATCCCGCGCTGGTCGCCGTACGGCAGGGCGCAGGTGTCGAGGACGATCCCGGCCGCCGCGAGCCGGCCGCGGGCGGTCGGGCCGTCGAGGCCGAGCCGGGCCGGGTCGGCGCTGATGAGGTGGGTGTCGGTGCCGCCGGTGGTGAGCGCGAAGCCCCGGTCCTCCAGGGCCTGCGCCAGTGCGCGGGCGTTGGCGACGACCCGGTGGGCGTACCGGGTGAAGGCCGGGCCGGCCGCCTCCCCGAAGGCCACCGCCTTGGCCGCGATGGTGTGCATCTGGGCGCCGCCCTGGGTGAAGGGGAACACCGCCCGGTCCACGCGCTCCGCGAACTCCGCGCCGCACAGCACCATCCCGCCGCGCGGGCCGCGCAGCACCTTGTGGGTGGTCGCGCAGACCAGGTCCGCGTACGGCACCGGGCTCGGCGCGGCGCCACCCGCGACCAGGCCGATCGGGTGCGCGGCGTCGACGATGAGGTAGGCCCCGGCCTCGTCCGCGATCTCACGGAACGCCGAGTACTCGATGTGGCGGGGGTAGGAGATCGAGCCGCACACGATGGCCTTCGGGCGGTACGTCCGGGCCAGCTCCTGCACCTGCGCGTAGTCGATGAGCCCGGTCTCGGCGTCGACCCCGTAGCCGACGAAGTCGAACCAGCGGCCGGAGAAGTTCGCGGGCGAGCCGTGCGTGAGGTGTCCTCCGTACGGGAGGCCCATCGCGAGGACCGTGTCCCCGGGCCTCAGCAGGGCGGCGTACGCGGCGAGCACGGCGGAGGAGCCGGAGTGCGGCTGTACGTTGGCGTGCTCGACCCCGAACAGGGCCCGGGCCCGCTCGACGGCGGTCCGCTCGGCCAGGTCGGCGTACTCGCAGCCACCGTGGTGGCGGGCGCCGGGGTAGCCCTCGGCGTACTTGTTGGCGAGCGCGGAGCCGAGGGCGGCGAGCACGGCCGGGGAGGTGAAGTTCTCGGCGGCGCTCAGCTGGAGCGTCTCCGCCTGGCGCCGGTGCTCCCCCGCGAGGACGTCGGCCATCTGCGGATCCTGCTGCCGCAGCAGGTCCGAGGGCTGGGTGATGACGCTCATGGCGCGACTCCAGGGGCTACCCGACAGGTACAGCCACGATAGCCCCGCCCCCCTGAACCCGCCGCGCGGCGCGGCGCCCGCCGGCCCCGCTCAGCGTGCGGCCGTGACGCCCGTCAGGGCCGTGACCACGGGGTCCAGTGCCTGGTTGATCTCGTCGCCGATCGAGCGGAAGAAGGTGATCGGCGCGCCGTACGGGTCGTACACCTCGTCGGCGTCCGCGGACGGTGCCAGCAGCCAGCCGCGCAGCGCCGCGGCGGCCCGTACCAGGGCCCGGGCGCGCTCGGCCATGCCGTCGTCCAGCGGCGGCAGCGTCGCCGGGTCTATGGCCCGCACGAGCCGCGTGAACTCCTTCAGCGTGAAGGTGCGCAGCCCCGCCGAGTGGCCCATGGAGATGACCTGCGCCCGGTGGTCCCGGGTGGCGGTCAGCACCAGGTCGGCGCGTATGACGTGCTCGTCCAGCAGCTCGCGCCCGGTGAAGCCGGTCGCGTCGGCGCCGAAGTCCGCGAGGACGGCGGCGGCGTTGGCCTCCATCGGCGCTCCCTCGTGGCCCCAGGTGCCCGCGCTCTCCACGATGAGGTCGCCCGGGGCGAGCCCGAGGCCGTCGAGCCGGTGCGTCAGGGCGTGCCGCGTCAGCCGCTCGGTAATGGGCGAGCGGCACACGTTGCCGGTGCTGACGTGGAGTATGCGGAAGGGGTCTTCCCCGGCCCCCACCGGGACCCGGCCCCTTGCTATGCCACGCCCCTCAGGGCTCACGGGGCCACCTCAAGGTCGGGTACGACCTCCCGCAGCTGCTCGGCGGTCAGGGCCCCCGCGCGCAGCAGGACGGGAACCTTCCCGGTGACGTCGACGATCGACGACGGCAGCGTGCTCGGCGTCGGGCCGCCGTCCAGGTACACGGACACGGAGTCGCCCAGCATCGCGCGCGCCGCGTCGCAGTCCTCCGGCGCGGGGTGCCCGGTCAGGTTCGCCGAGGACACGGCCATCGGGCCGACCTCGGTCAGCAGCTCGATCGCGACGGGGTGCAGGGGCATGCGTACGGCGACGGTCCCGCGGGTCTCACCCAGGTCCCAGGCCAGCGACGGCTGGTGCTTGGCGACGAGCGTGAGGCCGCCCGGCCAGAAGGCGTCGACGAGCTCCCACGCCTGCTCGGAGAAGTCCGTGACCAGGCCGTGCAGCGTGTTCGGGGAACCGATGAGCACGGGCGTGGGCATGTTGCGGCCGCGCCCCTTGGCGGTGAGCAGGTCACCGACGGCCTCGGCGCTGAAGGCGTCCGCGCCGATCCCGTACAGGGTGTCGGTGGGCAGCACGACGAGCTCGCCGCGGCGCACTGCGGATGCCGCTTCACGCAGGCCCGTCTTGCGGTCCGTCGCGTCGTTGCAGTCGTATCGCCGGGCCATCAGCGGGCCTCCTCGTGCAGCAGGGGGGTGGCAGGGGTGTGCGCGCCGCTCACGGCATCGCCTTGCGGGCGGTCGCGAAGCGCGGTCGGTTGTTCAGGTCGGGGTGGTCGGCGGCGTCGGCCCAGCCCCGCTCGTCGGCGAAGATCCACGGCACCTGGCCGCCCTGGGTGTCGGCGTGCTCGATGACGACGATCCCGCCCGGCCGAAGCAGCCGGTGCGCGGTGCGCTCGATGCCGCGGATGGTGTCGAGGCCGTCCTCCCCGGAGAACAGCGCCATCTCGGGATCGTGGTCCCGGGCCTCGGGGGCCACGTACTCCCACTCGGTGAGCGGGATGTACGGCGGGTTGGAGATGACCAGGTCGACCTGCCCGTCCAGCTCCGGCAGCGCGCTCAGCGCGTCGCCCTGGTGCACGGAGACCCGGGAGCCCTCGGCGTTCTTACGGGTCCACCGCAGCGCCTCCTCGGACAGCTCCACGGCGTGCACGCGCGAGCGCGGCACCTCCTGGGCCATGGCGAGCGCGATGGCGCCGGAGCCGGTGCACAGGTCCACGATCAGCGGCTCGACCACGTCCATCGCGCGGACGGCCTGTATGGCCCAGTCCACGACCGACTCGGTCTCGGGCCGGGGCACGAACACCCCGGGGCCGACCTGGAGCTCCAGGTAGCGGAAGAAGGCGCGGCCGGTGATGTGCTGGAGCGGCTCGCGCGCCTCGCGGCGGGCGACGGCCTCCCAGTAGCGGGCGTCGAAGTCCGCGTCCTTGACGTGGTGCAGTTCCCCCCGCTTGACGCCGTGCACGAAGGCCGCGAGCTCCTCCGCGTCGAAGCGCGGTGAGGGCACGCCGGCGGCGGCCAGCCGCTGGGTGGCCTGGGCCACCTCGGCAAGCAGCAAGTTCACGCTGGTCCTCCGGGCTGCTGTCGTACGGGGGGTGGTGCGGGGATCGGGCGGACTCAGTGCGCGGCGGCGAGCTTGGCCGCGGAGTCCGTGTCGACGCAGGCCTGGATGACCGCGTCGAGGTCGCCGTCGAGCACCTGGTCCAAGTTGTACGCCTTGAAACCGGTCCGGTGGTCCGAGATCCGGTTTTCCGGGTAGTTGTACGTACGGATCTTCTCGGACCGGTCCACGCTGCGCACCTGGCTGCGGCGCACGTCGGAGGCCTCCTGCTCGGCGGCTTCCTGGGCGGCGGCCAGCAGGCGCGAGCGCAGGATGCGCATGGCCTGCTCCTTGTTCTGGAGCTGGCTCTTCTCGTTCTGGCAGGAGGCGACCACACCGGTCGGGAGGTGCGTGATGCGCACGGCCGAGTCGGTGGTGTTGACGGACTGGCCGCCGGGGCCGGAGGAGCGGTACACGTCGATGCGGAGGTCGTTCATGTTGATCTCGACCTCGACCTCCTCGGCCTCCGGGGTGACGAGCACGCCGGCGGCGGAGGTGTGGATGCGGCCCTGGGACTCGGTGGCGGGGACGCGCTGGACGCGGTGCACACCGCCCTCGTACTTCAGCCGGGCCCACACGCCCTGGCCGGGCTCGGTGGCGCCGTTGCCGCCCTTGGTGCGGACGGAGACCTGCACGTCCTTGTAGCCGCCGAGCTCGGACTCGGTGGCGTCGATGATCTCGGTCTTCCAGCCCACGCGCTCGGCGTAGCGCAGGTACATGCGCAGCAGGTCACCGGCGAAGAGGGCGGACTCGTCGCCGCCGGCGCCGGCCTTGACCTCCAGGAGCACGTCCTTGTCGTCGCTGGGGTCGCGCGGGACGAGCAGCAGGCGGAGCTTCTCGGTGAGCTCTTCGCGCTGGGCGCTCAGTTCCTTGACCTCGGCGGCGAAGTCCGGGTCGTCGGCCGCGTACTCCTTGGCCGTCTCGATGTCCTCGGCCGACTGCTTCCAGGCGCGAAAGGTCGCCACGATCGGCGTCAGCTCCGCGTAGCGCTTGTTCAGCTTGCGCGCGTTGGCCTGGTCGGAGTGGACCGAAGGGTCGGAGAGCTTCTTCTCAAGATCGGCATGCTCGCCGATCAGTTCCTCGACCGCCTCGAACATCGGGTGCTCCTGTGGGATGAGTCAAAAATTGGGCTGGGCTTGGCGACACGACGACAAAGGCGCCGGTCCGGCCGCCCCCGCGTGGTCAGGGGGCGGCCGGATACCGGCGCCTGGGTCGCGCTACTTCTTGGCCGCACCCTTGCCGAAGCGGGCCTCGAAGCGGGCCACACGGCCACCGGTGTCGAGGATCTTCTGCTTGCCCGTGTAGAACGGGTGGCACTCGGAGCAGACCTCGGCACGGATGGTGCCGTCGGTCAGGGTGCTACGGGTGGTGAACGACGCGCCACAGGTGCAGCTGACCTGGGTCTCGACGTACTCGGGGTGAACATCGCGCTTCAAGGTGTCTCCTAGATTCGGGAGGGCGCCGGGTCGCAGGAGCCGAATTGCGTACTGCGTGAACCGGGGCCGACAGACCAGTCTGCCAGGACCGGGCCGCCTGTCAAAATTCTGAGGACGCTCCCTTCAACGGGGAGGGTCCGGTATCTATTCCGGCCGGGCCGACTGGCGGCCGCGTGCGCTACTGGACGATCGAGCCGACGCCGCCCTTGTCGCCCGACGAGTTCTCGGTGGCCCCGGCGGGGATGGGCTGGTCGGCCAGCAGGGCGTCCCAGACCATCTTGGACTCCTTGGTGAGGGGCACCACGCGGTCCTTGTCGAGCGGGTCCCGCGTCACCGGCAGGGTGATCATGTGCATGTTCTCGGCGCCGATGCCCTGGAGGCCCTGGGCGAAGCCCATGAGGGACTTCACGTCGCCGAGCGCCTTGTCGGTGGTGATCGCCTTCGTCGCGGAGTCCGCGAGGTTCAGCAGCTTCTTCGGGTTGTCGAAGACGCCGATGCCCTTGACCTGCTTGATCAGCGCCTTGATGAAGGCCTGCTGGAGCTGGATCCGGCCCAGGTCGCCGCCGTCGCCGACGCTCTTGCGGGTACGGACGAGTCCGAGGGACTGCTCCCCGTTGAGCGTGTGGGGGCCGGGCGGGAGGTCGAGGTGGCTGTCCTTGTCCTTGATCGGCTTGGTCGTGGTGAGCGGGACCCCGCCGAGGTTGTCGATGATCTTCTTGAACCCCGTGAAGTCGACCTCGATGTAGTGGTCCATGCGGATCCCCGACATCTTCTCGACGGTCTTCACCGCGCAGGCGGCCCCGCCTATGGTGAAGGCCTCGTTGAACTGCGAGCGCTGGCGGCCGGGGTCGGTCTTGCCGTTCCCGGTGGCGCAGGCGGGCCGCGGGCCCATCGTGTCGCGCGGGATCGATATGACGCTGGCCTGCTGGTGGCCCTGGTACAGGTGGATGATCATCGCCGTGTCGGAGCGGGCCGAGCCGCCGTCGTCCTGGCCGTACTCGCCGTTGGCCCCGCCGCGGGAGTCCGAGCCGAGGACGAGGATGTCCATCGAGCCGTTGTCGACGTTGGCGGGACGGTCCTTGCCCAGGGCCTGGTCGATGTCGACCGTCTTCAGGTTGCCGTTGAGCTTGAAGTAGAACCAGCCGAGGCCGCCACCGCCCAGCAGGACCACCGCGGCGGCGGTCCAGGCGGCGATGGTGAGGGCCCTGCGGCGCTGCGTCGGTTTCCGCCGGCGCCGGGTTGCGGCCCGACGGCCGCGGCCCCTGCTTTCCTCGCTCATGCTCTCCTCAGTCCTGCGTGCGTCGCCCGAAGCTTCTCTCACTCAGACGGACCAGTGGGTTCCAGGGTTCCATGGCGTACGGAACGGACCGTTCACCGGGTCGCGAATGTGGCAAAGCTCGCACGGGCGGCGCGTACGGGGCGGTTCCCGGCGGGCGCACGAACGGAGCCGCCCCCTCCGCTGATGCGGCGGGGGCGGCTCCGGTCAGGCGCGGACCCGGTCAGTCGTCGTTCTTGCCGGCCGGGGTCGTCTTGGCGATCTGCATCAGGAACTCGGCGTTCGACTTCGTCTGCTTCATCTTGTCGAGCAGCAGCTCGATCGCCTGCTGCGAGTCGAGCGCGTGCAGCACCCGGCGCAGCTTCCAGACGATGGCGAGCTCCTCCGCGTTGAGGAGGATCTCCTCCTTGCGGGTGCCCGACGGGTCGACGTCGACGGCCGGGAAGATGCGCTTGTCGGCGAGCTTGCGGTCGAGCTTGAGCTCCATGTTGCCGGTGCCCTTGAACTCCTCGAAGATCACCTCGTCCATGCGCGAGCCGGTGTCGACCAGCGCGGTGGCCAGGATGGTCAGCGAGCCGCCGTCCTCGATGTTGCGCGCGGCACCGAAGAAGCGCTTCGGCGGGTACAGCGCGGTCGAGTCGACACCACCGGACAGGATGCGGCCGGAGGCGGGCGCGGCGAGGTTGTACGCGCGGCCCAGACGGGTGATCGAGTCCAGCAGGACGACCACGTCGTGACCCAGCTCGACGAGACGCTTGGCGCGCTCGATGGCCAGCTCGGCGACCGTGGTGTGGTCCTCGGCCGGGCGGTCGAAGGTCGAGGAGATCACCTCGCCCTTGACCGACCGCTGCATGTCGGTGACCTCTTCCGGACGCTCGTCGACCAGGACGACCATCAGGTGGCACTCGGGGTTGTTGACCGTGATCGCGTTGGCGATCGCCTGCATGATCATGGTCTTGCCGGTCTTCGGCGGGGCCACGATCAGGCCGCGCTGGCCCTTGCCGATCGGCGACACGAGGTCGATGATGCGGGTCGTCAGCACGCCCGGGTCGGTTTCCAGCCGGAGCCGGTCCTGGGGGTACAGGGGCGTCAGCTTCTGGAACTCCGGGCGGCCGCGGCCGGATTCGGGCGCCATGCCGTTGACCGAGTCCAGGCGCACGAGCGCGTTGAACTTCTCGCGGCGCTCGCCGTCCTTGGGCTGGCGGACGGCGCCGGTGGTGTGGTCGCCCTTGCGCAGGCCCGCCTTGCGGACCTGGGCCAGGGAGACGTACACGTCGTTCGGGCCCGGCAGGTAGCCGGAGGTCCGGATGAACGCGTAGTTGTCGAGGATGTCGAGGATGCCCGCGACGGGGATCAGCACGTCGTCGTCGGCGACCTGCGGCTCGCTCGGCGCGAACTCGTCGCGGCCACGGCGGCCACGGCGGTCGCGGTAGCGGCCGCGACGGCCGCGACGGCCGTCCTCACCGTCGAAGTCGTCCTGGGGGCCGTTGTCCTGACGGTCCTGCCGGCCCTGCTGGCCCCGGCCGCCCTGCTGCTGGCGGTCGGCGCGGTCCTGACGGTCGGCACGGTCCTGACGACCGGCGCCCTGGCCCTGGCCGCCCTGGCCGCCCTGACCCTGACCGCCCTGGCCGCCCTGACCCTGGCCGGCCTGGCCCTGGTCGTCGGCCTTGGCGCCGCGCTCGCGGCGGCCCTGCTGGCGCTCGCCCCGCTCGCCCCGCTCGGCACGGTCCCCGCGGTCACGGCGGTCCCGGCGGGTCCGGCCCTCGCCGGCCTCCTGCGTCTGGCCCTGGCCCTGGGCGGCGACGGTGGTCACCGCTTCGGCCTTGGGCTCGGCGACGGCGGCGGCCGGCGCGGCCTCGGTCTTCTGCTCGACCTGCACGGCGGCGGCGGCCGAGGACTCCGGGCTGCCGGAGGGCGCGGTCGCCCGGCGGCGGCGGCGCTCGCCGACCGGCGCGTCGTCGCTGGCGGGCTGGCCCGGAATGTCGATCTGCGCCTGCACGGCGGGCTTCTCGGCCGCCTTCTCGGCGGGCGCCTCGGCCGCGCTCTCGCCCGTACGGGCCTTGCTGGTGGCGCGGCGCTTCGGCTTGCTCTCGGCGGCGTCGGCGGCGGGGGCCGCGGTGGCCGCGGCCTTGGGAGCGCTGCCGCCCTGCGCCTCCTTGATGACCTCGATCAGCTGGCTCTTGCGCATCCGCGCGGTGCCCCTGATTCCGAGGCCCGACGCGACCTGCTGCAGCTCGGCCAGGACCATGCCGTCAAGGCCGGTGCCGGAGCGGCGACGCTTGGGTGCGGCGCCCGCGGCGGGGGCACTGGTGTCGACGTTGGTGTCGGCAGCGCCCATCAGATCGGTGGTGTCGCTCACGAAGGGTCCTTCCCTGGAGCGGACGTCGGCCTGTCTGGCTCGGCGACCGGTTGTGCTGTCCGACGACGGTCCATGGCCTGATGGGGCATGGGCCGCAGCCGGGGCGGTGGTCCGCCGGAAGATGTACGGCGGAGAGAAACGTGCATGGGTGGTTCCGGCGAGAAGCCCCCGAGCTGTACGCGTGGGAATGTCACGCCGATTCCGGAGCGTGCTCGAAACTGCTGGCAGTGATCAAAGCAGTCGGGGAGGCTCCCGGAAGAAAGGTGGTCCCGAATGGGGACACTGAGCACCGAGCCATGGCGGCTTCGGATGCGCACTTGAGACTAACACTACCGGATCCAACAGACATTCCCCCTCTCAATCACCGGCAATCGCCCCGTCCGCGGGGGGCGGCCTGCCCGGCCGCCCGCCCCGACGGGCCGTGTCGTCACGACACGGACTGGCCGCCCTGGGCACCCAGCGGAAGGACGCTCGCACCCGCGACGTCGAGCGCGAGCCGGTTGGCGGCCCACCCCTCGCCCGCGAGCCGCGCGACCTTGTCGGCCGCGTCGTTGTCGACCAGCGCGAGGACCGTGGGGCCCGCGCCGGAGATGACCGCGGGGATCCCGTCCGCCCGCAGCCGGCCCACGAGCGCGACGCTCTCGGGCATCGCCGGGGCCCGGTACTCCTGGTGCAGCCGGTCCTCGGTGGCGGGCAGCAGCAGCTCGGGACGCCTGGTCAGGGCCTCCACGAGCAGGCCCGCGCGGCCCGCGTTCACGGCCGCGTCCACGTGCGGCACGGTGCGCGGCAGCAGTCCCCGCGCGGTCTCGGTCAGGACTGGCTTGGAGGGCACGAAGACCACCGGAACGATGGAACCCGCGGGGTCCATCCGGATCGCGCGGGCGCTCCCCCCGTCCATCCAGGCCAGCGTGAAGCCGCCGAGCAGGCAGGCGGCGACGTTGTCGGGGTGGCCCTCGATCTCGGTGGCGAGCTCCAGCAGCGCCGCGTCGTCGAGCTTCGCCTCGCCGCCTATGGTCACGGCGCGGGCGGCGACGATACCGGCGCAGATCGCCGCCGAGGACGAGCCGAGGCCGCGCCCGTGCGGGATCCGGTTGGCGCAGACGACCTCCAGGCCGCGCGGCTGCCCGCCCAGCAGGTCGAAGGCCGTGCGCATGGAACGTACGAGGAGGTGGCTCTCGTCCCTGGGGAGGGTGTCGGCACCCTCACCCGCGATGTCGATGTCCAGGCCGGAGTCGGCGACCCGGACGACCACGTCGTCGTAGAGCCCCAGGGCCAGGCCGAGGGCGTCGAAGCCCGGGCCGAGGTTGGCACTGCTGGCGGGGACGCGCACTCGTACGGCGGCGGCGCGGAACGCTGGACCTGCCATCGGTCGATGACACTCCTTGTGACTGTGCGAGATCTGGTGTCGGTGCGGGATCTTCGCTGCGAATGTACTGGAGAACGTACGACACCCGAAGGCCCTTGGGGCAGCACCGCGTCATGTGTGCGGTGGCGGATGTAAGTACAGCGTATCGAAGGAAGGTTCCCTCGCGACATAGGGCGCACAAGAGGCGCACGATGCGTGTCGCGGCCGTCCCGTCGGACCGCCGCGGCCGCCGCTGCCGTACGGACCCGTTGCCGGGTCCCGGAGGTTTTCCGGAACCCGGCAACGGGGCGTCGGGGCGCGTACGCCCCGGGGGCCGGCCGGCCCGGGTCAGATCAGGCCGAGGCGGACGGCCGCGGCCTCCGCGTCCACCGGAATGGTGACCGGCTGCGGGGCGCCGGCGACCGCCCAGTCGGGGTCCTTCAGGCCGTTGCCGGTGACCGTGCACACGATCGTCTGGCCCGGGTCGACCAGCCCGGCGTCGGCGGCCTTGAGCAGACCGGCCACCGAGGCGGCCGAGGCCGGCTCGACGAAAACACCCTCCTGGGAGGCCAACAGGCGGTAGGCGGCCAGGATCTGGCGGTCCGTCACCTCGTCGATGAAGCCGCCCGACTCGTCCCGCGCGGCCAGCGCGTAGTCCCAGGAGGCCGGATTGCCGATGCGGATCGCGGTCGCGATGGTGTGCGGCTCCTTGACGATCTCCCCGCGCACGATCGGGGCGGAGCCGGAGGCCTGGAAACCCCACACCCGGGGCGTACGGGAGGCCAGGCCGTCGGCCTTGTACTCCTTGAAGCCCTTCCAGTACGCGGTGATGTTGCCGGCGTTGCCGACGGGCAGCACATGGACGTCGGGGGCGTCGCCGAGCGCGTCCACGATCTCGAACGCGGCCGTCTTCTGGCCCTCGATGCGCACCGGGTTGACCGAATTGACCAGGGCCACCGGGTAGTTGTCGGACAGCGCGCGGGCCAGATCCAGGCAGTCGTCGAAGTTGCCGTCAACCTGCAGGATCTTGGCGCCGTGCACGAGCGCCTGGCCCATCTTGCCGAGCGCGATCTTGCCGCGGGGCACGAGCACCGCCGAGACCATGCCGGCGCGCACCGCGTAGGCGGCGGCGGAGGCCGAGGTGTTGCCCGTGGAGGCGCAGATGACGGCCTTGGCGCCGTCCTCCTTGGCCTTGGTGATGGCCATGGTCATGCCGCGGTCCTTGAAGGACCCCGTGGGGTTCGCGCCCTCTACCTTGAGGTGGACCTCACAGCCGGTGCGCTCGGAGAGCACCTGGGCGGGGACGAGGGGAGTGCCGCCCTCGCGGAGCGTGACCACGGGAGTGGTGTCCGTCACCGGCAGGCGGTCCCGGTACTCCTCGATGATGCCGCGCCACTGGTGGGTGCGATTGCTGCTCATGGGTCCTTACTCCCCTTCAACGCGCATGATGCTGGCGACACCGCGCACGGTGTCCAGCTTCCGCAGCGCCTCGACGGTCCCGGAAAGGGCGGCGTCGGGCGCGCGGTGGGTGACGACGACGAGGGAGGCCTCGCCGTCCTTGCCCTGCTGACGGACGGTGTCGATCGAGACACCGTGCTCCGCGAAGACCGTCGCCACCTGGGCGAGGACGCCCGGCTTGTCCGCCACATCGAGGCTGATGTGGTAGCGGGTGACGACGTCCCCCATGGGGCTGACCGGCAGCTGGGTGTACGCCGACTCGCCGGGCCCCGTTGCCTGGGCGAGCTGGTTGCGGCAGACGGCGACGAGGTCGCCGAGGACCGCGGACGCGGTCGGGGCGCCGCCCGCGCCGGGCCCGTAGAACATGAGCCGCCCGGCGGCCTCCGCCTCGACGAACACGGCGTTGTACGCCTCGCGCACCGACGCCAGCGGGTGGCTGAGCGGGATCATCGCCGGGTGCACGCGGGCCGTCACGGACCGGCCGTCGGCGGCCCGCTCCAGGATCGCCAGGAGCTTGATGGTGCAGCCCATGCGCTTGGCCGAGGCGAAGTCGGCCGCGCTGACCTCGGTCATGCCCTCGCGGTAGACGTCGTCGAGGCGCACGCGGGTGTGGAAGGCGATGCCGGCCAGGATCGCGGCCTTGGCGGCGGCGTCGTAGCCCTCGACGTCGGCCGTCGGGTCGGCTTCGGCGTACCCGAGGGCGGTGGCCTCGTCGAGCGCCTCCTGGTAGCCGGCGCCGGTCGAGTCCATCTTGTCGAGGATGAAGTTCGTGGTGCCGTTGACGATCCCCATCACCCGGTTGATCTTGTCGCCGGCGAGGGACTCGCGCATCGGGCGGACCAGCGGGATGGCGCCCGCGACGGCGGCCTCGTAATAGAGGTCCCGGCCGTGCGCCTCGGCCGCGGCGTGCAGCGCGGCGCCGTCCTGGGCGAGCAGCGCCTTGTTCGCGGAGACGACGGAGATGCCGTTCTCGAAGGCGGTGGTGATCAGGGTGCGGGCGGGCTCGATACCGCCGATGACCTCGATGGCCACGTCGATGTCACCGCGTTTGAGCAGGGCCGTCGCGTCGGTGGTGATCAGCGCCGGGTCGACGCCCTCGCGCACCTTGGCGGGACGGCGTACGGCCACGCCGGCGAGTTCGACGGGCGCGCCGATCCGGGCCGTCAGATCGTCGGCGTGCGTCGTCATGATGCGCGCCACCTCTGAGCCGACCACTCCACAGCCCAGCAGCGCCACCTTCAGCGGACGCGTACGCATCATTCGACCTACGCCTTTCGATCTTCCATCCGTAACCCGTGCGCGGATGCGCGCGGGTCCTGAACCAGTCTCACTCAATGGACAGCACTTTCCATCCTCGGTCCATTGAGTGAGACACCGGTGAGTTGTCTATTTTGGGGGTCCGAGGGCTTTCCCCAGAAATATGGGAATCACCCGAGGTCGAGACGCAGGAGATCTTCCTCCGTCTCGCGCCGGACGATCACCCGCGCCTGCCCGTCGCGCACCGCGACGACCGGGGGGCGCAGCGCGTGGTTGTAGTTGCTGGCCATGGAGCGGCAGTACGCCCCGGTGGCCGGGACCGCGAGGAGGTCGCCCGGCGCCAGGTCGGCGGGGAGGAAGGCGTCCTTCACGACGATGTCGCCGCTCTCGCAGTGCTTGCCGACGACGCGGACCAGCATGGGCTCGGCGTCGGAGACGCGGGAGACGAGGGTGACCCCGTACTCGGCGTCGTAGAGCGCGGTGCGGATGTTGTCGGACATGCCGCCGTCGACGGAGACGTACGTACGCAGTCCTTCGAGGGGCTTGATCGTGCCCACCTCGTACAGGGTGAACGCCGTGGGACCCACGATCGCCCGGCCGGGCTCGACGGAGATCCGGGGCGGGCGCAGGCCGGCGCTCTCGCACTCGCGGGCCACGATCTCGGTGAGGGCCTTGGCGATCTCGTGGGGCTCGCGGGGGTCGTCGGCGGAGGTGTAGGCGATGCCGAGGCCGCCGCCGAGGTCGATCTCGGGGAGCTCCACGCCGTGCTCGTCGCGGACGGCGGCCAGCAGCTGGATGACCCGCTTCGCGGACACCTCGAAACCGGCCATGTCGAAGATCTGGGAGCCGATGTGGGAGTGGACGCCGAGCAGGTCGAGGCTCTCGTGGGCGAGGGCGCGGCGGACGGCCTCGGCGGCGGAGCCGTCGGCGACGGCGATGCCGAACTTCTGGTCCTCGTGCGCGGTCGCGATGAACTCGTGCGTGTGCGCCTCGACGCCGACCGTGACGCGGATCTGCACGGGCTGGCGCACGCCGAGCTCGCGGGCGGTGTGCGCGACGCGGGCGATCTCCTGGAAGGAGTCGAGGACGATGCGGCCGACGCCGGCCTCGACGGCCCGCCGGATCTCGGAGCCGGACTTGTTGTTCCCGTGGAAGGCGATCCGCTCCGCCGGCATTCCGGCGGCGAGCGCGGTCGCCAGTTCCCCGCCGGAACACACGTCCAGATTGAGCCCTTCCTCCTTCAGCCACTTCACGACGGCCTTGGAGAGGAATGCCTTTCCGGCGTAGAAGACGTCCGCGTCCTTGCCGAAGGCGTGCGCCCAGGCGCGGCAGCGGGCCCGGAAGTCCTCTTCGTCGAGGAAGTAGGCGGGGGTGCCGAACTCCTCGGCGAGCCGGGTCACTTCCAGGCCGCCGACGCTCACGACGCCGTCGTCGCCGCGGGTGACGGTGCGCGCCCAGACCTTCTCGTCCAGCACGTTGAGGTCGGCGGGCGGCGGTGCGTAGTGGCCCTCGGGCAGGACGTCGGCGTGGCGGGGCCCGGCGGGGTGCGCGGAACGGCTCATCGGATTCTCTCTTCGCGGGTCACAGGAAGTCGGGTGCGTCCATGCCGAGCAGGGCCAGGCCACCGGCCAGCACCGTCCCGGCGGCGTTGGCGAGGGCCAGCCGGGCACGGTGGGCGGCCGAGGGTTTCTCGTCCCCTCGGGGCAGGACGTCGTGCTGGTGGTCGAGGAGCACGTCGGCGACGGTGACGAGGTGCCGGCAGAGCCGCTCGGGCGCCCGGTGGTGCGCGGCGGCTTCGAGCACGAGGGGATGGTCGGCGAGCAGACCGGCGAGGCGACGGCCCTCGCCTGCGCTCCCCTCTTCTCCGCTCCCCTCTTCTCCGGCTTCGGGGTGGAAGCCGAGCAGGGCGGCGTTACGGACGAGGGCCCGAGCGCGGGAGTGCGCGTACCGGACGAGGAAGGGCTCGCTGGACTCGTCCTGGAGGAGCAGCCCGGGGGGGAAGGAGGGGGTCTCGCGGGGCGGCACGGCGAGCATCGCCCACCGCGCGGCATCCGCCCCGAACCGTACGAGAACGTCCCCGTCGCGGCGGGCGACGGGGGCGACGGGGGTGTCGGTTTTGCGGCACTCCTGCCCCTGGCTGGCCCGCAGCCGGGCGACGGTTTCCCGGACGGCCCGCTCACGGGGCCCGGTGGCGCCGGTCCAGTGGAAGGGGCCGGCCTCGACGGCGTCGTCCGCGTACCCGTACCGCGTCCCGCGGCGCAGGACCTCCCGTACGAGGCCGGCGTCGGAGCGGGGGGCGAGGGTGAAGTTCAGGAACCCGGCGCCGGTGACGTCCACGCGCGCGATCCCGGGCTCGGTCCGCAGCAGCCGGGCGAGGACGCGCGCGACCTCGGCGGGGGCCCGGCCGGCGGTCTTGGCCACCTGGAACGCGGCGGGGCTGGCGTACTCCCCCGCCCCGCCGGGCCGCGTCCGCTCGACGACCACCCGCTCGGGCGCGGGGCCGGCGAGCTCACCGCCCTCGACGGCGCGGCGTACGGCGCGTACGACGGCACGAGAGAGGTCGGCGGGGGTCACGGGACCCAGCCTAGGGGAGAAGCCCCGCGCCCCGGCATCGGGTTTCGCCATGTGAACAGCCGCCCGGACCGGCGCCCGCGTCAGACCCCTCGGCCGGCCGGAGCGCCCTTCCGCTCGCGCCGGTCCTTGCGCTCCACGAGCCGGCGTACGACGCGCACCAGCTCGGCGGGCTCGAAGGGCTTGGCGACGAAGGCGTCGACCCCGGCGGCGATCCCCGCCTCGACCTCGAACTGCGTGCACGCGCTGACGATGGCGACGGGCAGATGCAGCGTCCGCGGATCGGCCCGCAACTGCGCGGCCGCCCCGAACCCGTCCAGCCGGGGCATGACCACGTCGAGGGTGATCGCATCGGGCCGCACGCGATGGACGACGTCCAGACACTCGGCACCATCGTTCGCGGTCACGACCTCGAAACCCTCCAGTTCGAGATTGACCTTGATCAGCTGCCGGATGACCTTGTTGTCGTCGACAACAAGCACCCGGCCCGAGGCGCCTGGCACAACTCGAGAGTAGGTCGCCCTAAGCCCCCGCGTCCGGGTTTTCGCCACTTCCACCCCCTCCGGGCGACCGACCTCCTCCTCCCGCCCGAAACCGTTCCTGATCACCCCGCGGAAGCTGGTAGTGTTCAACCCGTCGCCGCAACGCGAACGACACGCCCCCGTAGCTCAGGGGATAGAGCAACGGCCTCCGGAGCCGTGTGCGCAGGTTCGAATCCTGCCGGGGGCACTCCAGCCACTCAGTGTGTAAGTGTCGCTGACCAGCTGAAGTGCCAAGCATGAAGGCCCGAACTCAGTCCCACTGAGTCCGGGCCTTTGTCGTTATTACGCACTGCTCCCGTGTGAGGGGCGTGTGGGCCACGCGTCAGCCGGACGCATCGCTGATCACCCGTCGGGCACGCTCGTAGAACTGCTCACGCGTCCCGTCCAGACCGGCTGCATCCGGGCGCGTCGTGAGATTCGACAGGGCTTCAGCAGTGCCGGCCGCCCACTCGCCGTAGGCCTCGAAGACGGCATTGGCCCGCTGCCGGAGCTCCAGGTCAGGCATCACCTCGATGACGGGCAGGGCGTCGTCATGGTGCCGGCGGACGGCGGCAGAGCACTCGTCGTACAGGAGCGTGGCGGCCAACGTGTCCGCGGCTTCCGTGGCCTCACCGATCTTCGCCCGGAAGTCCTGGAGCATCTTCGAGATGGTCGTGGAGGTGGCGATCACCTGCTCCCGCACGCGCTGCTCGTGCGTCAGCCTGGCCTCGTGCTCGCGCTTCGCCGCCTCCAGGGCATCGGCGTGCTGCTGCCTCCTCCCCTCGGTCCGTCCGGTGAAGTAGTGGGTGATCCAGGCCGCGGCGGCCGAGCTGATGAGCACAGCTCCGGCAGAGATCGCCGCCGTGACCCACTGGCTGTCCTGCACCACCGTCGTGGTCACTTCACCCGTGGTGGTGGTCGTCTGTCGGCCACCACACCCGGATATGGCCAACATGATCCCCAACAGCCCTAATCGGCTCGCCACTTGTCGCATGAGCGCAGATTAGTGTCAGCCATTCCTCGTGCTCACAGGGGTTCTGCCCACCCCATAGCCTTCGCGATCTTCGCGTTGTTCAGCTCCTCGTGGCCGTCGATGCAGCCTTCGTAGCGTCGGTGGATGACCTCGGGCGAGTTGCCGGCGCGGCGGGCGACCTCGGCGACCGGAACCCCGGCGTTCAGCCAGTTCGTGATGCAGGCGTGCCGGAGGTCGTACGGCCGCCGCGCGAGCGGTGAGGCGGCCCTGTCGGGAGGCAGGGCGAATGCCCGTGCCTCCTGCCAGACCCTCCAGTAGCTGGACGTCCCCAGCACGCCGCCTCGCTCGTTGGCGAAGAGCCGGCCGCCCGGAGCCGTGCCGAACTCCTCGATGTGCTCGCGGAGCATCGCCACCAGGATCGGCGGAATGGGCACTGGCCGGTCGGCCTTGGCCTCGCGCGACTTGAGGCCGCGCTTGTCGTGGCACTTCCCGGAGTCGGTCCACCTTTTGCCGGATACCGGCAGCGTCTCCCTGAGCGTGAGCGTGCCCCACCCCGTTTCGGGGAGGTGGCAGTCCTGCTCCCTCAGCCCGACCGCTTCCGCCGGCCGCATCGCCGCGTAGAGCTGGCAGGCGAAGAACGCGACGAGTCGTCGCCCGCGGTTGCGGTGGACGGAGCCGACGTAGGAGACCGCGGTTAGGAGCTGGCTTCCCTGGACGGCATTGACAGGACCCTGGGGTCCACCGCGTCACCGCCCTTGGGCCCGGCCCGCTTCACCCCGGCGAGAGGGTTCGCGTCCAGGTAGCCCGACTCGATCGCGTATTCCATGGCGGTGTTGAAGCCGCGGCGGCGGCGCTTGTAGGTCTCCCCCGCCGCCGGGGTGTCGTCCAGCTTGAACGAGAGCCGGTACTGGACGTCCCGGAGCATTCTCGGGTCCTGGAGGTCTGAGAGCGGCCGGGAGCGCTGCGCGAGCCACGTACAAGGCTTCACGAGCTCTGGCGGAGGCTCCTCGCCCTTGTGGGCCGGTACGACGGCCCAGCGCACCGCCAGGCGTACCTCTTCCGGGGTGGGCGCTTTGGCGCCGTCGCCCATCATCGCGATGGCCACCGTGGCGAGACTGTCCGCCAGCCCCTCGCGGGTCTTCGCCGCAGCGGTCCGCCACCTGACAGCCATGTACTCGCGACTGAAGTCCCACCAGGTGGGGTCGGGGCGGACGTTCTCTTTGGCGGCGGCCTTCCGGACCTCGGATTCCGGTAAGCCCGATTCGACGTCGAAAGGCTGCCCTTTCGTCATCGCGTTCCAGAGTTCCGAACGGCGGCTTTCGGCGAGCGCCACAGTGGCGAACGTCGCGTGCCGGACTTGCCCGGCCACGACCCAGCGCAGCTGATAGGGAGCCGACTTGCTCGAAAGCTTGCTGATCTTCCAAATCCGGACATCCGTGGTCAACGTGAGTTCCGCCGCGGGGGCCGGGCCCCCGCTCTTGCGGGGGCCCGGCACGTTCGCGGTCTTGCGGTTGGTCACGCGGCCTCTTCCAGGGTTGCGATCCAGCGCTCCAGCTCTGAGCGCCGGATTCGGACCGAGCCGTTCGGGAGCTTGATGGCCTTGGGGCCCTTCCTGAGCTGCCGCCAGCGGTAGAACGTGGCCAGAGGTACGCCGATCTCTTCAACGACTTGGGGGATGGTCAACATCTCGTCACGCGGTGCGGCCACTGTTCCTCCACGGGATAGGTGGTTGAGCTACGGGACGGCGGGGCGCCGCAGAAACCGCAGAATCCGCAGAAATACCGGGATCTGTGGCCTGACCTGCGGCGTTCGGGTGCTGCTGGCATGTGCCGCAGAAACCTCGGGAATCTCCGCAGAAATAGGTGGCGGCCCGTGGGGCGAGGCGGAGCCAGCCGTGGGCGCTGATTTCTGCGGGAGTTCCAAGGCTTTCTGCGGCCGTCGCGCTGCAGGGGCGTCGCCGCTGGTCAGAGTGGGCACCAGCGGGTTTCTGCGGATTCTGCGGTTTGTGCGGCGGGGTACGGGGGGTGCAGCTCCATCGAGGGCTCACGCCTTAGGCTCCCGGACGTTCGGGTGGATGAGGTACCGAGGGGCCGGCGGACGTCCGCGCTTGCCAGTCCGGGGTGGGGTGTCGGTGCGGAGGTAGCCGTGTTCCTCCAGGAGCGCGAGGGCAGGCTCCAGTTCGGCGACCGTGGGGAATTCGGATCGGGAGAGCTTGGCGAACAGGTCGCGGCGGGTGATGCTCTCCCAGCCGTTGTGCTCCAGAGCCGTCAGCAGGACGCGGGCTCGGGCGAGCGAGGTGTCCGCACCCATGAGGTCGAAGACGGTCAGCGCATGGGCGGTGAAGTAGTCCGCGATCTCGATGGCGGCACGCAGGGTGGCTTCGGTGATGGGCTCGTGGTGCCCGCCGTCGATGTGGGTCGCGAGGTGGAGCAGTCCGGCGATACGGGCGGTGGCGCCGACGAGCTTGCCCGCCCATTTGTCGATGTGGCCGAGCCTGCCTCCCTTGGCCCTGAGCTGCGGCTCCAGCCGCTCCTCGTACGCGATCAGGGCCCGGTCCGCTTCGGGGGTGAGCTGGACGACGAGGGGGTCCATCCACTCGGCCAGCCGCAAGGTGAGGGCGTACACGTTGCGCTCGTACGTCGCCGCCACGGCGGCCGGTACCTGCTCCGGATTGATCCTCCGGCGGCCGACGAGGGATTCGGGCAGGCAGTACAGGAAGCGGGCCAGCAGGCCGCGGCCGTCGAAGCCGCGGTTCTTGCCGATCTCTTCCAGGACGCTGGGCTGAACCGCCAGGCCCATGGTCAGGGCCGGGGCCTCGATGAACTCCTCGCGGCTCCGGCGGTCCACCCGGAGCCGGTCGCCAGCATGGCCCTTGAGGAAGACCTCCATGTTGGGAATCCCCGAGTAGCGCCCGGCGATGATGTCGAAGATGCCGCCCTCGGCAGACATGACGGCGAGCCTGCCGCCCTGCTCGGCGAGCAGGGTGGTGATGACCTCAGGCGTGGCGTCATCGGCGAGGAGTCGCGGGCTGGCGGGCACGGTCAGGCTCTCCGCGACCTGGGCGAGGCCGATGGCCTCGGCGATCAGGTTGTCCCGCTCCGGTCCCTCCGCCTTGGCCGCCTGGGCTGCGGCCTTCTCGGCTGCCTCGCGGGCCATCTTCGCAGTGACCTCCGCCTCCACGATCGTGAGGTTCGCCCCCTCCACGAGGCTCTTCTCCGCCTCGTACAGGGGGCGGGTCATCGCGGCGAAAACCGAGGACTTCCGGTTGGCGGGACCGAGCGCGACGACCATGAAGAGGTTGGTGGGCTCCCTCCAGCGACCGCGTACCTGGACCACGGCGCGACCGCCCGAGGCAGCGGACAGGACGGAGAGGGCCAAGGCTCCGGCCATGTCGGGCGGGGTCTGGGTCTCCTCGGCGACGGCGGCGACATATTCGGCGAGCCACCCGGGGAGGGCATGCGTGGGGAAGGGCGGAAGCTTGGGCTGGACGTTGAGCGGGATGGGCTCCGCCCACGTGCCGGGGATCGTCTCGGCGCCCAGGGCCAGGGCCTCACGCAGGTCGTCGTCCGTGGCGTCCGGGGACATGCCGGCCTGCACGATGCGGGTACCGGCCTCGATGCTGCGGCGGCGGCGCGCCAGCTGGTGGACAATCCCGGCGTAGTACTCGGCATTGGCGGTGCTGGGGACCGCCTGCACCAGGGTGTGGAGGTAGGGCCGTCCGCCGACCTTGCCGAGGACGCCGGCGTGGTCGAGGTGGTGGCCGAGGGTGATGGGGTCCGCGGCCTGCCCCTGGCCGTGCAGCTCCAGGATCGCGCGGTGGATCGTCTCGTGGGCCGGGCGGTAGTGGTCGGCGGGGTCCATCGCCGCGGCCACCTGTGCGGTGACCTCGGGGGCCAGCATCAGAGCGCCGACGACGGCCTGTTCGGCCTCCAGGTCGTGCGGCGGCACGCGCTCCAGGCTGCCAGCGGGTGCTGCCCGCAGGGGCACCACGGAGGCGTACTGCTCCGACTCGGGTTCGGGTGTCATGCTGGTGGTCTCCTGTTTCTGTCGAAGGGACGGAGAACCGGGGCGGTCGCGGTCTTTGGCGAGAGGCGACCGCCCCGGGCACAGCTAGTGGTGCCGGATCCAGAGGGCGTACTCCTGCCGGACGTAGCCGCGGGGGTCACGGATGCTGTCCGGGTGGTCCGGTGTGTACGGGCCGTCGGCGTAGCCGCTGGGGCCGAGGCCAGCGGTCTGGTCGATGTCCATGAGGCGTCGGGCAGCCTCGACGGCGAGCGTGGCGGCGTCGCCGCCCACGGGGTCGTCGTCGGTGAGCGCGATCCGGTCCAGGAGCGCGGCCTTACGGAGCCAGAACTCGCGGACGTGCACGCTGTGCAGGCAGTCCCGGACTCCTCGGGCGGTCCAGCCGATCTCGCTGATGACGCTCGGCGCGGTGGCGTAGGCCGTCTCGGGAGCGGGCCAGTTGCTTGGCTGCTGCTCAGCGGTGACGTACAGGCGGACGCGCTCGCCGTCGCGGCTGGCGTACCGGCGGACCGGCCCGGTCGTGAACGTCTCGGCCAGGGCCTTGGTGATCTCGGGTACCTCGGTCGGCCTGCAGAGGACGCAGATCTCGAACATGGATGGCTCCTTCACCCTCGGAAGTTGGTGCGCTTGAAGACGGCCCGGCGGATGTTGACGACCGTCCCGCCCCTGCCACGGCCGTGGTTGGCGCCGAGGACCTGGGTGGCGATGAAGCCGCCGAAGATGACGGCGGCCAGGATGACGAGCTGCTGGATGAGTGCGGCGACGGCCGCGATGAAGGTGGTCAGGAGCATCAGCCCGCCGCAGGCCGCGGCGAACCCGATCCCGCCGAGGGCGATGTTCACGGCGAGCGGATTGATAGCCGGCCGCTCCGGGACGGCCTCGGGGGCCTTGGTGGGGGCGATCGCGTAGCCAGTGATGATGCGGCCGTCCGGGAGCTGGATGGTCTGGATGTCCGGGACAGCGTGCGGGTGGTGGACGGCCAGCGGAGCGGGCGCGAGGGGGATCGGGTGGTGGGTCTCGTTGGTCTCCCGGCGGGCGGGGGTGTGGTGGTTCACGGCGGTGCCTCCTACTCGGCGAGGTCGGTGACCGCGACGGCGGCGGACTTCACGAGGTTGGTGATGGGCTCATAGGCGCCGGTCCCGGCGGTGAAGAAGCCGAAGAGGAACAGGACGATCGCGGCTCCGGCTCCGGCGGACTTCGACTTGAGGACGACGAACGATCCGGCGCCGAAGAGCAGGACCGCGGAGATGGTGAAGGTCATGGCGACTCCAGTCGGTGTGGGGTTCAGCGGGTGCCGTTGCGGTAGGTGCGGGCCCACAGGTTGCAGAGGTGGCGGCCGACCCGGATGCGGATGCCGTGGCCGTCGCAGCGGCGGCAGTGCTTGCCGCGCTTGGGCTTGCCCTTGCGGTCGTGGGTCAGGGCGAAGCCGAGTCCGTTGCACTTGCGGCAGCGGCCGAACGGCGAGGCCGCACACAGCCAGGTGTAACTGAGCGTGAAGAGCAGGGTGAAGGCGCTAGCGAGCAGGAAGAGGGTCACAAGAGGCCTCCAAGGCCGGAGTCAGCGGTTTCCGCTGGTGGGCCGCTATCTGCTAGCGACCTGATCAGGTGGCATACGGGCCGCTAGCGGGGTCGCTAGCGCTAGCGACGTCCGCTCCTAGCACTAGCGACCCCTGGGAGCTATTCGGCAGCCCGCTTCTTGTCGCGTTCCGTAATCGCCTTGGCGATGTGGGCGCGTTCGATGCCGCGCTTGTTGACGGTCTTGCCGTCGATGCGGCGGCCGATCTGGTCGGTGCCGATGCCGTACGGCTTGAGCGCTGCCGTGAGCTGTTCTGCCTTGGGCTTGGGCTCCATCTCGGCCCACGGCCCGTAGACCTCGGGCCGGTGCTGGGCGAGCCGGTCCACGATGGTCTCGGACCAGATCTTGGCCTCGCCCTTGCCGATGACTGCGGCGATGTCGTCCAGGATCGTGGCGAGCGCGGCATCAGTCGGCGCCTCTCCGGCGGCGTCGCCGGTGAGCGTGCCCTCCGCCTGCCGGAGGGCCTGGGCGCGGGTGAGGATGGTCTCCGCGTCGCGGCCGTCGGCGAGGTAGGTACGGACGATGCCGGCGTCGTCAGACATGCCCTTGAGCAGGCCGACTCCCTTGTGGGACTTCAGGAGCCGGGAGGCGTCCAACCCTTCGCCGTACGATCCGGCGCCGAGGATGGTCTCCGAGACCTGGTAGGCGCCGACCCGCAGGGCGAATCGGGCCTGGTGCTGGTCACGGAGCACGGACGGGCAGGCGGTGTCGTCGGGCTTCTGCGTTGCGGTCATCACCGAGACACCGACCGCGGGGGCGACCCGGGCGAGGAAAACCAGCAGATCAAGGATGGTCTTCCCGTGAACGGGGTGCATCAGGTACTCCTGCACCTCATCCACCACGAAGAGCACGAGCGGCATGTCGTACTTCTTGTCCCGCGAGATGGCCGGGGTGAGCTTGCCCTCGGGGCAGACGTGCAGGGGCAGTTCGGAGAGCCGGTGGTAACGGTCCTCCACGTCGGCCTTGAGCTCCTGGAGCGAGTTGACCAGGTGCATGACCGGGTCCACGCCGCTCTGCGGGACGGTGCCGAAGCCGACGCGGTGGGCGACCATCGCGAACTTCCGCCAGTCAGGGGATGCCTTGCCGTCGAACACGTACAGGCGGACGTACGGGTCCAGGGCCGCGGCGAGGGCAATGGTGCGGGCGGAGAACGTCTTGCCCTGCCGGGGCACAGCGCCGACGAGGAGCGAGAGCCACAGCATGCTGATCTCCACCTCGACTCCGCGCTCGTCGCGGCCCCAGGGGAAGGGCTTCCAGAAGTCCACGCGGTCCGCGCCGAGGAGCGGGGTGCGGCCGGTCGGTACGGCGAGCGGGTCGCGGTTGGCCACCCACATGGACACCCGGCGTGAGCTGGTTGTATCGCGGTCGAGGAACACCTGCGTCTCAGCGACGTCGATGCCCGAGGCGAGCGCGTCGCGCTTCTTGACCGCGTCGGAGAACGTCTTGCCGTACGGAAGGTCCACAACCACGCGCCAGCCGTCGCCGTCCTGCCGGATGGGCTGCGGGAAGGCGATGCCCTGATCCGGCTTGGTGAGGCCAGCGGCGAGGAAGGCCCGGGTCACGATGTCCGAGGTCAGCCTGCGGTGGCGGAACTTCGCCTTGGCCGCATCGATCAGCGGCCGGTCCGCCGGCGTGCCCGCCCACCCGAGGGCTCCAGTCAGGGCGATCAGAGTCAGGGTCAGGAGCCAGGCCGGTGCCAGCACCCACATGGCGAGGGCCGCGCCGAGGCCAATCACGCCGGCCAGGGTGGCGATGATGCTGCGCAGCTTCACCCGAGCGTCCCGCTGCCGGGAGAGCTTGAGGTACTCCCCCGCGTCCTCGGTACGGACTGCAGCGAGGCGGACCGGGAGGCCCTCGGCGTCGGAGACCCAACGGCCGCTCGCACCCACCCAGCGGAAGGCACCGCGCGGGGCGTAGGCCAGCAGCTTCGCCGAGTACACGGGGGTCCGCACCAGGTGGTAGGCGGTGGTCTGGCCGTAGTGGCCGACCGCCCACTTGGCGACGGCGGCCCGCTGCTTGGCGCTGGTCAGCCAGTCCGGGAGCACCGGCCGACGGGCCTTGTCCTTGGCCTCGATCACCTCGGCGATCGAGGGCGGGAACTCATGCTTGGACGGGTCCACCGGGTCGCCCTCGGCGACCTCGCCGTTGTCGTCCGGCTGGTCGTCGGGGAGTTCGGCCTCCCACTCCCCCGGCCTGGCCTCGCCCGGGGCCAGCGGCTCGGTCTTGCCCTTCTGCGCAGGGAACGGCAGGACCGACGCCGACCCCGGAGACTTCTGCGTGCGGTCCGGCTCTTCGGCCGGCTGCTCGATGACGTGGATCTCAGACACGATGGGTCTGCTCCCTCTGTGGAGTTGAGAAGGGGGCCCGGACGGCGCTTTGGACGGCCTTCCGTCCGGGCCCCGCACGACGTGATCTGTGCGGGTCAGGCGGCGCGCTGTTCTTCGGGGTAGGCGCAGGGCACGCACATGCCGAGCGAGGCCGGGATGACGTATCCGGCGTCGGTGGAGCACTGGGGGCAGATGCGGCGGGCGAGCATCGCCAGAGCGAGTGCTCCCCACTTGCGCGAGGTCATCGGCCGGACGGGTTTGGCCAGGTCGACGCGGTACAGGTAGGCGACCAGCGGCTCACGCCGGAACTGGGGCCGCAGGAGCTGCGCGGCGATCGGCTGGCCGCCGGGCCGCAGGCCCTCAGCGCGGAGCTGGCGGCGGGTGGCCAAGCCCTCGGGGGCCAGGCGCCACGGGTAGGTCGGTATCCCGAAACGGGCGCCGTCCGGGTCGAAGCACTTGGTGAACGTCAGCGCCGTCATCAGGCTGCCTCGGGCTCGGCCCGCTCGGCCCTGAGCGCATCACGCAGCGTCCGGCCGTTGGCGGACGACGTACGAACCGCCTTGCGGATCCTCTCCGCGGTCAACTCGATGTCGGGCCAGTCGGCCGTGACCGACCGAGCCTCGGCGAGGAGCTCCTCCGGGGTGCGAGTCGGTCGGGACGTCCGGGCCGACTGCGGTATCCGACCGGTCGCCCGACGCGGAGCGGACTCCGTGGCCGCGACCGCCTTTGTAGGAGCCGACTGGGGAAGCCCGACCGACTCGACTACCGGCATCGACTCAACCGGTCCGGCCGACTCGATGGCCGGCGCCGGCTCCGCCGACTCCGAAGAGGACAGTTCGGCGACCACGGTCGGGGGCTCAGCGGTCGACTCATGCTGGTCAGACCCCAACCGGTTGACGGTGAACTCGGGCGTTCCATCCTGGTTTCCGGGTCCGATGAACATGGCGGCGAGGGCGGCATCCGCGCCGCTGGTCAGCCGATCGCGTTGGACGTCCAGGAGCCTGGCACCCAGCGACGCGTCGCCCAGCCCGACCTTCTGGGCCAGCCGCCACGATGTCCGGTCGGACCACTTCCGCACCCAACCCGACGGATGATTCGCGGCACGGCCCCGGTGGTAGGCCAGGGCGCGCACCACGGCGGCCGCCTTGGCTTCGGCCTCGGCGTCGCGGCCGTCCTGGTGGACCACGATCCGCCGGGCCAGGAACGCCATGCCCTCAGCCGACACGCACATGCCCATCGGCGTCACGGCGTAGATCACGGTGCGGCCCGGGTCATCGGCCGCCATCGCGGCCATCACCGACGCGGCGGCAGGCAGTGCCCACAAGCCCACCCGGATGATCCCCGGGGAGGACTGCCCCAGCATCGTCAGCCCGAGCAGCACCAGCGCCAGAACGGCGGTCGCGCCCTCACCGGCCGCCACCGCTCCCAGCGCCGTACCTGAGCCGTAGGCACGGCTGATGTTGCTGAAGGTGCCGACCCCGCCGGCGAGGCCGGTGGCCACCATGGGAACGAACGCTGCCGTCAGGACGACCCTCTGCACCTTGGTCAGCGACCTGCGAGTTGTCATCACGCCGCCTCACCACCGGTGCCGCGGCGACCGTCCCGACGGCCGTTGACCGTCCGCATCTCCGGGACGGTCGACCGCTGCGCGATGCGCCAGCCTCCGCCGCGCTGCTTGGCCCGGTACATCTGCTCATCCGCACGGCGCAGCAGCGTGGAGAGCTCCCCGGCGCCGGCGCGGTAGTACGCGGCGCCGATCGACGTGTGCACCTCGACCGGGTGGCCATCGAACGGCACCGGCCGGTCCAGTCGAGCGGTGAGCATGTGCAGGTCTGCGCGCAGCTTGTCGATGCCGTAGCCGGGGATGACAGCGGCGAACTCATCCCCGCCCAGGCGCCCGGCAACTCCGGCGTGCTCCTCGGCCCACCGGCCCAGACGCTGCCCGGTCGCGCGGATGACCGCGTCTCCGGCCGCGTGGCCGAGGGTGTCGTTGATCTCCTTGAAGCGGTTGAGGTCCAAGACGAGCACGGCGAGCTGGCGCCTCCGGGCGAGGCTCTTGCGCGCACGGTCCTCGAACGGATCCCGCGTCCACAGGCCGGTGAGCGGGTCGCGGCGGGCCGTCTCGATCCGGCGCCGCATCCACAGGCTGTGAACCGACCAGCCGGACGCGAGCGGTAAGGCAGCGGACAGGGCGGCCAGGGTGTGGCTCATGCCGCGACCCCCTTGCCGCCCTTGCGCGACGGACGACGACCGGCGGGCCGTCGCACGAGCGGGGCGATGTTGAACAGTTCCGGGGCGTTGGCCTCGATCACCTGGGCAGCGACCCGACTCACGCCGTCGGGCAGGTCCGGAAACTCGGCGAGGATGTCGCGGGCCGCGTCCAGGCGGGCCGCGCGCTCTTCCTCGTTCTCCCCGTCCACCCCGAGCCAGAGCTCCAGCGGGGTGCCGAGGGCCAGTTCGATGAACTCGTCGACGCTCACGGCCTCCTGGCCGCCGATGTACGTACGCATCGTCGTTCTCCTGAAGTCGAAGGGATGCCGAGGCGGTCGCGGTCTTTGGCGAGAGGCGACCAGCCCCGGGGGTGAAGCCCGAATCTCGCGGCTCCCCGCAGCCCTGCCCGTAGGGCGCGAGGGCGCCGTACGGGCAGGGGAGGCAACCGGCCGCAGCGTTGGAAAACTGCGGAGGGCGTGAGGGCCTCGCGAAGCAGTACCGGACGTGATGCCGGGCCGCGTCGCGAGGCAGTTCAGCGGTGACGCATGGGGCGCGGCTGGCCGTACCGTTCCAGCACGGGCAGCGCCCACGTAGGTCGTAGGAACACAGCGGCCTCCCGATCGGAGGGGCGAGGCTTCACCGACACGCCGTTGCCACGGCTGCCGGTCCCGAGCCTGAGAGTCGGGTGCGCCATCGTCACTGCTCTGGCGCCAGCAGGGCGGCGCGTACCGGGTGGCACCCCGAGGGGTGTTCTCCAGAGCCAGCACGCGGAAGAAGTGGCCGCCGGCGACGTCCCGTCGCCCTGGGGACGGGGATCACGCCCCGTCTCGTCTCACTTGGCACGCTGTTGAGTTCTCAAGGAACGAGTGCTTCCTTCAGACCCCTCTCGAGGGCCCTCCGGGCACGGCGAAGCACGGCTCGATCGCGGTTGCCTGCGCGGCATTTGCGGCCGATCAGGTCGGGCTTCCGGAGAAGCTCAACTCTGCCTCAGAGTGCACTGTGAGGCAGAGTTGTGCAAGCACTTCTCCGCGGAAGAGCAGGGCGAGTCCTAGCTCTCCCTGTGCCACTTGGGCACACTGAGGCAGTGACTGCGAAGAGACATAGCGAGGTGCAGATGGTCGAGTGGACCGGCAAGCCCGCCTATCAACAGGTGGCCGAGCAGCTGCGGCGGAGGATCGCGGCCGGCGAGTTCACGGAGTCGCGCAAGCTGCCGTCCCTGGCGGACCTCCAGGCGACGTACGGCGTCACCGTGACCGTGGCTCGCGACGCCATCCGCCAGCTCAAAACTGACGGTCTCGCGGTAAGCCACCAGGGCAAGGGGGCGTTCCTGACCGCCGATGCCTCCGACGCTGCCAAGCTGGCCGACCCCGAGGCCGCCATCGCGGAGCTCCGCGAGCAGGTGGCGCGGCTCCGAGGTGAGGTCACCGACCTCCGCGAGCGGGTTGCGGAGTTGGAGAAGAAGTAGCTCCTGCCCCACGCCTCCCCAAGTGTCACCGTCGCGCCGCGCATCGGAATCGCGATCAGCTGCCGTTGCCACAATCTGGTCCCTTCGCTCGGATCGAATGGAGGGCTCCGACCTGCGCCGCTAGGCTGTCGCCGCCCTCTGCATCCTTTGTAGACCAGGCATTTGATGAACCGACAGATCCGCTATGTGGCTGCCCTCGGGCGGCCACATAGGCCGCATGAGGGGGGACGAGTGGGGCAGCGACCGAACGATCTGACACCGCATGCAAGCCCCCAGCACTACCTCGGCGCCGAGATGCGCGCCTGGCGCACGCAGCGGGGCTTATCGCTGGGCAAGCTCAGCCGATCGATCCTGTTCAACACCAGCTACATGGCACGAGTGGAGCGCGGTGGGCAGGCCGCATCCGCCGATCTGGTCCGGGCGTACGACGACGCGCTCGGCGCGAGCGGCTCGCTCGTCCGGCTCCACGCAACGATCCTCGAGGGGGTCAGCGTTGAGGCCCTCCCCGCAGGGGATGTGGCTAATCGAGGGCCCCATGTGGCCAACGGCTCTGTGGCTCTGGTTGGGGAAGCGGAGCCTCAGGCACCGTCGGAGGAGGGGATGTCCATCCCCGTACGTTCCGATGACGGAAGGATCATCTTCGTGTCCCTGTCTCGAAGGGCTCTGATCGGCGCGCTCGGCGCTGGTGCCGCGATCGCTGCGACCTCCGACCTTTCAGCGGCCGCGAGCCCTGCCCCACGATCCGATCTCATCGCCTCAGGGGCCGACCCGATCGAGCTGCTCCAGGCAACGCGACGGGTGCTGATCGACAACGACAACCTGTTCGGTCCCCATCGGGTGATACCGACGGTCCAGCAGCAGATCGCCGCCATCAAGGAACTCCGCGCGGATCGCCGCGGCACCGACCGCCGGCAACTGCTCCAGCTGCAGACCCAGTACTCCGAGCTGTGCGGCTGGCTTTACCAGGACCTCGGGGACTTCCGTGCGGCCCAGCACTGGATGCGAGAGGCCCTGGAGGCCTCTCACATGGCGGGCGACGACGAGCTGACCACGTACATCCTGGCGCGCCGCAGCCAGCTGGCCGGCGACATGAAGGATCCGATCGAGGCCGTCGACGTCGCCGAGGCCGCGGAGGACCGCGCGGCGCCGAGGAGTCGCCTCGCCGCAGTGGCCGCTACGTACGGGGCCCACGGACACGCTCTACGGAAAGACCCACTCATGGCCCAGCGTGCGTACGAACACGCGCGGGAGCTGCACGCCACGATGGATCCGGACCCCAGCTCGCCGTGGGGTGTCTGGCTCGACGGCGCGTATATAGACGTGCAGCGAGCTCACAGCCTCGCAGCACTCGGCGACCACCACGGAGCAGCGGCTGGCTTCCGGAACGCCATCAGCCGACTGCCCGCCGGCTTCCACCGAGACCGCGGGGTCTACCTGGGGCGCGAGGCCGTCTCGCTGGCCCACGCGGGCGAGGCCGAACAAGCAGCCTCCATCGGACTGCAGGCCCTGGCCATCGCGAAGGAGACCGGCTCCGACCGCATCTCGCGCGAGCTGGCCCAGCTCGACGGCGCCCTTGATCAATGGCGTACGGTCCCTGGCGTGAGCGACTTCAAGGACGCTCTGACCGAGGCAGTACTGCGCCAGGCCTGAACAGGCTCCCTCCGCCCTGACCAGCACATGAAGGAGACCCAATGCCCCGCCCGTACGTCCTCCTGAGCGTGGCCACGTCCGTGGACGGCTACATCGACGACACGAGCACCGAACGTCTGCTGCTGAGCAACAGCGAGGACTTCGACCGGGTCGACCAGGTGCGCGCCGAGTCGGACGCCATCCTGATCGGCGCCGGCACGATGCGGTCCGACAACCCCCGGCTCCTGGTGAACAGCGAGGAGCGGCGCGCGGCGCGGGTCGCCTCAGGCAAGCCCGCTTACCCCTTGAAGGTCACCATCTCCGCGAGCGGAGACCTGGAAGCCGACCTGAAATTCTGGCACCACGGCGGCGAGAAGCTCGCCTACACCACGGACGCGGGCGAGGAGAAGCTCCGCAAGCGGCTCGCCGGCCTGGCGGACGTCGTCTCCACGGGGCCGGCCATCGACTTCGGCGCCCTGCTGGACGACCTCGGAGCCCGCGGCATAGAGCGACTGATGGTGGAGGGCGGCGGCCAGATCCACACCGCTTTCCTCTCGCAGGGCCTGGCGGACGAAATTCACCTCGCCATCGCCCCGCTGGTCGTCGGCGACCCGGGCGCCCCTCGTTTCCTGAACCCCGCCACATACCCCGGAGGCTCCACCCGCCGCATGCACCTGGCAGAGGCCAGCACAATCGGCGACGTGGTCCTTCTCCGCTACCTGCCCAAGCAGGAGGGCTCCGCATGACGCACGCCGACGATGTGACCTGGATGGAGCGGGCCATCGAACTCTCCCGCAAGTGCCCGCCAGCCGAGGGCGCCTTCTCCGTCGGCGCCATCATCGTGGGCGCCGACGGCACGGAGGTCGCCAACGGCTACTCCCGCGAGACGGACGCCCACGTCCACGCGGAGGAGTCAGCTCTGGCCAAGCTCCTGGCGGACGACCCCCGCCTGCCCGGCGCCACGCTGTACAGCACGCTAGAACCCTGCTCCGAACGCAAGTCCCGCCCCCTCACGTGCACCCAGCTCATCCTCCGCTCCCCCATCCGCCGCGTGGTCATCGCCTGGCGCGAGCCGAGCCTCCTGGTGGCCGACTGCGTGGGTGTGGAGACCCTCCGAGCAGAAGCAACCGAAGTAGTTGAACTCATCGAGTGTGCCGATCAGGCTCGCGCGGTGAATGCCCACCTGCTGGCGTAACGCCAACCTGCGGCCACGGAGTGGCTGATTTTCGCCTCAAGCACCCTTCTCGCACGTCGTTTCGGATCGACTAAGCACCCACCGCGCTCGTACGATCATCGCCTTGAGTTGCTGCGACGGGGGGCTGACGGTGGCGTACGTGGACGACGGTCTGCACGGAATGACAAAAGAGTCGGTGGCTGACCTTGTCTTGAGGTTCGGGCGAGACATCTCGGCCAAACTCCAGGGGGCTGGGGGTAAAGACAGCGGCAGGGAAGAAGCGCTGACAGCACCGACCGAGCAACTACTAAGGGGAATGGCCAGACGCCAGAACGTCGGCCTTATCGCGCACGGTCAGCACACAATCAAAAAACTCAACGCTCGCCCCGACTTCGCTATCACTGTGGGCGGCAAGGTAATCGGACATGTCGAGCTGAAGGCTCCTGGAAAAGGCGCCGACCCGACAAAATGGCCAAACAGTAGCCATGACCACGAACAGTGGACAAAGATCAAGGCGTTACCCAACCTCCTCTACACCGATGGCTACGACTGGGCGTTATACCGTGGAGGCGTTCAGATCGGCGCCGCAGCTCGACTCGCGGGAAACTTCGATCGCGGCTCAGACAATTTCGCCCCGGCAGACGACCGATTCGAACAGCTCGTAGCCCTCTTCCTTGGGTGGGTTCCGGCCAAGCCGAGCAGCCTTAGCGACTTGGTGAAGCGGGTCGCCGGATTGTGTGCACTGTTACGGGATGAGGTACGCGAGCGCTTGTCTCGCGAAGCTCGGGGAGAGACGACCCAAGCATTCACGGTGCTAGCAGAGAACTGGCGAGACCTGCTATTCCCTGACGCCACTCCAGAGTCATTCGCTGACCAGTACGCACAGACGCTCACCTTCGCCTTACTCCTAGCCAGGATTGAAGGCATCGACCTAGAAGACTTGTCGCTCTCGGAAGCAGCAAGGAAGCTCGGCAAGAGTCATTCGCTGATGGGCAAAGCCCTCGCCGTCCTTACCGACGACGCTTTGGACGATCTGCGCGGCGTAGTCGGAATCATGGTCCAGGTCATATCCAAGGTCGACTCGGACCTATTCAAGGACGACAGTGGCGACGCATATCTGCATTTCTACGAGGGCTTCCTGAGCGCTTACGATCCGAAACTGCGCCAGAGCACCGGCACCTATTACACGCCGAATGAAGTCGTAAGCTTCATGGTGGATTTCACCGACAAGATATTGCGAGAGCGACTCGGACAGAGCAAGGGTTTCGGCAGCGAAGACGTGACCGTAGTCGACCCCGCCACCGGAACCGGAACCTTCCTGATCAATGTCATCAACCGCGTCGCCAACGATATCGAGCGCGAGTATGACAGCGGCCTCAAGCCCGGCCTCCTACGTAAACTCGCTGGCCGCCTTATAGGATTCGAGAAACAAACCGGCCCTTACGCAGTCGCCGAGCTGCGCCTTAGCCATGCCTTCAAGGCGCATCAGACTGAGGTCTCCGATAATGCAATTCGGCTGCACGTAGCGGACACTCTCGACGATCCAGCCGTCGAGCAGCACCTTGGCTTCATCTATGACGCTATCGCCCAACACCGAAGGGCAGCTAACAAAATCAAGACTGAAGAAAAGGTCATGGTGGTAATCGGCAATCCGCCATACCTAAGGGGCGCCAAGGCTGCAGGGCAAGGCAAGTGGATATCCGATGGAGGCGGAAATAACCTTCCACCCATTCTGAACCGCTTTCGCGCACCGGGTGTTAACAGAGTCGGGCACGCCTTGGATAACCTCTACATCCACTTCTGGGCTTGGGCCACCTGGAAAGTGTTTGATCAAGTTATTACTACCACGGGGCAACCCAATTCCCCTTCGGGGGTCATTGCATTCATTACGAACGCAGGCTTCCTGGATAGCGAAGGCACTGCGGGGATGCGCCGCTACCTCCGAAAGTCGGCTGACGAGGGATGGATCATCAGTTTGACACCAGAGGGCCCATACTCGAATGCCCGGACCCGAGTCTTCCCACTCGTCAAACGGGAGGTGTGCATTGCGATCTTTGTTCGCCGAGGAGACCCAGACCCCGACACCCCTGCGGTAGTACGCAGGCTCGACGCCCCCCAAGGTCACCGCGACGAAAAATTTGCATGGCTCGCCGGCCTCGGGCTGGACGGCCATGAGGACGGTTCACCCTGGCAGACATGTTCTGATGTTCTTACGGATCCCTTCCAGCCTGCAGCTGGCGAAGTCTGGTCGAACATGCCCTCTCTGGATGATTTGCTTCCATGGGCGTCGTCCGGGAACAAGAACAACCGTAGTTGGCCAGTCTCTCCGAGCGCGGAAATTCTTAAGAAGCGCTGGAAGATGCTCATCAAGGCGCCCAAGAGCCGTAAGGCCGCATTGATGAAGAGCACCGCGGATCGCCACCCGGACAAGCTGGAACAGCCCTTGCCGGGAGGCGAGTGGCAGGGAACTCTGGCCGAAGAGGAGAACGAGACCCCGCAGGTGCAACGCTACGGACGGATGACCTTCGACCGGCAATACCTTGTCGCCGACCGCCGCGTTATCGACCGCCCTCGCCCCTCGCTATTTTTCGTCCAGAGCAATCGACAGGTCTTCCTTTCCGAGCTCCATACAGAATCGGGGCGCTCCGGGCCTGCGGTTAGCTTCACTAACCTCATTCCGGACATGCATCATTTCAAGGGGACCGAGGGTGGGCGCGTGATGCCGCTGTATCGCGACCCTCTGAGCCAGCAACCGAACGTTGCGCCTGGCCTCCTGGCTACGATCTCCAGCGTTCTGGGGCTTTCGGTCAGCTCCGAGGATCTGCTTGCATACATCGCCGGGAGCGCAAGCCACTCTGGCTACACCGATCGGTACCAGCAGCAGCTGAGCGCCCGCGGAGTTCACATACCGCTCACCAGAAACCCGGCACTGTGGCAGGAAGTTGTCGATATCGGCAAGAGGGTCATATGGCTGCACACTTACGGTGAGCGATACGCGGACGCGGCCGCAGGGCGACCACGGGCAGAGCCGCGCCTCCCCGAAGGACAAAGGCCTAGAAACCCCGAGGCAATTGGTGAGAGCCCTCACGGATTTCCCGAGTCTTTGACCTACGACGCAAGCAACCAAGCACTCATACTTGGCGGGGGCGCAATCACCCCCGTCGCACCCGAGGTCTGGGAATACAAAATTGGGGGCGTCCAAGTCGTTCGAAAGTGGTTTGGCTTTCGCAAGCGCCATCCCGATGTCGAGCGTCAGACGCCATTGAATGACATCGTGCCGCCAGAGTGGCCTGCTGAGTACACGATTGAGCTCTTGAACCTTTTGAATGTTCTCGGGCTCCTAGTCGCGATGGAACCTGAGCAGGCACGCCTACTCAAGGAAATCTCGGAGGGGCCGTTGATCGGAGTAGATGAGCTGACACAGTGCTCGGTTCTTCCTATTCCTGCGTCGGCAAAAAAGGAGCCGAAGGTGCCGAGAGTTCCGCGCCCCAAGCCTGGCGATGGCCACCAGGGAACGATCGACTTCTAATACCACAGAGGCAACGAACACCAACGACTAGAAGCTCATCGCAGTCGGGTGATGGCCAGTCCGGGCGAGCTGGCGCCCAACGCTCAGTCATCCGTCGACTGATCGTCCTTTGGCAGCATCGCCTCGCTCAGTCAACTAGCCTACGGGAGCGTGTCCATGACGTGTGAAGCCACGACTGGCCAGTAACCCCTGCCGTGTCCGTGCAGGTCGGAGCGATTTCGCGCCGTACACGCCGATGCCCTCCGGAGCCGTGTGCGCAGGTTCGAATCCTGCCGGGGGCACTTCGCAGGAAGTGCCCAAAGACCCCGCCATCAGCGCCTCGCTGAGACGGGGTCTTCGCGTATGTGCGGTCAACCCGGCTGTCAGGAGCCCCCGTTGGGTTCCGGGGTGGGGGGCAGGGTGCGGAGCAGGGGCAGGGTCAGGGTGGCGGCCGTGAGGGAGATGAGGCCGCCTGTGGTGAGGGACCAGCGGGGGCCCCAGGATTCGGCCAGGTGGCCCGTGGCCAGGGCGCCCAGGGGGGTCGTGCCCTGGAAGATCAGCGTGTAGAGGGCCATCACGCGGCCCCGGTAGGCGGGGTCGGAGCCGAGCTGGACGCGGTGGTTCGAGGCCTGGGCGAAGTACATCATCGTGAAGCCGGTCAGGATCAGCAGCAGGCACGCCGTCGGCAGGGTCGGTGCCAGGCCGGTGAGGGCCTCGGTGGCGCCGAAGGCGAGGGCCGAGCCGGCCACCACCAGGGCCGTGGGCCGGCCGCGGCGGGCCGTGGTGGCGAAGGCGGCCAGCAGGGAGCCCGCGGCGAGGGAGCTGCCGAGCAGGCCGAAGGCGGCGGAGTCGGTGTGGAACTCCGTCTTGGCCAGCAGGGGCAGCGTCAGCTGGAAGTTGAACCCGGCCAGGCCCACGACGCCGACCAGCGCCAGGGGCAGCAGCAGGTCGGGGCGGCCGCCGATGTAGCGCAGACCGTCCACGACCCGGGGCTTGGCCGGCCGGGCCGCGGGGAGGTGCAGTTCGGCGGGGCGCATCAGGGCGACGCTGATCACCGTACCCGCGTAACTCACGGCGTTGATCAGGACGACCGCCGCGACGTCGAGGCGGGCGATGAGGAAGCCCGCGATCGCCGGGCCCACGACCCGCGCGGTGTTGAAGTACGCCGCGCTCATCGCGGAGGCGTTCGGCAGGAGTTCGCCCCCGACCATCTCGCCGACGAACGAGATCCGGGTGGGCGCCTCCACCGAGTTGACGGTGCCCAGGGCCAGGGCGAAGAGCCAGATGTGCCAGAGCCGGACGTCGCCGACGAGGATCCACAGGCCCAGCGCCAGGGCGAGCACCCCGGACGCGCCGTTGGCGAGCATCAGCAGGCGCCGCTTGCTGTGGCGGTCGGCGAGCCGGCCCCCGTACAGGGTCAGCAGCAGCACCGGCGTGAACTGGAGGGCGGTCACCACGCCCAGCGCGGTGCCCGAGTCCCCGGACAGCTCCAGCACCAGCCAGTCCTGGGCGACGACCATCATCCAGGTGCACGTGACGGAGAGCAGCTGCCCGAGGACGAACAGCCGGAAGTTGCGCACCGACAGGGACTGGAACGTGCGCCTGAGAGTCTCCACGGTTCGGTCGGCTCCCTTTCCCACGCGCCGGCCCCGTCCGGCGGCGCACCCGGGGAAACGGTCGCCCTCCCCACTCGATTCTGCGTGGTGAGGACGTACAGGCCACTCCAGCGGGCCTCCGGTCCGCCGTTCGGGTGGTCCGTACGAGGGGGGCTGGGCCGCTCTGTGGGTTCGGGGGGTGGGCCGGTGGCGGCGGCGTGCGTAGGGTGGTCGGCGAGGCCGCGTTGTGCCGTTGACCTGGCACTTTGCGGGAAACGGCAGACGTACGGGATGGGGTGGCGAGGATGCGTGAGCTGGCGGAGACCGCGCGGCGGTGGGTGGCCGAGGGGCGGGTCGCGTTCCTGGCGCGGCCGGTGACCGAGCAGGGGTTCGGGCCGCGGGATCCGGCCGGGGCCGTGCTCGTGGACGCGCGGGGCGAGTGCGCGGGGGCGCTGTACCGGGGGGTGTTCGACGCCGAGCTCGTCGCCGAGGCGGCGGCGCTGGGCGGCAGCGGCGGTGGCGGGCGGGCCCGGGTGTGCGCGCTGTCCGTCGGGGCGGATGAGGCCGTCGCGGCCCGGTTGACCTGCGGCGGACGGGCCGAGGTGCTGTTGCAGCCGCTGGCGGCGGTCCCGGAGCGGTGGTGGGAGCTGCTCGGCACGGGCGCCGGGGTGGCGCTGGTGACCCGGCTGAACGAGAGCGCCGACCGGGCGGAGAGCCGGGTCGTACGGGCCGGCGCGGCGCCGGGTGACGATGCCGAGCGGCGGGCCGGGGAGCTGCTGGGGACCCGGCGGCCCGGGCGGGACGCCCTGTACGACGGGTCGGGGCTGGTGCTCGTGGAGGCGTACCCGTCGGCGCCGCACCTGGTGATCGGCGGGTCCGGGGAGCTGGCCGACGTCATCGGGGCGCAGGCGGCGCTGCTGGGGTGGGGGGCCGTCGTCGTGGGGAGCGCGGCCGAGGCGGAGAAGGTGCTGGCCGCGCACCGGGACGCGGCCTGCCTGGTGCTGCTGAGCCACGAGCCCGACTTCGACGTACCGGCCCTGCGGACGGCGCTCGCGCTCGGGATCCCGTACGTCGGTGCGCTCGGGTCCCGCAAGACCACCGCGCGGCGCCGGGAGGGGCTGGTCGCCGCCGGGGCCGGGGAGGCGGAGCTGGCGCGGGTGCACGGGCCGATCGGGCTGGACCTCGGGGCGAAGACCCCGGCGGAGACGGCCCTGGCGATCTGCGCCGAGATCCTCGGGGTGCTGGGCGGGCGGGGGGCGCAGGGGCTGCGGGACTCCGACGGTCCGCTGCGGTGATTCTTTTCGATTGATTGCGTGAATCCTGCCGAAAAGCGGGAAAATAGGACGTATGAACACGACCCTGATCTCCCTCGCGTTGGACAGGACACTGACCAACATCGCGTGGTTCCTGGTCGTCGGGCTCGCCGTCGTCGGAGTCCTGCTCGGCGGATTCATGCTGGGCAGGCGGGTGCGCGACCACGAGCCCGCACCTCCCGCCCCGGAAACCCAGCCGCACCTCCCCGACGGTGGGGCGGTGCACGAGGTGCGCGAGGAGCGGGAGTACGTCGATTTCCCGGAGGGCGGACTGCGCCCGCACGAGATGCAGGGGTACGGGAACTTCGGGTCCCGGACCCACAGCCACCCGGACGAGGCCCGCGCCGAGCGGGAATCCGGCTACGCGCAGCAGGAGGGCCCGGGCCCCCACGCCCAGCCCGGCGCCCCACCGGACGCGGGCCGCGGCGCCCACGCCTGACGGCCCCGCCGCCCCCGACCACGGCCCCGCCTCTGACCCGCGCCGCCCGCGGCGCGGGTCAGAGGTCTGTCCGCAGCCGCAGCACCTCCGGCGGCGGATGCCGGGCCGAACTACGACGGACCTCGGCGGCCAGGGGCGGGTCCAGCGGGCTGAACGGCACCGCGCCGAAACCCATCGCGGTGACGGTGCCCCCGGCGGCCGGGGCCGTTCCGGTACGGCCCGCCACGGCCGCCGCCACCTCCGTACGCAGCCCCGCCGTCAAGGGACTTGAGACCAGCGGCTCCTCGTCATCGTCTCCGGGCAGCACCAGGACCAGTGCCTTCGGGTGTCGCCTGGTGCCGGTGAAGCCGACCACCGCCGCGTCCGCGACATCGGTGTGGCGGAGCTTGCGCCAGGCGCGCCGCCCGGTGGGGTAGGCCTCGTCGAGCCGTTTGACGACCAGGCCCTCGGCGCCGCTGGCGGGCAGGGTCTCGTACCAGGTCTCGGCCAGCTCCGGGTCCGTGGTCATCGGCACCGACTGCAACGGCGGGCCCAGCGGCAGGAGCAGGTCGACGAGGAGTGCCCGGCGGCGCTCGTAGGGCCGGGGCCGGACGTCGACCCCGGCCAGCTCCAGCACGTCGAAGGCGGCGTACGAGGCGGGCAGGGACCGCGCGAGCACCGCGGCCCCGGGCCTCCGTGGTGGCCGCCGCGCGCCGTTGGACCAACGCGAACTCGGTGCGCCCGGCGTGCCAGACCACCACCTTGCCGTCCAGCACGGGAGACACACCGAAGCCTCGTGCTGGCTGTCGCGGGACGCACTGACCTCACCATCGGCAGAGTCACGCACAGTAGACGCTTGCGTTCTGTGTGTCCTCCGGGCGACCGCAGAGGTCAACCCGACCTTGCGGTGACTTGGGACGGTGATAGAGGGGGCCGATGGCGCACCGCGCCCGCGCGGGTGATGAACTGCCGTCCGTTCACCGTTGATCAAGAGGGGGAGACAAGACTGCCGACGCTCCGGCCGCGCAAACGCCCGATTCCGCACCTGCCGCACAGACTCATGCCGAACATGAGCGACGGGCAGCAGGCCGTATCGAGGCGTGGTCGATCGCGTGGATGCTCCTGGCCCTGGCGATCTGGGGTTGTTTCGCCTTCCTCGTGCTCGCCGACTACGGCCCCGAGTTCGGGGACAGAGCCCTGTGCCGAGGCCCCCTGATCGAGCTGCCGACCCGGGCCGTTCGGTGCCGCGACCCGCTGCGCCAGTGGCCCGCGCTGCTGGGCATCCTCGCACTCGCGGTCATAGTGTCCGTTTCCGCGGCGGCGACGATCGTGTACGCCAAAGTCCTCTCCCGCCTGGCACAGCGCGACGGGCCCGGCGTGCAGCCGCAGGACTGAGTCTCCGGCAGAGCGGTGGTGCGGGCCGCCAAACGCGACCGGACACTGCGCTACAGATCTCCGTGCGGGCGAGCCGCGGCAAGCCACAGCAGCCCCCTGGCGGAGGACCGGCGGCCACCGGCACGGCGGCCTCGGCGCGTGTGCAGTTGGCATGCCTATGATCACTAAAGGTCGACGGGGAGGCGCACCATGGGGGATTTCGACCAGCACTGGCACCAGTCGCACGCTGACGCGTCGGGTCAGGTGGACATGCGGTTGAACGGAACGGGCGCCCCAACGAGTCCGCTGACACCCAGAGGGTCGGGGACCTTCGGGTCCACGCCGGCGTGGGCCGCCGCCGGATTAGGCCTGGCGCTGCTGGGCACCATCGCGGCGTGGTTCTTTCTCGGGCGTGAGACGTCCCCACCCTGCAACGGCCTGGCCGAGGACGCGAGCGTACGGAAGTCGGTGGGGGCGGCTGTCCACCCCGGCATGAGCTGCGCGGCACTCGGAGAGGCCATCGCAAAAGCGACTGCGGGCAGCGAACCCGGCCGTCACACTCAAGCACAGGCGCAGGCCATGAAAGACGTCCTCTTCGCGCTCGGCTTCGGGCAATCGAAGAAGCTCGACCTCGACCCTGCGCTGCGCGTCCCCGTTGCCACTGCTCTGGCCGACTATGCCCCCGACCTGCACGAGATGCTCGCCGGCCTTGACAGTGAGTACGTGCTGAAGGCGGGCCAAAACGCACCGCCTTGGGAAGCCGGGGGTACTCACCACATGTCGGTCCCCAACACCGTGTTCCGGGAGACCCTGCGAGCGGTGGCCAAGGACCCCCAGGCTGTTGGACGGGCGGGCCTCCCCAAAGAGTGATCAGGATCCGCAGGGCGCCCATCTCACCGCTGCATGGCTCCAGAACCTGAAGAACGCCCCCGAGGGGGAGCGACACGGAACGCGGTACCTCACCCCTCGAACCGGACGCGGACGAACTTGGCTGTTTCGTGGCGGCCGGCCGTTTCGCGGACCTCGACCGGGACGGGGTCGGTCAGGGCGGTCATGGGGCCGTGGTCGGGGTGTTCGGTGTGCCCGCCCAGGAGGCCGCGGACGGATTCGCCGACCTCCCGTGCCTGCGTGCCCGTCAGTCTCGGCGAGGTCTTCACGGTCCGGCCGTCGGAGAGCTCCACGAGAAGGGCGTACGGGCGGTGCTCCGGGCCGAACACGGCGAGGACCCGGCCGTCCCGGGTGTCGGAGTGCCTGATCTTCCTCCAGGCCCAGGTCTCCCCCGGCTGATAGCTCGAAGCGAGCCATTTCGCCACGACGCCTTCGACACCCACCGACCTCATCTCACGGAACCAGAGCTGCGCGGTCTCCTCGTCGAGCGTGGCCAGCACGCGTTGGAGGGGCGGCTCGGCTTGGCCCACGGCGGCGCCCAGGAGTTCCCAGCGTTCCGTCAGGGGCAGGCTCCTGACGTCCGTACCCGGGACGGCCAGGATGTCGAAGGCGATGTAGTAGACGGGCACCCCGGACCGTTCGCGGTCGGCGCGCGAGCGGAGCAGGTCGGTGAAGTTGAGCCGGCCCTCGCGGTAGGCGCAGAGCTCGCCGTCCAGGACGACTCCGGGCGGCAGATGCTCCCCCAGGTGCGCGGCGACGTGCGGGAAGTCCTTGGTGAGGTCCCGCCCGGACCGTGACTGCAGGACCACCCTTCCCCCCTCCAGGACGAAGGCCAGCGCGCGGAACCCGTCCAGCTTCAGGGAGTACTGGAGTCCTCCGGGCACGCTGTCCTGCGTGGGGATCTCGTCGGCCGGCCGCGGGCGCATGACGTCGAGGGGCGGGTGGAGGAGCACTTCCGGGGAGCTGCCCGGGGAGCTGCCCGGGGAACTGCCGCGGATCACGGCAGGCTCCGTGCGTGGGACGGGTCCGTCAGGGGGGCCAGGAGGTCGCCGTCGCGGGAGAGGCGGGGTGGGATGTCGTCGGCGAGGAAGACCAGGTCGGAGGGGGTGCGGCAGGACTGGACCTCCGCCCAGGAGATGGGGGCGGAGACGGTCGGGTCGGGGCGGGCGCGCAGGGTGTAGGGGGCGGCGGTGGTCTTGGCGGCGGCGTTCTGGCTGTGGTCGACGAAGACCTTGCCGGGGCGCAGCGCCTTGGCCATCCGGTGCACGACGAGGCCGGGGAGGGCGGCTTCGGCCTCCTGGGCGAGGGCCTTCGCGTACGCGGACACGTCGGCGGACGGGGTCGGCTCCAGGGCGACGGCCAGGTGCAGGCCCTTGGAGCCGGAGGTCTTGGCGTAGGCCTCCAGGCCGTCGGCGGCGAGGCGCTCGCGCAGCCAGAGGGCGGCCGCGCAGCATTCGACGACGGTGGCGGGCGGGCCGGGGTCGAGGTCGAAGACGATCCGGTCGGCGAGGGCCGGGCTGCCGGCGGTCCACTGGGGGGTGTGGAACTCCACGACGAGGTTGGCGGCCCACATGAGGGTGGGCAGGTCGGAGACGACCACCTGTTCGGCGCGCTCGTCCTCGGAGCGGGGCACCGGGGTGGTTTTCACCCAGTCGGGGGTACCGGGCGGCGGGTTCTTGGTGAAGAACAGCTGCCCGTCCGGGCCGTCGGGGTAGCGCAGGAAGGACACGGGGCGGTCGTGGATGTGCGCGAGGAGGGCGTTCGCCACGGTGGCGTAGTAGTGCAGCACCTCGCCCTTGGTGAAACCGGTCCCCGGATACAGGACCTTGTCCAGGTTGCTGAGCGCGATGCGACGCCCCTCCACCATGGTGATCGGCGTCATACGATGAGATTGCCACGAATCAGGAGGAACCGTGCGATCCATTTGGAATGGGGCGATCTCCTTCGGCTTGGTCAGCATCCCGATCAAGCTCGTGAACGCCACCGAGAGCCACTCGATCTCCTTCCGTCAGATCCATGTCAAGGACGGCGGCCGCGTCCGCTACCGCAAGGTGTGCGAGATCGACGGCGAGGAGGTGCCGAGCGCCGAGATCGGCAAGGGGTACGAGGAGGGGGACGGCTCGATCATCCCGATCACGGACGAGGACCTGGCGCGGCTGCCGATCCCCACCGCGAAGACGATCGAGATCGTGTCGTTCGTTCCCGCCGACCAGATCGATCCGCTCCAGATCGACGCCGCGTACTACCTCGCCGCGAACGGCGCCACGGCGGCCAAGCCGTACACGCTGCTGCGGGAGGCGCTCAAGCGGAGCCGGAAGGTGGCCATCGCCAAGTACGCCCTGCGGGGGCGGGAGCGGCTCGGCATGCTGCGGGTCGTCGACGACGTGATCGCGATGCACGGACTGCTCTGGCCGGACGAGATCCGCGAGCCGGAGGGCGTGGCCCCGGAAGGGTCGGTGAGCGTACGGGAGGCCGAACTCGACCTGGCCGACGCACTGATGGCCACCCTCGGGGAGGTGGAGATGGACTCGCTGCACGATGACTACCGGGAGGCCGTGGAGTCCATGCTGGCGGCGAAGTCGGGCGACGGGTTCGAACCGTCGGAGGCGGTGGTTGAGCCGGCCGGCGGGCAGGTCATCGACCTGATGGCGGCGCTGGAGAACAGCGTACGGGCGGCCAAGGCGTCGCGGTCCGGGAACGCGGGCGGGGACGGAAGCGGGGACGGCGGCGAGGGCGGCGAGGCGGCGGGAGGGGCCGAGGTGACGCCGATCCGGCGGAAGGCGCCGGCCCGGTCCGCGACGGCGCCGAAGGCGGTGGGCGGGAAGAAGTCGACGGCGTCGACGGCGTCGACGGGCGCCGGGAAGAAGGCCGCCGCCGGGCGGAAGACGGCCTCCACGGCCAAGTCGTCGGCTGCCGGCAAGACCGCGTCCACGTCCACGTCCGCGACCGTGAAGTCCACCTCCAAGGCCACCGCCAAGTCCACGTCGAAGTCGGCCGCGAAGGCGCCGGCGAAGGCCACCGCCAAGTCCGGTGCGGCCGGCGGGAGGTCCGCCTCGGCCGCCGCGAAGAAGGCCGCGCCCCGCAAGCGGAGTTCCGCCTGATCCCGGGCCCGCCCGCGCTCAGCGGCCCGACCACTCCGGATACGCCCGGGCGAGGGCGAAGAGGGCCTCGACGTCGGGGAGTTTGAGGGTGGCGGGCGACGCCATCACGGTGGCGGCGGCGGTCGGGGGCTGGAGGACGAGGACGTCCCGGACCGTCGGGGCCACCTCGACGCGCGCGGCGTCGGCCAGCGCGAGCACCGGGGTGACCTGCGCGTTCAGCACCCGGGCCGCGCAGGCCGCCGCGCTGCGGATCCAGCGGGGATCGGGGGCGGGGTCGGCCCGGCCCACCGTGAGCAGCAGGTCACCGACGCGGACGCGCTGGCGGCGGCCCGCGACCGTACGGACCGCGAGGACGCCGGGCGGGCCGATGAGCAGGTGGTCCAGCACCCCGAGGCCCGGCAGCGGGACGTCGTGCAGGACCCGCCAGTCCGCCTCCTCCAGGGCGTCCAGCTCGGCCCCCACCCGTTCCCGCGCCTGGAGCTCCAGCCGCATCCGGTGCCGGGTCCGGCTGCCCGGTGATCCGTACGCCAATTCGCCCAGCAGCCGCTCGCCCGGGCGGTTCGGGGCCAGGTCCTGGTCGGGCGGGAGGGTGAGCCGGCGCAGGTCGGCGGCGGTGGGGACGGGGGGCGGTCCGATGGTCCAGTCGCCGGTCAGGTACGGGCGCAGGGCCGCCAGCACCGCCTCGCGCTGGTCGTCGGCGAGGACGCTGATCCGGTTGGTCCGCCGGTCGTACCAGGCCACCGCCCGGCCGTCGGCCCGGTTGACGTAGAGCCGGCCGCGGCCCGGCCGGCCGCCCGGCACCACCTTGAGTCCGCGCATCGGCCTCACCCCCGCCGTCCATGGGAGCAGCCGGGGGCGTCCACGGCAATCCCTCGGTGGTGTAACAGCTCCGTCGGCTCCTTGCGGCCATCCTGTTACACGGCCACCGCTGTACCGCAACGGCCGGGGCCTACGTTGGTGGCGCCCGGACGCCCCGGGACCCGCCGGGCCCGCCCGGACCAAGCCCGTACCGAAGGATCCCCGTGAGTACCGTCAGCCGCCGCTCCGCCGTTCGCGCCATCGTCGTGACCGCCTGCGCGGCCGGTCTGCTGGCGCTGCCCGCGGGCGCGGCGCTCGCCGAGGGGGTGCCGGCCGCCTCCGGGACACAGCGGACGCTGGTCAAGAGCCTCTCCCTGGCCGACGGCCTCTCGACGGCGAACGTGTACCGGGTCGCGAAGGGCGCGTACCAGGCCGAAATCCTGCGCGCGGGCGCCACGGTGGCGACGCTGAGCAGCCGGGACGGTTACACCGGCTTCGGCACCACCGGCGAACTGCACACCGCGCTGCGGCCCGACGGGCGGCTGTCCTCCTGGATCGGCGAGACCCTCCCGGAGGGCGGCTCCCACGCGGTGGCCGGTGACGGGCACAAGACGGGGACCCGGCACGGGGGCGGGGGCGCCGGGGGCGGTCGGGTGCTGCCCGCTGCCGCCGTGGAGGACGACCACCGGACCGCCGGTACCGGTACCGCGCAGGCGCTGCGGCTGGACTCCCTCGCCGACGGGCCGGGCGAGGGCGTGCTGCTGCTCGCCGCGGGCGGCGGGATCGCGGCCGTCGGCGCGGCCGGGATGGGCTTCGCGATGCTGCGGCGCGGACGCACCGACGGCTGACGGCCGGGGGCCGGGTCCGGGGCAGGCCCCCGGGGCCGCGCCCGTGCCTCCGTGTCCGTGCCTCCGTGTCCGGCCGCCGGACGGGTCGGCAAAAGGGACGTACCTCTGCATAAGGTTGACGGACATCAACCGCAGCCGGACCGTGCGCCGCGCAGAGGAGGGCCCTTCACCATGCGATACCCACCGCTGCGCCCGGCTGCCGCGCTGCTCCTGGCCCTGCTGCCGCTGCCCCTGCTGGCGGGGTGCGGCAACACCGGCGGGCTCGTGGCCGCCGGGCCGACCCCGACCGCGAGCGGGCCCGTACACCTGTGGCCGCAGCGCCGGGGTGCCGAGGTGCCGCCCGCCGATCCGGGGGGCGCTCCGCCCGTCTACGTACAGGGCCTGCCGAAGGTTTCCGACGAGAACGTGCACGGCGTCGATCCGGTGGCCCTCGTCCAGGCCGAGCTGCGGGCGCATCCGGACACGGTGACCGGGCCGGACGGGATGCCGGCCGAGACGGCCGACGCCATCAGGGCGTGCGGGTCGGCGGGCGAGGAGCCGGGGAAGTGCCCGGTGCTCGCGCCGTACTACCGCGACCTCACCGGCAACGGCAAGGACGAGGTCGTGGTGGGCGTCGAGCTCCCCGACAAGATGATGTCCGTACGGGTCTACACGGCGGATCCCGACGGCCGCCTCAACCGGATCATGGCGACGACGCAGACCGTCATCGCGGTGGAGCTGGCCGGGCGGGACGTGGTCCTGCGGGTGCCGAGCGGGAACCCGGGCTACGAGCTGATCACCGCCTGGTCCTGGGACGACAGGCAGAGGACGATGCTGCCGGTGCGGGAGCAGATCGAACGGATACCCGCGCCGCCGGGGTCCACGGCCGGCCCGGGGTCCGGAGCCGGAACCGGCCCGGGGGTTGGCCGGGGAGCCTGGGCCGGGGAGGCCCGGTGAGGCGGGTGCTGCCCGCGTGGACGGCGTCGCTGACCTGGAAGTCGGCGTGCTTCATCGTGGTGATGTGCTGCTCGCTGGCGGCGGTGGTCGGTGTGCTCGTGCACGTCCAGGTGACCCGGCAGACCGTCGCGAGCGCCCGCGACAAGGCGCTGTCCAGGCTGAGCAACGCCGCCCACGCGTACGCGGCCGGCGAGAGCCTGCCGCGCGGTTCCGGCCTCGACCCCGCCGGGCTGCCGCCGCGGCTGCGGGCGCTCGCGGTGAGCGGGCAGCGCGGGACGGTCGTGGCGGACTACCGGGGCGAGCCCCTGATGTGGGCGGCGGGTCCGGCGGACGGGCGGGCGCTGGCCACGGCCGTCGACTACGGGCAGAGCGCGCGCACGATCCGGGGCCTGGACAACGCGATCATCGGCTCCTCGCTGCTGGCGCTCGGCGGCACCCTGCTGGTGGGCGCCTTCGCGGTGTCCCGGGTGACGCGGCGGCTGCACCAGACGGCGACGGTCGCCCGCCGGATCACCGGCGGTGACCTGGACGCGCGGGTCGCCGATCCGCGGGCGGAGGACCCCTCGCGGCACCAGGACGAGGTCGCGACCGTCGCGGGGGCGCTGGACACGATGGCCGGCACCCTCCAGGCGAAGCTGCTGCGCGAGCAGCGGTTCACGGCGGACGTCGCGCACGAGCTGCGCACACCGCTGACCGGTCTGCAGGCGGCGTCGGAGCTGCTGCCGGAGGGCCGGCCGACGGAGCTGGTACGGGAGCGGGTCCGCACGATGCGGCAGCTGACGGAGGACCTGCTGGAGATCTCCCGGCTGGATTCCGGGAGCGAACGGGTGGACACCGATCTGCACCAGCTGGGGCGGCTGGCGCACCGGGTGGTGCGGGCGGTGGGGTCGGCGGCGGCGGCCGGGGCCTCTTCCGCGGGCCCGGAGGTGGAGGTGGTCGTCGTACGGGACGCGCACGTGGAGACGGACCGGCGGCGGCTGGAGCGGGTGCTCGGGAACCTGGTCGCGAACGCCCGCACGTACGGGCGCGGGCCGGTGGTGGTGACGGTGGACGGGCCGGTGGTGACCGTACGGGACCACGGCGACGGCTTCCCCGACTACCTGCTGGCCCACGGACCGCAACGGTTCCGCAGCGGCGGCAAGGGCCACGGGCTGGGGCTGACCATCGCGGTGGGGCAGGCGGAGGCGATCGGCGCACGACTGGATTTCCGCCGGGCGGAAGGCGGCGGCGCCCTGGCGGTACTGACCCTGCCGGTGCCCTCCGGGGGGTGAGCGGGGGGCGGAGCCCGGGGCTGAATTCGGGGGCCGAACCCGGGGGCCGAGACCGGGGGCCGAGACCGGGGGCCGAGCTCGGGGAGCTGAACCCGCGGAGCCAAGCCCGGGAGGGCCGAGCCCAGGGGCCAAGTCCGGGAGCCAAGCCCGGGGGGCTGAACCCGGGAGGCCGAGCCCGGGGGGCCGAGCACCAGGGGCCGAGCACCAGGGGCCGAGCTCGGAGCCGAGCCCGGCAGGGCCGAGCCCAAGGGTCGAGCTCGGAGCCGAGCCCGGCAGGGCCGAGCCCAGGGGTCGAGCTCGGAGCCGAGCCCGGCAGGGCCGAGCCCAGGGGTCGAATCCGGGAGCCAAGTCCGGGAGGGCCGCGCCCGAAAGCGCCGAGCCGGGCAGGCCTAGCCCGGGAAGCCGAACCCAGGAAGCTGAACCTGGGCGCCAAGCCCGGGAGGGCCGAGCCCGGGAGCCGAGCCCGGGGCTGAACCGGGAGGCCGAGCCCTGGGAGCCGAGCCCGGGAAGCTGAACTCGGGAGCCGAGCCCCGGGGCTGAACCCAGGGGGGCTGAACCCAGGAAGCTGAACCGGGAGGCCGAGCCCTGGGGTCGAGCCCTGCCGGGGCTGAACTGGGGCCGGGCCGCCCCCGCCCCGCCCCGGCTACGCCTTCGGGGTTTTCGTCCAGGGCCAGCGGGGCTTCGGTTTCTCGCCCGTCGGGGTGAAGGCGTACTTCCAGCCCTTCTGGAGGCCGAGGCGCTTCGAGTAGCCCGCCGGGACCCGCTCGTACAGCAGGACCGTCGGGGGGCCGCCGTCCGGGGCCGGGACGGGGATCTCGTACCACTTCGGCGGGTGGCCGGTCGGGCCGAGCAGGATCGGGAGGACCCGGCCGTCCATCGGGCCGCCCTCGAAGGGGGTCGGTTCGCTTCTCACCCCACCAGTGTCACAGCAGGTGGGCCGCCTCGGAGACCACGGGGATCACGCGCCGGGCGAGGACGCCGACCGGGCCGTCGGCCGACTCCAGGGCCAGGGCGGCCCGGGCGGCGGCGGCCGTCTCGGGGTCGGTGGCCGCGGTGGCGGTCAGCAGCGCGATGAACTGGTCCAGCAGCCAGTCGCGCAGCTGCCCGGCCTCCGGCTGCCGGCCCTCGTCGATCCAGATCAGCGAGGCCGCCTCGACGGCGGTGATCCAGGTGCGCACCATCATCCGCAGCCGGGGGCCGGGGCTCGGGGCGGCGAGGTGGACCAGGATCTGCTCGGCCGCCGCGCGGCGGATCCCGTCGACCGTGGCCGTCGTACGGGAGGTCTCGACGACGCTGCCGCCTTGGAGGAGGGCGGAGAAGCCGGTGTGGTGCTCGTCCACGAAGGCGAGGTAGCGGTCCAGGGCCCGGGACAGGCGCTGGGTGAGGGGGCCCTGCTGGGGCTCGGCGAAGCAGAGTTCGAGGACGTCGGCGGCGGAGCGCAGGGCGGCCTCGTACAACTGCTGCTTGCCGCCGGGGAAGTACCGGTAGACGAGCGGGCGCGAGACCCCGGCGGCCTCGGCGACGTCGTCCAGGGAGACCTCCTCCGGCGCCCGGTGCGCGAACAGCGACAGGGCCGCGTCGAGGAGTTGGGCCCGCCGCTCCTCGACGCTCAGCCTGCGGTACGCGCGTACGGTCATGCACGCAGGGTAGACGACGCCCCCGCGGCCGGCCCCGGCTCGGGCCCTGCCCGCCAACGGCCCGCCAACGGCCCCGCTCAGGCCAGCAGGCCGGAGCTCTTCCACAGCCGGCGGCCCACGCCACGCATCACGCCGATGTCGTCCAGGAAGTCGGTGAGCCGCTTGGCGCCGGTCTGCATCACTTCGCGGCGGTGTCCGCTGGCCCGGACCTGGGCGACGGCCTCGCGCCGGTCCAGGCCGATGTTCTCGTAGACCTGCGGGTTGACGAAGGCGAGGGAGAAGACGCGGGCCGCCTCGCCGCAGCTGACCCGGGTGAGCTCCTGCTCCCAGCGCGGAGCCGTCAGCATCTGGCGGCGCAGTTCCTCGCGGGCGTAGCGGACGTGCCGGGCCTCCTCGATGACGTGGATGCGGGTGACGCCGCGCACCAGCGGCTGGATCCGCTCGTCCGGGAAGGTGAGGCGCTGCATCCAGTCGAGGATCTCCTCGCCGAGGAGGGTGCAGGCGAAGGAACCGGGGGTGGTGGAGACCGTCTTGAGGATGCGGGCGAGGTTGTGGTTGACCCGGGAGACGGGATAGGCGGGGGTGCCGCTCTCGCGGATCATGCGGGCGAACATCATCGAGTGGCGGCACTCGTCGGCGATCTCGGTGAGCGCGTAGCGGACGTGGTTGCTGGTCAGCGACTTGTCGTAGATGTGGCGGACCAGCAGCTGCATAAGGATGATCTCGAACCAGATGCCGAGCGAGCCGAGCGCTGCCGCCTCGTGGCGGGAGAGGTCGATGCGCTGCTCCTCCCCCATCTTCTTCCACAGCGGGGTGTCGTAGAGCGAGAGCAGCTCGGGCGGCCAGTAGTACTTGCCCTCGATCGGCGGGGCGTCCCAGTCCAGTTCGGTGTCGGGGTCGAAGGAGTGCTTGGCGGAGGACTCCAGCAGTCGTTCGGCGATCTGCTCGCGGTCCTTGAGCGGGCCGAGGGCGTCCCTCAGCGCGTCTCGCTGCGTCACGGTCGTCATGGCTTCGGGCACCTCGCGGTCGGGTTACCTGCGGTCACCTCTTATGAGACTGCTTGTCAGCAAGGTCGTCAATCCCCTGCGCACGACTTGTTGACCCCGCGTCTACCAACGTGTGACGCTGCCAACCACCGAGTCCCGTACGGCAGTCGAGGAGGCGTCAGTGTCGACGCACGAGCTCTACACCACACCCCCGGGCGAGGGCGTCTGGCAGGTACCGGCCTCCGGCGCGGCCCGCTTCAGCTGGGAGTACGACGGTGGCCGCGAACGGCTCCTCGCGCTCTACCAGAAGGGCAAGGACAAGCAGTGGGACGGCGCCAAGCGCATCGACTGGGACATCGAGGTGGACCCGTACGACCCCCTCGGCACCCCCGACGACGTCCTGACGCTGTACGGGACCCGGCACTGGGCCAAGCTGAGCGACCGGGACAAGGGCGAACTGCGCCGGCACTACACCGCCTGGAACTTCAGCCAGTTCCTGCACGGCGAACAGGGCGCGATGGTGTGCGCGGCGCGCATCGTGGAGTCGGTGCCGGACCTGGACGCCAAGTTCTACTCCGCCACCCAGACCATGGACGAGGCCCGGCACGCCGAGATCTTCGGGCGCTTCCTGCACGAGAAGATCGGGATGCTCTACCCGGTCAACGACAGCCTCCAGGGGCTGCTCGGCGACACCCTGCGCGACTCCCGCTGGGACATGCCGTACCTGGGCATGCAGGTGCTCATCGAGGGGCTGGCGCTGGCGGCGTTCGGGATGATCCGCGACACCACCGACAAGCCGCTGCCGAAGCAGATCCTGGCGTACGTGATGCAGGACGAGGCCCGGCACGTGGCGTTCGGGCGGATGGCGCTGCGGGACTACTACAAGCAGCTCACGGACGCCGAACTGCGCGAGCGCGAGGAGTTCGTGATCGAGGGCTGCTACCTGATGCGCGACCGGCTGCGCGGGGTGGAGGTGCTGGAGAACTTCGGGATCCCGCGGAACGAGGCGGCGGAGTTCACCGAGCGGTCGGAGTTCCTGCGGCTGTTCCGGAAGCTGCTGTTCAGCCGGATCGTGCCGTGCGTCAAGGACATCGGGCTGTGGGGGGAGCGGCTCCAGAAGGCCTACCTGGACATGGGGGTCTTCGAGATGGGCGACTCCAACCTGGACGCGCTGATGAGCCAGGACGAGGAGATCGCGGAAGCCCTGGACCGGGAGCGGTTCGCGTCGGAGGAGCGGGAACGGGTCGCGGAGGTGGCGGAGGCGATCCAGGAGGGGGCGGAGTCGGAACAGGGGGGCGGGGCTTAGCGGTTGGCGGAAGGGTCGGCGGCGCGGCTCGCATGGCGGTCGGCGGAACGGTCGGCGTACCACCCGGCTTTACGGTGTCCCTCAGCGCGGCGGCTGCGCTTCCGCCGCCAGGGCCGCCCGCATCACCTCGCGGGCGATCGGGGCCGCCGCCCCGTTTCCGCTGATGTCACCGCGCACCGCCGACGCGTCCTCGACCACCACCGCCACCGCCACCCCCGGCTGCGGGGCCGCCTCGGCGCGGGCCCAGGCGATGAACCAGGCGTACGGGGTCCCCGCGTTGCCGACGCCGTGCTGGGCCGTGCCCGTCTTGCCGCCGACGACCGCGCCCGGGATCGCCGCGTTGCGCCCCGTACCGTTCTCCACCACCTTGACCATCAGCTCCTGCATCCGCAGCGCGGTGCCCGGGCTCATCGCCCGCCCCAGGGTGCGCTGGGCGGTGCGGCGGACCTGGGAGCCGTCGTCCTGCGTGGTGCGGTCGACCAGGTGGGGGGCCTTCAGCTCGCCGCCGTTGGCGACCGCCGCCGCCACCATCGCCATCTGCATGGGGGTCGCGGTGGTGTTGAACTGCCCGATCGCGGACAGCGCCAGCTGGTCGGGGCTCATGTCGGTGTCGAAGTTCGAGCGCGACACCCAGGACGGCACGCGCAGCCCCGCGTCGTTGAACCCGAACCGGTCCGCCGCCGCCACCATCCGGCGCAGGCCCACTTGGACCCCGATCTTCGCCATCACCGTGTTGCAGGAGAACTGCACCGCCTCCGCCATGGAGGCGTCCTGGCAGCCCGTGCCCGCGTTCGGCAGCAGGGTGCTGGTGCCGGGGAGCGGGTACGGGTCGGGGGTCTCGGTGGGGGCGTCGACGTCGGTGACCACGCCCGCGTCGAGGGCGGCGGCGGCCGTCACGATCTTGAAGGTGGAGCCGGGCGGGTAGGTCTCGCGCAGCGCCCGGTTCAGCATCGGCTTGGCGGGGTCCGCGTTCAGCCGCTGCCAGGCCGCCTTGACCCGCGTACCGGTGCCGGAGAGCAGGCCGGGATCGTACGAGGGGCTGCTGACCAGGGCGAGGATCCGGCCGGTCGCCGGGTCGAGGGCGGCGACGGCGCCGCGCTTGCCGCCGAGTCCGCGGTAGGCGGCCCGCTGGACGGCCGCGCGCAGGGTGGTCACCGCGTTCCCGCCGCCGGGGCGGCCGCGCGAGAGCTCGTACCAGAGGGGGAAGGCGGAGAGCCCGGGGTCGGTGCCGGAGAGGACGGCGTCCTCGGCGCGCTCGACGAAGCTGGTCCCGTACGTCTGGGAGGAGAAGCCGGTGGCGGGCGCGTAGAGGGGGCCGTCGGTGTACGTCCGTTCGTAGCGCAGGAGCTGGCCGCTGTCGCGGGAGCCGGTGACGGGCCGGCCGTCGACCAGGATGTCGCCGCGCGGCTCGGCGTACCGCTGGACGGCCGGGCGCTTGTTGGCCGGGTTGGCGCCGTACGCGGCGGCCTCCCAGACCTGGACGCGGCCCACGTTGACCAGCAGGGCCAGGAGCAGCAGGGCGCAGAAGTACGCGCACCAGCGGATGTAGCGGATCACCCGGCGGCCTCCTCGTCCGGGCGGGGCCGGCGGGCGCTGTCGCTGAGCCGGACCAGCAGCGCGACGATGATCCAGTTGGTGACGACGGAGGAGCCGCCCTGGGCGAGGAAGGGCATGGCCATGCCGGTCAGCGGGATCAGGCCGGTCACGCCGCCCGCGATGACGAAGACCTGGAGGGAGACGATCGAGGCGAGCCCGGTGGCGAGCAGCCGCCCGAAGGGGTCGCGCAGCGCGAGTCCGGCGCTGAAGCCCCGGGAGACGAGGAGCCCGTAGAGGAGCAGGATCGCGGAGAGGCCGACGAAGCCGAGCTCCTCGCCGGCGGTGGCGAGGACGAAGTCCGATTTGGCGGCGAAGCCGATGAGGAAGGACTGGCCGTGGCCGAGGCCGGCGCCGAGGAGGCCGCCGGCGGCGAAGGCGAAGAGGGACTGGGCGAGCTGGCCGGGTCCGTCGCCGCGCTGGATGGAGGCGAAAGGATTCATCCAGTCGTCGACGCGGCCGTGCACGTGGGGCTCGAAGGTCCCGACGGCGTACGCGCCGAGGGCCGCCAGGGCCAGCCCGATGGCGATCCAGCCGATCCGGCCGGTGGCCGTGAACAGCATGATCACGAAGAGGCCGAAGAAGAGGAGCGAGGTCCCGAGGTCCCGCTCCAGGACCAGCACGCCCACGCTGAGCAGCCAGATCGCCAGGATCGGGCCGAGGACGCGGCCGGGCAGCAGGCGCAGCTTCCAGAAGAGCCGGCGGCCGGTGAGCGCGAGGGCGGTGCGGTTCGCGGCCAGGTAGGCGGCGAAGAACAGGGCGAACAGGATCTTGGCGAACTCCCCCGGCTGGAAGGAGAGGCCGGAGAACCGGATCCAGATGTGGGCGCCGTTGACCGCCGGGAAGAAGACCGGGACCAGCATCAGGGCGAGCGCGACGGTGACGGAGAGGTACGCGTACCGCTGGAGCGTGCGGTGGTCGCGCAGGCCCGTCACGACCAGGACGAAGAGGACCACCCCGAGGGCCGACCAGCGCAGCTGGTCGGCCGCGCCGGCCGCGCCGGGGGTGGTGAGGTCGAGCCGCTGGATCAGCACCAGGCCCAGGCCGTTGAGCAGCACCGCGATCGGCAGCAGGAGCGGGTCGGCGTACGGGGCGCGCAGCCGGACGGCGAGGTGCGCGAGCAGCGCGGCCCCGCCGAGCCCGGCGGCGTAGCGGTCGGCGGGCCGGGCGACGTGGCCGGGGGCGGCGAGGCCGACGTAGAGGTGACCGAGTACGGAGATCAGGACCGCGCCGACGAGCAGCGCCAGCTCCATGCCGCGCCGCTTGGCGGCCCGGATCTCGGGGGGCGGGGGCGGAGCGGGCTCCGTCACCTTCGCCGTCAGAGCGGTCATACGGGGAAACGTAGCAAGGAGAGGGATGGTATGTCCGCTTATGCCATAGTGTGCCGAAGAGTCGTCAGAAACGGTCAGGAATACGGTCAGGAATAGGGAGCCCCGGCTCATGGGACCTGTGGAATTCATCGTCCTCGCCTTCCCGGAGGAGCAGCTCCGGGTACCGGCGGTCGCGGCCGTGACGGGACTGCGCAAGACCGGGGTGGTCCGCCTGATCGACGGCCTCGTGGCGACGAAGACGGCCGGGGGCGAGGTGACGGCGGCGGAGTTCGACGAGTACGTCGAGCTACGGGGCCTCCTGGCGGGCCGCGACGTGGCCCGCCTGATCGGCCCGGAGGACGTACGGGAGGCCGCCGAACTGCTGGAACGGGGCAGCTGCGCGCTGCTCCTGGTGGTCGAGCACGTGTGGGCGCAGGACGCGGCGGTGGCCGTACGGGCGGCGGGCGGGCGGATCGCCGGCTCGGTCCGGATCCCGGCGGAGCGAGTGGGGGTGGCGTGATGTTCATCCGGCCGGTCGGCGCGACGGTGTCGGCGGCGACCCGCCCCCCGGGCCACCCCCTCCTGCGCGGCCTGCTCCGCCGGGCGGCGGGCGCGGCGGAGTGGGCGGAGCCGGCGGGGGTGGGGCCGGGGTGGGCGGAGCCGGAGGAGGCGGGGCCGGAGTGGGCGGCGGCGGAGGGGGTGGGGGAGGAACTGGAGGCGGCACTGGGGACGGAACCGGAACCGCAGCCGTTCGGCGAGCCGGGCCCCTCCCGGGAGCAGGCGCAGCCCCTCACCCGGCCGTCACCCCCGGAACCCCCACCGGCCCCCACCCTGGTGGCAGAGCTGACCCAACTCGCGGACCTCACCGACCGGGGCCTTCTGACCCCGGAGGAGTTCACCCTGGCGAAAACCCGCCTGCTGCGGGACTAGCGGGGTCCCTTTCGGCGGCAGCAGGGAAGGTTTGGTGTCTCCACACCTGCGGAGGCAAAACGGTGCCGGGCGCGGGTGGTCTCGTCCCGCTCTCGACCCGACCGCTCTCTGGGCTTCAGGCGTCGAAGTCGTACTCCAGCACGTACAAGGCGGAGTCCAGAGTCATCTCGTTGACCTCGACGGCGCGGCCTCCTCCAGCGAACGCGGTGCGGACGACCTGGATGACCGGGATGCCCGTGGAGAGTGCGAGCCGCTCGGCCTCGACGGCTGAAGGCATCCGTGACCGGATTTCCTCTCGGAAATGAACGGGCTTGTGCCCCAGCTCGGCCAGCCTCGCGTACATCCCGCCAGGGCCGGTATCCACCTGGGTGATGGCCGAGCCGGCGACGACGTCCGACGGTAGGTACGAGGTCGCGATGAGCACCGGCTTGCCATCGAGCACGTACCGACGGCTGCGCACCCATACCTGGGATCCCACGAGAACCCTCAGGGCCGCCGCCATACGACCACTCACCTTTTCTTCGCGCACTTCCACCTGATCGACCACGAGCTCGCGGTCATCGGTATCGGCGGACCAGATGGACCGGCCTGAACCCCACCGCTCATGAGCGAGCCGCTGAATACCGTGTCGCCGCAAGGGTTTGAACGACTGCAAGCCACCGCCGCTGGGCTCTACTGGCCCCTGGCCGGCGTCCTGACCACTCATCTGATCGCTCCTCGGTCAGCGGATCGCCGGGCCCTGGCCGGCTCGCCAGTCGGTGAGGCGTTTGCGGATGCTCGGCACCATCGGGAGGCCGTCGACTTCCTCAGGGGTGAACCAGGCGACTTCGAACGACTCGTCCGACGCCTGCGGAGTGCCGCCGGTGGGCCTGGCCAGGAGGCAGATGGAGAACTCCTGCCGGACCTCGCCATCGTCGTAGGCGAAGACATGGCCCGGGTTCGTGTACGTGCCGACGATGCCCGTGATCTCGACGGTGATCCCGGTCTCCTCCAAGGTTTCCCGGACCGCGCAGTCGCCGATGGACTCGCCGAGTTCCATCTTCCCGCCCGGCAGGGCCCACATCCCGTTGTCGGCCCGGCGCTGCAACAACACCCGCCCGTCGCGGTCCACCACCACGGCGGAAGCCGCCGGCACCAGGCTGTTCGCCTTCGGCGCCTCGGGATCATCCTCGTAGTCACGCCTGGCCATCGGCACTCGTCTCCCTGATAGCGCGGCCCCGGCTCCACAGCTCCTCGACATGTGCCGAGAAACGGTCGAACATGCCGTCCGCCTGACGCCTCCGTAGATGCAACATCGGCGAATCGTGACCCACCGCGCGCGCCAGAATCGGTGTCACGATCATCTCGTCATCGAAGCGAAAGACCGACAGGTTCACGTGACCCGTCTCGAACCGGCTCTCGATGCCGTTCACGTCACGCAGCTTCTCCAGTTCGCTCAAAGTCACCGCGATCCGGGTCGAGAGGGTCAGTGGAACGCCCTCTTCGGCCTCCCGAGCAGCGGTGACGGGGCTGTCCGGATCGCCGACGAGGAATCGAATCCGGCAACCTCCTTGCGCTTTGCGGTGCAGGGCGCCGGCCAGGTTGGCTTGCTCAAGCCACAGGAAATAGTTGGTGTATCCGGCGAATACCAGCTCGCGCTGCGCCTTCGTCACCAGCGAGCGCCACAGACTGGCGGGAGCTGCCGAGCGGTAGGGGAAGACCTGAACTATCTCCCGGTCAGGCCCGGTGGCTAGCGCCGCACGGATCGCGTTGGGCCACAAGTTCCCTTCCTCCTCTCCTAAAGCCTCGCAGACCACCCATCGGTGGCGGGCGTAGGGAACGCGGTTGGGTTCGGTGATCCACCGCCCCACTGTCTTCGCGTCGACTCCACACAGTCCTGCGAGCTGTATCTCGGTCATCTTGGCAGTCGCCATGGCGCGACGCAGTGCGTGATTCACAGTCTGCTCCGTGAGCCGTTGTGGACGGAACAGACCGTAATGGCGAAGCGTCCCAAACGTCCGGCAAACGGTGTAGTAACGCCCGGACGCAGGACTCAGCATCAGTGGCGGACCCATGGGAGCTGCCGAGGCTCCGTCCGTTGCGAGAAAAGCGGTGCTTGCGCATGACAAAGGACAAGACACAGCCCGCGCGGTGGCACGAGCCCCCGCTGACGCTCCCCCTGCGGTTGCCTCAGGCCACTCCTGAGCCGGTGGCCGGCTGCCCGGAGTGCGCCCGACTCGGCGCACTCCGGGCTTCAGCGGCCACGGACACCTACGTCGACCATTCCCTCATCTCCGACTGCAACGTCCTGCTCCGCATGCACGAAACGGGCCATTGATGGACATGCAGACGTGGCGGGACGGCCACGCGCGCGCAACGAACGCCTCGGAGTCGCTCCGGACAGCGCTCACCGCCCTTGGCGTACCCGAATCCGCTTGGACCGGCCTGCGGCCGATGGTGACACGCTCGGGCCACCCGTACGTCCACCTGGGCCAGCTCCCGGCCGAGGTGGTCGAACTCGTCGCTGAGCTGCTGAGGTGCGTCCCCACCGGCGGCGTGCCAGGAGCCGCAATGGTCGTCCCGGTCTCACCCGAGACGACAGACGGACGCCGAGACGGGTGAAGCGGTACGTGTGCCCGGCCGGCCTCGGCGGGGGCGGGCAGCGCTGAGGGGGGTGGGTCTGTTCCTCTACCGCCGCCGCGCCCAAGTGGGTGACCTGCGCGTTGTCGTTCACGTGCGGTGCGTCGGGTCTTGGGCGTCTCGTGGGAGATTGGCGGGGTGGAGGTGATTAGATGACTAAACGACTGGTTTGGGTGGTTTGTTTTGCTGCCGTCGTCGGTGTGGTCGGGCCGGCGCCGCAGGCTGGGGCCGAGCCCGTCGGGGAGCTGCTGACGCGGCTTCAGGGGCTGTACCAGAAGGCCGAAGAGGCCAGTGAGGCCTACAACGCCACCGAGGTGGCCCTCAAGGCGCGGCAGGACGAGGAGCGGCGGCTCGCCGCCGAGTTGGGGCGGGCCCGTACCGCGCTCGGGGCGGAGCGGGCCATCGCCGGGCGGCTGGCGCGGGAGCAGTACCAGGGCACCCTCGGCCTCTCCCCGTACCTGCGGATGCTGCTCTCCGGCGACCCCCAGCAGGCCGTCGACCAGCGTCGGCTCGCCGCCCGCCAGGGCGCCCGGCAGGCCGGGGTCATCGCGCGGCTGGAGCAGGGCGCGCAGCGGGCCGACGCCCTGGCCGCCGCCGCCCGCACCTCCCTCGACGCCCAGCGGGACCTCGCCGCCGAGCGCAAGCGGCAGCAGACGGAGGTCTCGGGCCGGCTCAAGGACGTCGAGCGGCTGCTGGCGGCGCTCACCCCGGAGGAACTGGCCCGCCTGGACCGGCGCGAGGCGGCCGTCACCGCCGGGGCGCAGCGGCAGCTGGTGGACTCCGGCCGGCTGCCCGCCCGTACGGGTACGCCGACGGCCGCCGGCGGCTCGGCCCTGCGGTACGCGACCGCGCAGATCGGCAAGCCGTACCTGTGGGGGGCGGAGGGCCCGGCCGCGTTCGACTGTTCCGGGCTGACCTCGCAGGCCTGGCAGCACGCCGGGCGTTCCATCCCCCGGACCAGCCAGGAGCAGTGGGCGCGGCTGCCCCGGGTGCCGCTGGACCGGCTGCGGCCCGGGGACCTGGTGGTCTACTTCCCGAAGGCCACCCACGTGGCCCTGTACATCGGAGACGGCAAGGTGATCCAGGCCCCCCGCCCGGGCGCCACCGTCAAGGTGTCACCGATCGCCGCGAACCCGCTGCTCGGGGCGGTACGGCCGGATCCCGACGGGGTGCCGCTGGCGGAGTTCACCCCGCCGCCGCTGCCCGAGGGCGCGACGGCGGGCGACGACACCGGCTATTCCGAGGCCGAGGAGAGTGACCCTGATACCTCCGCCAGGTAGTCCGCCGTGTCGGCCGGGTCGTAGAAGTAGGAGTCGAAGTCGGCCGGGTTGTCGAAGCCATTGGCGAAACGATCCGCCACCGGCTGGAGCTGCCCGGCCGCGCCGATCAGGTTCAGCACGTGCTCCGGCGGGGCGCCCAGCATGGCGTTCGTCCAGTCGGTCACCGGCTTGCCCGTCGTGAACCAGTACGTGTCGAAGGTGGCCTTCATCCACGCCTCGTCGAACGGCTCGTCCCCGCGCCTGAGGATGGAGGACAGGTACGAGGCCGCGCACTTGGCGGCCGCGTTCGAACCCTGCCCGGTGATCGGGTCGTTCGCCACGACCACGTCACCGACGCCGAGGACCAGTCCGCCGCCGGGCAGCCGCCCGATCGGGTCGCGCACCACCGGCGCGTACCGGCCGGCCAGGGTGGCGCCCGCGTCCGTGAGCTCCACCTTCGTCGCCCGCGCGTACTCCCACGGCGTGTACTTCTCCATCAGCTCCAGCGTGAGCGCCAGGTGCTCGGCCGGACCGCGCGCGCCCCGGAACACGTCCAGCGGCCCGCCCGGGATCCCCTCCCAGAACAGGATGTCCGCCCGGCCCGAGGTGGTCAGGGTCGGCATCACGAACAGCTCGCCGACGCCCGGGACCAGGTTGCAGCGCACGGCCTCGGTGCCGGGGTGCTCGGGGCGCGGCCCCAGCCCGTGGACGTAGCTGACGGCGAGGGCGCGCTGCGGGGCGGTGTGCGGCGAGCGGGCGGCGTTCCGTTCGAACATGGAGACCAGCTCGCCCTTGCCGGCGGCGACCAGCACCAGGTCGTAGGTCCGGGAGAAGAAGTCCAGGTCCGCGACCGACGCGCCGTGGATCACCAGCTGGCCGCCGCGCTGCGTGAAGGCGTCGAGCCAGCCGGACATCTTCACGCGCTGGTCGACGGACTGGGCGGGGCCCTTGAGCCGGCCGAGCCAGTCGATCGCGCGGGAGCCGTCGGGGGCGGCGACCGAGACGCCGAGCCCCTCGATCCGGGGCGCCTGCCGGTCCCAGAAGGCCAGTCCGAGGTCGCGCTCGTGGCGGAGCGCCGTGTCGAACATGCACTGCGTGGACATGACCCGGCCGGTGCGGATCTCCTCCGCCGTCCGGTTGGACATGAGGGTGACCTCGTAGCCCTTCGCCTGGAGGCCGAGGGCGAGCTGGAGGCCGGACTGACCGGCCCCCACGACAAGTATCCTGCGCATCTCACGATCTCAATCTGCGGGAATCTGCGGTGTCAGCGGGGCGGTTCGGCTATGCGGGGGTGACGTCCAGCGCGTGGCGCACGAGGGTCAGCAGGGACGCGACGACCGTGTCCCGGCGCCGCGCGTCCATGATCAGGACGGGAACGCCCGGCGGGATGCTGAGCGCCTCCCGGACGTCCTCCACCTCGTACGCGCGCGAACCCTCGAAGTGGTTGACGGCGACGGCGTACGGGAGCCCGCAGCTCTCGAAGTAGTCGAGCGCGGGGAAGCAGTCGCGCAGCCGGCGCGTGTCGGCCAGCACGAGACCGCCGATGGCGCCGCGCACCAGGTCGTCCCACATGAACCAGAACCGCTCCTGGCCCGGGGTGCCGTACACGTACAGCACGAGGTCGTCGGCGAGCGTGATGCGGCCGAAGTCCATCGCCACGGTCGTCGTGCTCTTGTCCGGGGTGGCGGAAAGGTCGTCGGTGGGGGCGCTCGCCTGGGTCATCACCGCCTCGGTGCGCAGCGGGGCGATCTCGGAGACGGAGGACACGAAGGTGGTCTTGCCGACCCCGAAGCCGCCCGCGACCAGCACCTTGACGGCGACGGGCGCGCGCGAACGGTCGTACTGCCAGGGCTGGACGGGCTCGTCGGCCAGCAGGGCGGCCGGCCCGGCGGCCAGGGTCCCCGCCTCCGTGACGGCGGCCCGGTCAGAGACTGCTGAGCCCACTGAGCACCCTTTCCAGCAGCGCGCGTTCGGGCCGGCCGGGGCCGTGCCCGGTGCCGTACACGCGGATCCGGCCCTGGTCGGCGAGGTCGCTGACCAGGACCCGGACCACGCCGAGCGGCAGCTTCAGCAGCGCGGCCACCTCGGCGATGGTCCGCATGCGGCGGCACACCTCGACGATGGCCCGCATCTCGGGCGTGCGGTCCGGCGTCGTGGCCGGGCCGGTGTCGAGGGCGGCGACGAACGTCTCGACCAGCAGCACCTGCGTGAAGCGGGTGCGGCCGCCCGTCAGCGAGTACGGGCGGACGCGGGCGGGGCGGCGGTCGGCGCCGCGTATCGGCAGCCGGTCGGAGGCCGTACTCCTCACGTGGTCTTCTCCATCGACTGGCGCAGCTCACTGCGGACTTCGGGGGTCAGGACGTGTCCGGCGCGGCCGACGAACAGGGCCATGTGGTAGGCGACGACGCCCATGTCGCAGTCGGGCGTGGCGTGCACGCCGAGCAGCGAGCCGTCGCTGATGGACATGACGAAGACGGAGCCGTGCTCCATCGCGACCATGGTCTGCTTGACGTGGCCGAACTCCATGAGCGCGGCGGCGCCGGTGGTGAGGCTGCCGAGGCCGGACACGATGGTGGCGAGGTCGGCCGAGGCGCCGCGGGGGCCCTTGGGCCGGTCGCGGCCCTGGGCGGACTCCCCCGCCGGGGCGGAGGAGAGCAGCAGCAGCCCGTCCGACGAGACGACGGCCACGGAGTTGACCCCGGGCACCTCCTCGACCAGGTCGGTCAGCAACCACTGCAGGTTGCGGGCCTGGGTGCTCAGTCCGTACGTACTGGGCGCGGTCATGTGCGAGCCTCCTGTGCGGTGTCCCCCTGGTCGGTGTGCCCCTGCCCCTGCCTCTGCCCCCGGTCCTGGGCGAGCTCGGCGGCGACGACGCGCCGCCCGTCCTGGGCGCCCTGGTAGAAGCCGCCGAGGCGGCGGCGCAGCTCCTCGGCGTCCACCCGGCGCGGCTCGGGGCGGGCCGCGGCGGGGCGTCCGGCGGCGGGGCCGGGGACGGAACGGGGGGTGCGCTTGGGCAGGCCCTTGCCGGTGACGGCGGCGGCCGCGGGCCCGGGGTCCGTGGGGTGGCCGGGGTGGCCGCCCTGGCGGGGCACGAAGCCGTCCTCGGCGTCGGCGGCGCGCAGGTGGGCCGGGGGTCCGGCGTCGGGGGCGGCGGCGGCGCGCGGGGGCGCGGGCGGCGTCGGCCCGTCGTGCTGTACGGGGACCACCGGTGCGGCGTCCGGTCCCCCGGCGGGGTCCCGCGGCGCGGGGTCGGCCACCGTGAAGGCCTCGCCGTCCGCGTCGGCGGTGACCCGCGCGAGGAGCTCCTCCCCGGGCCGGACCCCGGCGCCGACTCCGTCCGCGACCGGGGCCACGGAGGGCTCGGCCGGGGGCACGACCCGGGCCAGCAGCTCCTCGGCCGGGGTCTCGGCGGAGGCGGTGAACACCTGGTCGGCGGGCGGCGGCGGAGCATCGTCGAAGGCCTCCCCCAACGTCACCACCCGCCCGGCGAACGCGTCCCCGGCCTCGGCGTAATCCCCCGACGCGGGGTCGGCCTGGGGGTCGGCGGCATACGCACCCGGCGCGGGGTCGGCCTGCGGATCGGCGGCGTAATCCCCCGCCCCGGGGTCGACCTGCGGATCGGCGGCGTACGCCCCCGCCCCGGAACCGGCCTGTCCGGCGTCGACGCCCCCGGCGGAGGGGTCCCCGTACGGGTGCCTCTCGTCCTCGGTGCCCCGGCCGGTCCCGCCCGGCGCGTCGGCGCCGTCGGCGGATGCGGGGCCCGCGTCCGCCACCGGGGCGGCGAACGCACCGGCCCCGGCATCCGGACCGGCGGAGCCCAGCCCCTCGGCGTCCCCGCCCTCGAAGCCCGGACCGGCGGTGCTCAGGTCCTCGGAGCCCCGACCCCTGGCGCCCAGCACCTCGACGCCCGGCCCCTCAGCCGCCACCACATCGGCGGCGCCGTCGTCCGCGGTGTCCCGCGGCTCCGGGTCGAAGGCCTCGGCCAGGGTGACCACGCGGGCCGGTGCCTCCGGTTCCGCGAAGCCCTGGACGGCGTCCGTGTTCGCGTCCACGGCCGGCTCGGACTCCGGCTCCGGGCGGGGCCGCGGCGGGAGGGTGTTCTCGTTGGCCTCGGCGACCACCCCGGGCAACAGCAGCGCGGGCGCGCCGGGCGAGGCCAGGGTGTGGACCGGGGAGAGGGGTCCGGCGACGGGCAACAGGGACGCCGGGACGACGACCAGTGCCTCGGTGCCGCCGTGCCGCGGGGCCCGCAGCTCGGCCGTCACGCCGTGGCGCGCCGCGAGCCGCCCGGCGACGTACAGGCCGAGGCCCAGGCCGTGTTCGGCCTCGGGCTCCTCGTCGTAGGCCTCGGGGGTGGCCAGGCGCAGGTTCAGCGCGGCGAGCCGGTCGCCGGTGACGCCGATGCCCTCGTCGACGATGGACAGCACCACCTCGCCGGAGTCCTGGAGCCGGCCGGAGACCTTCACCTTGACCTCGGGCGGGGAGAACGTGGTGGCGTTCTCCAGGAGTTCGGCGAGGACGTGCGCGATGTCGTCGGCGGCGTGGCCGGCGACCTGGATGCCGCCGGGGAGGGCGGCGAGGTCGACGCGTTCGTAGCGCTCGATCTCGCTGACGGCGGCCCGGACGACGTCGACCAGCGGCACCGGCAGGCTCTGGCCGTGGCCGTGTTCCTGTCCGGCGAGGACCAGCTGGTTCTCGTTGTGGCGGCGCATCACGGTCGCCAGGTGGTCCAGCTTGAAGAGGGTGGCGAGCCGGTCGGGGTCGCCCTCCTTGGACTCCAGTTCCTCGATCACCGTGAGCTGACGCTCGACCAGGCCGAGGGTGCGCCGCGAGAGGGAGACCGACGTCGTCGACATGACGCGGCGGTGTTCCTCCAGCCCGGCGCGCAGTTCCTTCAGCTCCTTCTCCAGGGCGTCACGGCCGCTGGACAGGGCTTCGTTGCGGCCGATGAGCCGGCGCCGGTCGGCGTCGAGTCCGGCGATCCGGGTGTGCAGGGAGACCGTCTGGTCCCGTACGGCGTTGAGGTGCCGGACGACCTCGGCGAACTCGTCGTTGCGGCCGGTGAAGCGGACCGGTTCGACCGAGCCCTCGGCCGTGGTCAGCCGCTCGGCGCCGCGCCGCAGGACCGACAGCGGCCGGGTCAGGGAGCGGGCGACGGCGGTGGAGAAGCCGACGACGAAGAGGAAGAGCACGCCGAGCCCGGCGACCACCAGTTCGAGGCGGGTCACGTCGTCGTCGCGCAGGGTGGCGAGGGCGGTGGCCCGCTGGCCCGCGAGGGTGGACTCCACCGAGCGCATGCGGTCGAGGCGGGCGGTGAGGGCCGAGCCGACGGCCCCGGGGTCGGCCTTGCGGTCGGCCGGGGTGAGGGTGGGCCGGTCGGTGAGCCGCTTGAGGTGGTCGTCGGCGGCCTTGACCTCGGGGCCGGTGACGGTGACCGCGAGGACCTGGCGTACGTCGGGGCGCGCGGCGCGGTTGAAGTCGTCCAGCGCGGCCTGTTCCCGGACCCGGGACCGCTGTGCGGCGGTGGTGAGTTCGTCGGCGACGGCGGAGTTCGGGAGCTGCTCGCCGCGGGGGACGGCCAGGGCGGCGAGCAGCAGTCCGCGGGTGGCGGAGGCCTGGTCGACGGCCTGGCCCAGCGGGGCCATGGGCCGGGTGACGGCGAGGGCGGCCTCCGCGCGGGGCGGGGTGAGTTCGGCGAGCCGGTCACCGGGCGCGAGGAGTTCGGCGATGAGGCCGGAGTAGGCCTGGTGGGCGGCGAGGGCGGTGCCCTTGCCGTCGACGGCTTCGGTGCGGACGGCCTTGACCCGGCCGAGGGCGCGGGCGAGTTCGGCGTCGGCCTCGGGCCGCAGCTCGGCGATCTGGCGGTCGGTGCCCGCGGTGCGCTCGTCGACGGACGCCCTGGCACTGCCGGGCCGGCCCTTCGCGGCGAACTCGGCGACGGCGTCGCGCTCGTCGCCCAGCAGGTGGGCGAGGGTGAGGGCGTGCTGTGTCTGTTCGGCGAGGGTGACCAGCCGCTGGGAGTCGTTCAGTTCCCTGCTCGCGGAGACCACGGCGGGGGCGCCGGCCGCGAGGACGGTGAGTCCGGCGACGGCCACTCCGACCACCAGCCTGCGGCGGACGCGGACGCGCCGCCCCGCGTTGGCGGGTCCGTCGGCGCTGGCGGTGCCGTTCTTCCGAGACCGCTTCTTCTGCACCGGTGCTCGCAATCCTGTACGTGTGCTCGTGCTCGTCTACTCGTGTGGCCGAGGTAACGGCCGGTCAACAAGTAAACGCCCCCTGCCCCCTCGTACCGCCTCAGACCTTCGCAGTGTGTTGGGAGGAGAGCCGCACATCGCCCACCCGGCCACTCGAAGGAGTGAACATCACAGAGGAGGGGCCGACCAACTCGGGCACCGCGTGTCAGGCGGCGTCCGTGGACGGGCGGTTGAAAGATCCAGCCGGGCTTTGGCAGTATGCCCGCCCACATCGGCGCGGAGCGGTGGCGCGCCCGTCCGGCGGCTGCCGGAAACGCTGCCCCTATTGGTACGGACCTTCCCACGTACGGGCGTTACGCACGGGCAGAATGTCCCCATGCGCATCGACCTGGCCTCGGCCCCCGGTGATCCGGAACGCCCCAATGAGGATTGGGTGTCGGCGTCGGTACCTGCGGCGGGGGGAGGCGTCCTGGTCGTCCTGGACGGGGTCACCCCACCGCGCGGCGACGACGGGTGCGTGCACGGAGTGCCGTGGTTCTCGACGCGGCTCGGCGGCCGATTGACCGAACTGTCCGGATCCCGGCGGGACACGCCGCTGGACCGGATCCTGGCGCGGGCCATCGGCGACACGGCCGACGCGCATCGCGACACCTGTGACCTTTCTCACGTACGCACCCCCCAGGCGACGGTGGTCCTCGTGCGCTGGGACGAGGCCCGCGTGGAGCACCTGGTGCTCTCGGACTCCGTCCTCCTGCTCCGCGCGCCCGGCGGCGCCGTCACGGCCGTGCTCGACGACCGGCTGGACCGGATCCCGCGCGCGGTGCTCGGCTCGGTGGCGGCGACCGACGCGCTGCGCAACGCGCACGGGGGCTTCTTCACCGCGGCCGCCGACCCGGCGGTGGTGGCCCGGGCGGTGACCGGGAGCACCCCGCGCGAGCGGGTCCGGGCGGTGGCGGCGCTCACGGACGGGGCGAGCCGCTGGACGGACACCTTCGGGGAGGGCGACTGGGCGGCCTGCCTGGACGTGCTGCGCAAGGAGGGCGCCGAGGGGCTGATCGGCCGGGTGCGGGCCATCGAGTCCGATCCGCGGCGCCCGCCGGCCCGCGGCAAGCGCCACGACGACGCCACGGCGGTCTACGCGGAACTCTGAGGGCGCCCCCGTGTCATCACGCCCCCCGCCCCCTCACTCCTCGCCGGAGTTCAGCTGGTTGAGCAGCCGGGCCAGTTCCGCCACCTCGCCCCGGTCCCAGTCGGCCAGCTTGCGCATGTACTGCTCGCGCCGGGCTCCCCGTACCCGCAGGAAGCGGGCCCGGCCCTCGTCGGTGAGGCCGATGAGGAAGGCGCGGCCGTCGGCGGGGTCCGGTTCGCGGGCCACCAGGCCCAGCAGCTCCAGGGCGCGCAGCTGGCGGCTCATGGTGGCCTTGCCGACCCCGAAGTAGGCGGCGAGTTCGGTGGCCCGCTGGCGGCCCGCCGCCTCCAGCCGGACCAGCAGCCCGTACGCGGCGGGCTCCAGCTCGGGGTGGAGCGCCCGGGCCATCTCCCCGGAGGAGGCGCGGGCCCGCCGGAGGAAGACGGACAGCTCCCGCTCCAGGGCAAGGAACTCCTGGTCTTCGCTCCCGTGCACGTTCCGCTCCGATCACTGGTGGTGGGTCTCCGGAGCCCGTACGGGCCCTCGGCAGGGGCCCCAGTATTTCGCAGCGGGTACGCCGACGGCCCGGGGCCCCGCCGAAGCGGGCTCCCGGGCCGTGCGCGCCCTCGGGCGCAGGTCAGGCGGCCTTGGTGAAGGAGACCTCGGCGGAGGAGAGGGCCAGCTCCAGCACCTGGCGCACGTCCGTCACCGGGTGCACCTCCAGCCCCTCCAGCACCTCGGCCGGGACGTCGTCCAGATCGGCCTCGTTCCGCTTCGGGATGATCACCGTGGTCAGGCCCGCCCGGTGCGCGGCGAGCAGCTTCTGCTTGACCCCGCCGATGGGCAGCACCCGGCCGGTGAGGGAGACCTCGCCGGTCATGGCCACGTCCGTCCGCACCTGCCGCCCCGAGAGCAGCGAGGCGAGCGCCGTCGTCATCGTGATGCCCGCGCTCGGGCCGTCCTTCGGCACCGCGCCCGCCGGGAAGTGGATGTGCACGCCCCGGTCCTTCAGATCGGCGACCGGCAGCTCCAGTTCGGCGCCGTGCGAGCGCAGGAAGCTCAGCGCGATCTGCGCCGACTCCTTCATCACGTCGCCCAGCTGCCCGGTCAGCGTCAGCCCCGCCGCCCCGGTCTCGGGATCGGCCAGCGAGGCCTCCACGAACAGCACGTCACCGCCCGCCCCGGTCACGGCGAGGCCGGTGGCCACGCCGGGGACGGCGGTGCGCCGCTCGGCCGGGTCCTGCGCGGACTCCGGGACGTGGTGCGGGCGTCCGATGAGCCCGCGCAGGTCCCCGGCGCCGATCCGCAGGGGCAGCTCGCGCTCGCCCAGCTCGTGCTGCGAGGCCACCTTGCGCAGCAGCCGCGCGAGGGACCGCTCCAGGGTGCGCACGCCGGCCTCGCGGGTGTACTCCCCGGCCAGCCTGCGCAGGGCGTCCTCCTCCAGGACCACCTCGTCGGCGGCCAGCCCGGCGCGCTCCAGCTGCCGGGGCAGCAGGTGGTCGCGGGCGATGACGACCTTCTCGTCCTCGGTGTAACCGTCGAGGCGGACGAGCTCCATGCGGTCGGCGAGCGCCTCGGGGATGGCTTCGAGCACGTTCGCGGTGGCCAGGAACACCACGTCGCTCAGGTCCAGCTCCACCTCCAGGTAGTGGTCGCGGAAGGTGTGGTTCTGCGCGGGGTCCAGCACCTCCAGCAGCGCGGCCGCCGGGTCGCCGCGGAAGTCGGAGCCGACCTTGTCGATCTCGTCCAGGAGCACGACCGGGTTCATCGAGCCGGCCTCCTTGATGGCCCGCACGATGCGGCCGGGCAGCGCGCCGACGTACGTACGGCGGTGGCCGCGGATCTCGGCCTCGTCCCGTACGCCGCCGAGGGCGACGCGGACGAACTTGCGGCCCATCGCATGGGCCACCGACTCGCCGAGGGAGGTCTTTCCGACGCCGGGAGGCCCGACCAGCGCCAGGACGGCGCCCCCGCGCCGCCCGCCGATGACGCCCATGCCCCGCTCGAAGCGGCGCTTGCGCACGGCGAGGTATTCGGTGATGCGGTCCTTCACGTCGCTGAGCCCGGCGTGCTCGGCGTCGAGGATCGCACGGGCGCCGCGGATGTCGTACTCGTCCTCGGTCCGCTCGTTCCAGGGCAGCTCCAGCACCGTGTCGAGCCAGGTCCTGATCCAGGACCCCTCGGGCGACTGGTCGCTGGCCCGTTCCAGCTTCTCGACCTCCTTGAGGGCGGCCTCGCGCACCTTCTCGGGCAGGTCGGCGGCCTCGACGCGGGCGCGGTAGTCGTCGGACTCCTCGCCGTCCTTCTCGCCGTTCAGTTCGCGCAGTTCCTTGCGGACGGCTTCGAGCTGGCGGCGCAGCAGGAACTCGCGCTGCTGCTTGTCGACGCCGTCCTGGACGTCCTTGGCGATGGACTCGGCGACGTCCTGCTCGGCGAGGTGGTCGCTGAGCGCCTTGACGGCGAGCCTGAGGCGGGTGACCGGGTCGGCGGTCTCCAGCAGTTCTACCTTCTGGGCGACGCTCAGGAACGGCGAGTACCCGGAGTTGTCGGCGAGCGCCGAGACCCCCTCGATCTGCTGGACCCGGTCCACGACCTGCCAGGCGCCGCGCTTCTTCAGCCAGCTGGTGGCGAGGGCCTTGTACTCCTTGACGAGCTCGGTGACGGCGCCGGGCAGCGGATCGGGCACCGTCTCGTCGACGGTCTCGCCCTCCACCCACAGCGCGGCCCCCGGGCCGGTGGTCCCGGCGCCGATACGGACGCGGCCGCGGCCGCGGATGAGCGCTCCCGGGTCCCCGTCGGAGAGCCTGCCGACCTGCTCGACGGTCCCGAGCACACCGGTGCCGGTGTACGTGCCGTCGACGCGGGGCACGAGCAGCACCCGGGGCTTACCGGTCCCGGCCGCCGCCTGCGCCGCCTCCACGGCCGCGCGCACCTCGGCGTCGGACAGGTCCAGCGGTACCACCATTCCGGGCAGCACGACCTCGTCGTCGAGCGGCAACACGGGCAGGGTGAGCGTTACGGACGTCGAAGCCATGATCTTCCCTCCGGCAGTGAAGTTGAGCTATGCCGACTCAATGCATGTGCGCCGCCCAATGTTCCCCAACCAGCGTTCGCCGGGGGCGAACACCCGCCCCGCGGGGAAACGAGCTGCGGCTCGGCGTCCAGCACCCGGAGGACGGCCCGCTCAGGCCGATGCGGCGGCTGGTCGGCGAGGAGGAGGTGTGCGTGTTCTGCGGCGACGAGGGAAACGTCGCCGCAGAACCCTGGCGCCACGAGGACGGCGGACTGCGGGACTGGCTCGTCTGCCTGGCCTGCGGCACGAGCAACCAGCGCCACGCCACGGAACCACCGCCCCGGCCCCCTGACGCGCCGAGACGAACCGTCTTGACTGACGATCACCCCCAGAGGCACACTGACAACCACCAAGACGAACCGTCTCGTCTTGCACACTACGACGACGGGAGCCCACCCATGCGCACTCCATCCGCCGACACCGGCCGGGTCTGGTTCGTCACCGGCGCCAGCCGCGGCCTCGGCCGGGCCTTCGCCGACGCGGCCCTGGCCGCCGGCGACCGCGTCGCCGTCGCCGCCCGCAGCACCGAGCCGCTGGAGGAACTCGCCGCCGCCCATCCCGGCCGGGTGCTGCCCCTCCCCCTGGACGTCACCGACCGGGACGCCGTCTTCGCGGCCGTCGCCGAGGCCGTACGCCACTTCGGGCGGCTCGACGTCGTCGTCAACAACGCCGGGACGCTGACCATGGGCATGGTCGAGGAGTTCACCGAGGCCGAGGCCCGCGCCCAGCTGGAGGTCAACTTCTTCGGCGCGCTGTGGGTGACCCAGGCCGTCATGCCGGTCCTGCGCGGACAGGGCGCGGGACACCTCGTACAGATATCGAGCATCGGCGCCCTCAGCGGCTTCCCCAGCACCGGGCTCTACAGCGCGAGCAAGTGCGCCCTGGAGGGGATGAGCGAGGCCGTCGCCATGGAGGCGGCCGGCTTCGGGGTGAAGGTGAGCATCGTCCAGCCCGGCGGCTACTGGACCGACCTCTACACGGCGATGCACGCCACCACCCCGCAGGAGCCGTACGCCCCGCTGCGGGCGGAACTGGAGCAGCAGTTCGCGGAGGGCTCCGTCGACAGCGACCCGGCACTCGCCGCCCGCGCCCTGCTCACCCTGGTCGACAGCGACGAACCGCCGCTGCGCCTGCTGCTGGGCAGCATGGTCTACGACCTGGCCTTCGACATCGCCCGCCGCCGCATGGCCACCTGGGCCTCCTGGGAACCGGTCAGCCGCGCCGCAGAGGCGGCGGTACCCGCGCCGACCGCCTGAGCGCCGGGCGCCTGCGGGCCGGGGGGCGCTGGGAGGCGGGGAGGGCGATGCGGTCTGCTGTGTGGGCGAGCCGTCTGGGGCGGGGCGCAACCCCCCTCACCCGCAACCCCCCCGTTTCGCGTACACCGCCACGCGGGCGCCCCTGACCTGGGTTACCGAGCAGCGGTCGAAGGCCGTGGTCAGGGTGTCGCGTTTGGCGGCTTCCGGGGGGTACGGGTCCTGGGGCTGGTCCGGGGGGTCCAGGAGGGCTATCACCCTGGGGGAGGCCAGCAGGGCCTCGCGGATGCGGGGCGGGGGGAGTTCGGTGCCGTGGAGGGTGTGCGAAGCCGTCGGGGGGCCGTCCAGGGCGATGTCGCGCAGGCCCTCGTACACCGTCGGCGAGGACAGCAGCCACTCGCGGCGCCGGGACGGCATGAAGAGCACCGCGTCGCCCGGGCGCGCGCGTTCCCGTACGGCGGCGGCGACCGCGAGGGCGTCGTCCTTGCGGCTCTCGGGGGTGCGCAGCCACGCCGACCAGCAGCCCGTCGGCACCAGCAGGGCCGCCGCCAGCAGCCATGGCCACCCCGTGCGGGCGCGGGCCAGGCGGGCTCCGGCGAGGAGGGCGAGGCCGGCGAGCGCGTAGAGGACGTACCGGTCGACGTACCAGGGGTGCACCAGCGAGAGGGTCATCAGCAGGCCCGGCGGCAGCAGTGCGAGCGGTACGGCGACCCGGGCGAGGTCCGTGAGGTCGCGTCGGGCGGCGCCCCGGGCGAGCAGCAGGACGGAGCCGGTGAGGACTCCGTACGCCGACCAGTCCTGCCAGGAGGGGCGTCCCAGCCAGCCCAGTTGCGCCTGCGCCTGCCGGGCGCTGACCAGGGCGAGCGGCAGGAGCCCGGCGGCCACGGCGGCGGCGCTGCGGCGCCAGCCGCGGGAGTGGCGGGCGGCGGGGGCATGGGCGAGCAGGGCGAGGGCGGCGAACTCGTGCAGCCAGCAGCCGGCGAGCAGCACGGCCGCGTACGCCGTCCACCGCTCGCGCAGCATCAGGTAGGTGGCCCAGGCCACGGCGGCGGCCACGAGGGCGTACGAGCGTCCCTCCTGGGCGTACATCTGCACCGGCGGGAGCAGGGCGTAGGCGCAGCCGGCGAGCAGCGCGGCGCGTTCGCCGGCCAGCCGGTGTCCGACCGCGGCCACCCCGGCGGCGGCGAGCGCGGTGGCGGCCACGGAGGGCAGCCGCAGCGCCCAGAGGCCGCCGTCCCACAGGCCGAACACCCCGTGCATCAGCAGGTAGTAGAGGCCGTGGACGGCGTCGACCTGGCCGAGGAGCCCGGCGAGGTCGGGGAGGGTGCGGTGGGCGGCCTGCCAGGTGGTGGATTCGTCGCGCCACATGCTGCCGCCGCGTTCCAGGGCGAGCAGGCCGAGGAGGGCGGCGAGGAGCGGGGGCAGCCAGCGCCAGGGGGCGGTGCGGCGGATGGGGGCCTCCGGGGTTCGGGTGCTTTCGGTGGCGGGGCGGGGACTCCATACTCGGGGTTCGGCCGAGTCCCCGCGGAGGTGGGTGTGCGAGCGTCCCGAGTGGTGTGCGTGGTGGCCGTGGCGGCGGCGGTGCTGGCGGGCGCGGCCGGGTGCGGTCCGGGCGGGCGGCCCGCGTCGCCGGCGTCGGCCACCACGTCGGCGTCGGTGTCCGGGGGGCCGGGCGGGCCGGGCTCCGTGCCCCCGGCGCGCACCCCGGCGCGCACCCCGTCCGCGCCCCCTTCCGCGAGCCCCTCCACCCACTCGTCCCGGCCGGCCTCGCAGGCCCTCCTCGGGGTCACCCGCACCGGCGGCTACGCGGGCCGGAGCCACACCCTCCGCATCGCCGGGGACGGCTCCTGGACCCGGCAGGGCGCCGACGGGCGGCCGGAGGGGTCGGGCCGGCTGGACCCGGCCGGGCTGGAGGCGCTGCGGGTGGCCCTGCGCGAGGCGGACCTGCCCCGGCTGCCCCGGGCCGCGAGGGCGGATCCGCCGGTCAGGGACGGTTTCACGTACGCCTTCGTCCACGACGGCGTCGAGGTCTCGGCCGACCAGGACGCCCTGGCCCCGGGCCTGGTGAAGGTGCTGGCCGCCCTCCCGGGCCTCGACCCGGAGTCCTGAGACCCGGGCCCCGCCGCCCCGGTGTCGCGGCCGCCTCCCGGGCTGCTCCGTTCGGGGGACCCCGGCGCGGGGCCGCCCGTGGGCCGCGCCTCGTCCGGGGGGCTCCCCCGGGGGCCGGGCGTCACCCGCCGGTCACTGTCCGAACCGCACATAGCCGCAGGCCGGTGGCTCCTCTACGCTGCACCCCAACACGCGACACGCGGGATCTTCAGGGGCGGGACATGGAACAGACACACACCACCCACAGCGGCGCCGCGGCCACCCCCGGCGCCCAGCGGCGCGTGCTCGTGGTCGAGGACGACCGCACCATCGCCGACGCCATCGCGGCCCGGCTGCGCGCCGAGGGCTTCCAGGTGCAGACGGCGTACGACGGGCCGGCCGCGGTGGCGGCCGCCGAGAGCTGGCTGCCGGAGCTGCTGGTGCTGGACGTCATGCTGCCGGGCTTCGACGGGCTGGAGGTGTGCCGCCGGGTGCAGGCGCAGCGGCCCGTCCCGGTGCTGATGCTGACCGCCCGCGACGACGAGACGGACATGCTGGTCGGCCTCGGGGTCGGGGCGGACGACTACATGACGAAACCGTTCTCGATGCGCGAGCTGGCCGCGCGGGTCCACGTACTGCTGCGCCGGGTGGAGCGGGCCACGCTGGCCGCGCACACCCCGCGCGGGGCGACGCTGCGCCTGGGCGACCTGGAGATCGACCACGCGCAGCGCCGGGTCCGGGTGCAGGCGGAGGACGTGCACCTGACGCCGACGGAGTTCGACCTGCTGGTGTGCCTGGCGGGGACGCCGCGCGCGGTGCTCTCGCGGGAGCAGCTCCTCGCCGAGGTGTGGGACTGGGCCGACGCGTCGGGCACCCGTACGGTCGACAGCCACATCAAGGCGCTGCGCCGCAAGATCGGCGCGGAGCGGATCCGTACGGTCCATGGCGTCGGGTACGCCCTGGAGACCCCGGCGCAGCCGTGACCGGGCGGCCGCCCGGGACGGGGCTGCGGCCCTTCTCGCCGTTCTCGATCAAGACGAAGCTGGGCACGCTCGTCGTGGTGTCGGTGTTCATCACCACGGGCCTGCTGATGGTGGCCCTGCGCACGGCGACGGAGCTGCGGTTCATCACGGTGTTCTCGGTGATCGCCTCGATGCTGATCACCCAGTTCGTGGCGCACAGTCTGACGGCCCCGCTGGACGACATGACGACGGTGGCCCGGGCGATATCCCACGGGGACTACACGCGCCGGGTGCGCGGGGCCGGGCGCCGGGACGAGCTGGGCGACCTGGCCTCGACGATCAACCTGATGGCCGATGACCTGGAGGCGGTGGACCGGCACCGCAAGGAACTGGTCGCGAACGTCTCGCACGAGCTCCGTACGCCGATCGCGGCGCTGCGGGCGGTGCTGGAGAACGTCGTGGACGGGGTGTCGCAGGCCGATCCGGAGACGATGCGGACGGCGCTGAAGCAGACGGAGCGCCTCGGCCGGCTGGTGGAGACGCTGCTGGACCTGTCCCGGGTGGACAACGGGGTGGTGCCGCTGAGGGCGCGCCGCTTCGAGGTGTGGCCGTACCTGTCGGGGGTGCTGAAGGAGTCGGGGCTGGCGGCGGCCGGGCGGCCGGGGCTGGCGTCCGGCTCGGGCGGGCACACCCGTAACGACGTGCACCTGCATCTGGACGTGTTCCCGACCGAGCTGACGGCGTACGCGGACGCGGAGCGGCTGCACCAGGTGGTGGCGAACCTGATCGACAACGCGGTCAAGCACAGTCCGCCGCACGGCCGGGTCACGGTCCGCGCCCGGGCGGGCGAGGCGGCCGGGAGCCTGGCCCTGGAGGTCGTGGACGAGGGTCCCGGCATCCCGGAGGCCGAGCGGCACCGGGTCTTCGAGCGCTTCAACCGGGGCGCGGCGCGGGGCGGTGACGGGGGGACCGGTCTGGGGCTGGCGATCGCCCGTTGGGCGGTCGGCCTGCACGGGGGCCATATCGGCGTGGCCGAATCGTCACGGGGTTGCCGAATCCTTGTCACTCTTCCGGGCAGCTCACCGGCACGGTCTTGACGTAGGGTTCCTGAGGGAAGGACATGATCTCGGCCACACGTGCCCGGGGTCGTCAGGGGTGCGAGGCCTTACGGGTCGCAACCTGGGTGCCCCCTACCCGAACCACGCTTGTTTCCCGCCATTCCACGTGACGAAACCCGCCGTTCGGTGTGACCTGCGCGACGGAAGTCCCGCCCGGACTGCATCACCCCCGCCGGGAGGCGTAGCCTTTATTCCCGCTGTCCATACCTTGTGAAGCGGAAGAGGGCGGTTGCCGCCGTGTCGCCACAGTCCCCCAGTAATTCGAGCACCACGACCGACGCAGCAGAGGGCGGGAAGACCCCTGCCTCAGGCTTCGGCGCGAACGAGTGGCTCGTCGACGAGATCTATCAGCAGTACCTCCAGGACCCGAATTCGGTCGACCGGGCCTGGTGGGACTTCTTCGCCGACTACAAGCCGGGGGGCGCTGTCGCCGCTCCGGTGAAGGCGGATGGTCCCGGGAAGTCCACGCCGACGGATGGCGCCTCCGCACAGGCCGCCCCCTCCGCCGCGGCCCAGGCCCCCGCCGCAGCCCCTCAGGCCCCCGTCGCCGCCGCCACGGGGGCGGCGCGCGCCGCGTCGCCCGCAGCCGGCAACGGCTCCGGCCCGGGCTCCACGGGAGCGGCCCCGGCCGCCCCGGCCGCTCCGCCTGTGTCAGCTCCTGCCCCTGCTCCTGCCACCCCCTCTGGTGCCCCTGCTGTGACTGTCACCCCTCAGGCCCCGGCCGCCGCACCGGCCGCTCCTGCCCCTTCCGCCGCAGCCCCGAAGGCCGCGCCCGCCACCGAGGCCCCTTCGGGCCCCGAGCTGGTGACGCTCCGCGGCCCGGCCGCCGCCGTGGCGAAGAACATGAACGCCTCCCTCGACGTCCCGACGGCCACGTCCGTCCGCGCCGTCCCGGTGAAGCTGCTGTTCGACAACCGCATCGTCATCAACAACCACCTCAAGCGCGCCCGGGGCGGGAAGATCTCCTTCACGCACCTCATCGGCTACGCGATGGTGCAGGCGATCAAGGCCATGCCGGCCATGAACCACTCCTTCGCGGAGAAGGACGGCAAGCCGACCCTGGTCAAGCCGGAGCACGTGAACTTCGGCCTGGCGATCGACCTGGTGAAGCCGAACGGCGACCGCCAGCTCGTCGTCGCCGGCATCAAGAAGGCCGAGACCCTCAACTTCTTCGAGTTCTGGCAGGCGTACGAGGACATCGTCCGCCGCGCCCGCGTCGGCAAGCTGACGATGGACGACTTCACCGGCGTCACCGTCTCGCTGACCAACCCCGGCGGCCTGGGCACCGTGCACTCCGTGCCCCGCCTGATGCCCGGACAGTCGGTCATCATGGGCGTCGGCTCCATGGACTACCCCGCCGAGTTCCAGGGCACCTCGCAGGACACCCTGAACAAGCTGGGCATCTCCAAGGTGATGACCCTGACCTCGACCTACGACCACCGGGTCATCCAGGGCGCGGCCTCCGGCGAGTTCCTGCGCATCGTCGCGAACCTGCTGCTGGGCGAGAACGGCTTCTACGACGACGTCTTCGAGGCGCTGCGCATCCCCTACGAGCCGGTCCGCTGGCTCCGGGACATCGACGCCTCCCACGACGACGACGTCACGAAGGCCGCCCGCGTCTTCGAGCTGATCCACTCCTACCGGGTCCGCGGCCACGTCATGGCCGACACCGACCCGCTGGAGTACAAGCAGCGCAAGCACCCCGACCTCGACATCACCGAGCACGGCCTCACCCTGTGGGACCTGGAGCGCGAGTTCGCGGTCGGCGGCTTCTCCGGCAAGTCGATGATGAAGCTGCGCGACATCCTCGGCGTGCTGCGCGACTCGTACTGCCGCACCACCGGCGTCGAGTTCATGCACATCCAGGACCCGAAGCAGCGCCGCTGGATCCAGGACCGCATCGAGCGCCCGCACACCAAGCCGGAGCGCGAGGAGCAGCTGCGCATCCTGCGCCGGCTGAACGCGGCCGAGGCCTTCGAGACGTTCCTGCAGACGAAGTACGTCGGCCAGAAGCGCTTCTCCCTGGAGGGCGGCGAGTCCGTCATCCCGCTGCTCGACGCGGTCATCGACTCCGCGGCCGAGGCGCGCCTGGAAGAGGTCGTCATCGGCATGGCCCACCGCGGCCGGCTGAACGTCCTCGCGAACATCGTCGGCAAGTCGTACGCGCAGATCTTCCGCGAGTTCGAGGGCAACCTCGACCCGAAGTCGATGCACGGCTCCGGTGACGTCAAGTACCACCTGGGCGCCGAGGGCACCTTCACGGGTCTGGACGGGGAGCAGATCAAGGTCTCGCTCGTCGCGAACCCGTCCCACCTGGAGGCCGTCGACCCGGTCCTGGAGGGTGTGGCCCGCGCGAAGCAGGACGTCATCAACAAGGGCGGTACGGACTTCACCGTCCTGCCGCTGGCCCTGCACGGCGACGCGGCCTTCGCCGGCCAGGGTGTGGTCGCCGAGACGCTGAACATGTCGCAGCTGCGCGGCTACCGCACCGGCGGCACCGTGCACGTGGTCATCAACAACCAGGTCGGCTTCACCGCCGCCCCGGAGTCCTCGCGTTCGTCGATGTACGCGACCGACGTGGCCCGCATGATCGAGGCGCCGATCTTCCACGTGAACGGTGACGACCCGGAGGCCGTGGTCCGCGTGGCGCGGCTGGCCTTCGAGTTCCGCCAGGCGTTCAACAAGGACGTGGTCATCGACCTCATCTGCTACCGCCGCCGCGGCCACAACGAGTCCGACAACCCGGCGTTCACCCAGCCGCTGATGTACGACCTGATCGACAAGAAGCGTTCGGTGCGCAAGCTGTACACCGAGTCCCTCATCGGTCGCGGCGACATCACCCTGGAAGAGGCCGAGCAGGCGCTCCAGGACTTCCAGGGCCAGCTGGAGAAGGTCTTCGCGGAGGTCCGCGAGGCCTCCACGCAGCCCGCGGTCAGCGCGCCGGCGCCGGCCCCGCAGGGCGACTTCCCGGTCTTCGTGGACACCGCGGTCTCCCAGGACGTCGTCAAGCGGATCGCCGAGTCCCAGGTCAACGTCCCCGACGGGGTCACCGTCCACCCGCGTCTGCTGCCGCAGCTGCAGCGCCGCGCGGCGATGATCGACGAGGGCACGATCGACTGGGGCATGGGCGAGACCCTGGCCTTCGGTTCGCTGCTGATGGAGGGCACCCCGGTCCGGCTGTCCGGCCAGGACTCGCGCCGCGGTACGTTCGGCCAGCGCCACGCGGTCCTCATCGACCGCGAGACGGGCGAGGACTACACCCCGCTGCTGTACCTGTCGGACGACCAGGCCCGGTTCAACGTCTACGACTCGCTGCTCTCCGAGTACGCGGCCATGGGCTTCGAGTACGGCTACTCGCTGGCCCGCCCGGACGCGCTGGTGCTGTGGGAGGCGCAGTTCGGTGACTTCGTCAACGGCGCGCAGACCGTCGTGGACGAGTTCATCTCCTCCGCCGAGCAGAAGTGGGGCCAGACCTCCGGCGTCACGCTGCTCCTGCCGCACGGCTACGAGGGCCAGGGCCCGGACCACTCCTCGGCCCGCCCGGAGCGCTTCCTGCAGCTCTGCGCGCAGAACAACATGACGGTCGCGATGCCGACCCTGCCGTCGAACTACTTCCACCTGCTGCGCTGGCAGGTCCACAACCCGCACCACAAGCCGCTGATCGTCTTCACCCCGAAGTCGATGCTGCGTCTGAAGGCTGCGGCGTCGAAGGCGGAGGAGTTCACGAACGGCTCGTTCCGTCCGGTCATCGGTGACGCGACGGTGGAGCCGAACGCGGTCCGCAAGGTCGTCTTCTGCGCGGGCAAGGTCTACTACGACCTGGAGGCCGAGCGGCAGAAGCGCGGCATCACGGACACCGCGATCCTGCGCATCGAGCGGCTGTACCCGCTGCCGGGCGAGGAACTCCAGGCGGAGATCGCCAAGTTCCCGAACGCGGCGAAGTACATCTGGGCCCAGGAAGAGCCGGCGAACCAGGGTGCGTGGCCGTTCATCGCGCTGAACCTGATCGACCACCTCGACCTGGCCGTCGGCGCCGACATCCCGGCCGGCGAGCGCCTGCGCCGCGTTTCGCGCCCGCACGGCTCGTCCCCGGCGGTCGGTTCCGCGAAGCGCCACCAGGCGGAGCAGCAGCTCCTCCTGAACGAGGTCTTCGAGGCCTGAGCGGCGTGAACCCGGAAGGCCCGGCTCCCCTCATCGGAGGGGAGCCGGGCCTTCCGGCCGTCCGGGCCGGGTGGGGGTGCTGGTGCGGGGCTACGGCTGGGGTTCGAAGTCCCAGTAGGGGCGGGCCTGCTGGCGGGCCGAGACGGTGTGGACGTGCTGGGGGCCCAGGGTGCGGGTGAGGGACTTGAGGGCGGCTTCCTCGTGTTTGGAGGCCTCCGCGTCCTCGCGTACGGAGCGGAGGTCGGCGGCCAGGGCCGTCTGGGCGCTCAGGGTCATCGGGTGGTCGGGGCCGAGGACGCGTTCCGCGCCGCGCAGGGTCTCGCGGCTCAGGTCCACCGCGGATTCCAGGCGGCCGGTGATGTTGCGGTGCCCGGTGGTGTTCAGGGCGCAGCCCAGCGTCCAGGGGTGGCGGTCGCCGAGGGCGCCCCGCATGCCGACCAGGGCCTGTTCGGCGAGGTTGAGGGCCTCGGTCCGCTCGCCCTGGGCGCGCAGCACGAGGGCGAGGTTGCCGACGGTGCCGATGCTGTACGGGTGGGCGAGGCCCAGCTGGGACTGGTAGCCCCGGACGACCTCCTCGGAGATCCGCCGGGCCTCCTCGATGTCCCCGTACTCGCGCAGGTAGGTGGCGTAGTCGGAGGCGACCATCAGGGTCCAGGGGAAGTCGGCGCCGAAGACCCGGGTGGAGCGTTCCAGGACGCTGCGCAGCCGGGCGCCGGCGCCGGGGATGTCGCCGGAGCGGCGCAGGCACATGCCGAGGTTGTGTTCGGCGCGCAGGGTCTGGGGGTGGTTGAGGCCGAGGACCTGGGTGTTGAGCTTGAGGCCCTGTTCCTGGCGGGCGAGGGCCTCGCGGTAGCGGCCCATGAGGCGCAGGCCCATGGCGCAGCCGATGCCGGAGGAGAGGGTGGCGATGTGCCGGACGTGCAGGACGCGTTCGCGCCGGCGCAGGGTGTCGAGGTCGGTGTCGTACGCCTCCTGGTAGCGGCCGAGCAGGCGGAGCACGACGGCGACGTTGTTCTGGGCGTTGAGGGTGGTGGAGTCGTCCTCGCCGAGGAGTTCGCGGTAGGCGGCGAAGGCGTGCTCCAGCAGTTCCCGGGCCCGGTCGAACTTGCCGGTGCCGAGCAGGACCCCGGCGTAGGTGCTGGTGGCGCGGAGGGTCTCCAGGTCGCGGGGGCCGCGTTCGGCGACGAGCCGGTCGGCGACGGAGCGGGCGAGGACCTCGGCCCGCCGGAAGTGGCCGAGCATGCGCAGGGCGCCGCCGTAGTGGTAGCTGAGCTCGCGGACCTGGTCGTGGTCGTCGCCGAGCATGGCCCGCCAGACGCCGTCGGTCTGTTCGGCCAGGCGCAGGCAGGTGCGGTACTCGCCGGCCAGGATCAGGTACCGCAGGCAGTGCAGCAGGAAGTTCTGGATACGGGGATTGCTGCTGGTCAGCACGCCGGCGGAGTCGAGGTGCGGGATGAGTTCGGCGTACCGGGGCCAGAGCCGGGAGTCGGTGGGGCGGCCGGGGTCGGCGGCGGCGAGGACCTGGCGGACGGCGCGCGCGAGCTGGTCGGCCTCGTCCTCGGCGAGGTTCTCGCGGACGATGTTGTGGACCATGCGGTGCAGTTGCACGGTCTCCAGTCCGCCGCCCTCCTCCACGGCGAGGTCGGAGTACTCCAGGCGGACGACGGAGAACTGGACGAGCTTGTTGAGCGCGGCGTTCCAGCGGATCTGGTCGTTGATCAGCCCGGCGAGGTGCTCGGGGACGTCGTCGGCGGGGAACTCGCGCAGCAGCCGCAGCGGGACCCGGCCGGGGGCGAAGAACACGAACAGCCGCAGCAGGGAGAGGGCGTCGGGGAAGTTCTCCCGGACGTTGTTGAGGAGTATGGCCAGCGCGGTCGGGAAGGGCAGCGGGTAGTCGTCGGAGAGGGTGACGGCCTCGTGGGAGTCGAGGCGGTGGCGCAGGAGTTCGAGGTAGTCGCCGACGCGCATCGGGGAGTCGGCGAGCCAGCCGGCGGTCTGGTCGAGGGCGAGGGGGTAGTCCTCCAGCGCCTCGGCGAGCTGGTCGGCCTCCTCGCCGGTCAGGCGCAGGGCCCGGCGGCGGATGAAGGTGATCGACTCGGGGCGGGCGTAGAGGGGGACTTCGACGAGGCTGGTGTGCCGGGCGGCCCACTCGCGGTTGCGGGAGGTGATGATGACGTCCCCGGCGCCGGAGGGCAGCAGGTCGGTGAGGTCGTCGGGGCTGTCGCAGCCGTCGAAGACCAGCAGCCACCGGTGGTACGGGGTCCCGCGCCGCAGCGCCTCCAGCACGGCCCGGATCTGCTCGCCGTAACTGCCGGCGCCGCGCGGCAGGCCGAGGGCGGGGGCGAGGTCGGCGAGGCGTTCGCGCAGGGTGGGCCGGTCCTCGGCGGGGACCCACCAGACGACGTCGTACTCGGAGGCGAAGCGGTAGGCGTACTCGGTGGCGACCTGGGTCTTGCCCACGCCGGAGAGGCCGAGCAGGGTGACCATGGAGGCGCCGGGCGGGGCCTCGGTGAGGGCGGCGCGCAGCCGGCCGATGACGTCGTTGCGGCCGGTGAAGCGCGGGTTGCGGCGTGGGACCCGGCCCCAGATCTCGGGCGGGTCGTTGGGGAAGCGGGGTCCGCGGCGGCCGCTCTCGGTGCCGATCCGGTCGGTGGGCAGCTCCAGCCGGCGCAGCAGCCGGTACTCGGCCTCGTAGGCGTCCAGGCCCCACAGGTCGGTCTTCTCCAGCGCGGCGACGGCACTGGGCAGCGGGGCGTCGGTGAGGCAGACGGCGGCGAACCGGTCGGGGTGGGCCTCGGTGACGGTGCGCAGCGCGGTGTTCCACTCCTCGTCGGTGTGGGTGCCGGCGGAGAAGTAGCGCTCGCTGAGGACGAGGACGACCGTGCCGCCGGCCCGAGGGAGGTCGTCCAGGGCTTCGGTGAGGCCGGGGCTGGTCAGCGGGTCGAAGCGCTGGAGCGCGACGCGGTGGCCGTGCTCTTCCAGGCGGTGGGCGATCCACGCCGCCCAGGGGCGGTTGAAGCCCGCGAAGCTGATGACGAAGCGCTGCGCCGGGGCGGCTCCGTCGCGGTCGAATCGCGTACCGGTACCGGTCATGCTGCCGTCTCCCTGGGGTCCGGGCGGTGGACGGGGTGTGAGGCGGTGGGGGGCGGTGCGGAGAGGGGCGGGGTTGAAAGGTACCGCAGCGGACGGCCCCTCAGACCCGTACGAAAGGGGCGAGTTCGGGGTGGGCCTCGCACCAGGCGCGGCGTTCCCGCTCCAGGGCCCGGCGGGCGGTGGCGTGCTGGTCGCCGGGGGGCGGCAGTTCGTCCATGGCCCGCTCGGCCGCGATCATGCCGTCGACGAACTCGGCGCCGGTGCGCGTCAGTTGGGGCTGGGCGCGCAGGACGGGCAGGACGGCGGCGACCTGGGAGCGGATCCGGGCGTGCTGGGCCCAGGCGCCGCGGGCCCCGTAGAGCGCGGCCCGCTGCCAGTAGCCGGCCAGGGCCAGGTGGGCGTACGCCCCGTGCAGGAGCCCCTCCAGCGGCCGGGGGTCGGCGCGCCAGGGGGCCCAGTACCGGGGGGTGCGGTCGGCGGTGTGCAGGGTGAGGATGTCGGCGAGCGCGGCCAGTTTGCCGTGCTGGACCTCGTGCACCAGGGTCGCGGCCAGGGCGGGCGGGGCCTGTCCGCGGGCCAGGACGGACCCGGCGGCCGCGGGGAGGGTGGCGCCGCTGGAGCGGGTGCCGCCCGCGAGGGGGACCACGGAGCGCAGCAGCAGGCCGGTCTCTTCCGCGCGGGTGGAGTCGTAGCGCTCCAGCAGGGTGAGGGCGCCCGACCACTGGGTGTCCCAGCGCTTGTGGCCCTTGGGGGTGAGCCGGCGGGCGGGGCGTACGGGCGCCGGGTGCGGGGCGGTTGGGGCGCGGTACGGGTCGAGGTCGTCGAGGGAGGTGCGGCCGCCGGGCAGGGGGTGCAGGGGGAGGGTGGCGCCGGTGTCCCAGGAACGGTCGGTCAGGGCGAGCGGGCCGGTCCGGTCGGGGCGCAGCAGCCCGAGGGTGGGCAGGGCGAGGCGGCCGTGGACGGGGCGCAGGGTGGTCTTGAAGGCGATGCGGGCGCGCAACGCGGCGGCGACGGCCAGCGCTCCGAGGTGGCCGAGGTCGGGCGGGGGGCCCTGGGGGTCGTGCAGGCGGCGCAGGGTCTCCTCGGCCCAGACCCCGGTGGCGGGGTAGTGCAGGACGTCGTGGACGGCTTCGGGGTCCTGGCGTTCGGCTTCCTCCAGCAGGGCCCAGCGCTCGGCGCTCTCGGCGCCGGGGGCGGCGTCGAGGACGGCGCGCAGCAGCAGGAGGCGCCGGGAGCGGCGTACGTCGCGGACGAGGCGGGTGCCTTCGGGGGTGGGCTCGGTGGAGGCGAGGTCGCGGAGGGTGCGGGAGGTGACGGTGAAGGGGATGAGGCCGGTGGGGGTTTTGGGGTTGAGGGGTTGTTCGGAGCGGGTCTGATGGGCGGGGGCGGCGCCGGGCCGCGGGCCGGGAAACGGGCTGGGACCCTCCCCCGTCGCCCCGGCCTCCCCCACCTGCCCGGCGGCGGCTTCGGTGCGGTGCGGGGTCATGACGCGGCCCGTCCCGTCGTCGTGGCCGCGTGCAGGGCCCCGGCGATGTGCCGGATGACGGCCTGGAGGTCGGCGCAGTACACGGACGGCCGCCGGAATCCCTCCCCCGCCCGGTAGCGGTGCGGGTAGTGGCCGCCGCCGCACACCTCGACGAGGTCACAGGCCCGGCAGTCGGCCGCGAGGGCCTCCCGGCCGATCTGGCGGGCGGCGAAGCCGGGGTGGTCGAGCAGCTCGTCGAAGCTGTGGGTGTCGAGGGTCATGCCGGTCGCGGCGGCCCCTTCGTAGGCGGACTTCAGGGAATCGGCCTGCTCGATGGCGCCGTCGGTCTCGATGACGGCGGTCGTGGCCGGGGCCAGGCCCAGGGTCTCGGTGGCCTCGGGCAGGCCCAGCAGCAGCGCGATGACCTCTTCGAAGAGCCGGATCCGGGTGCGCCGCACCCCGTCGTGCCACCAGCGGTCGAAGACGGCCAGCAGCCAGTCCGCGTACGGGGTGCCGTGCGCGGTCCGGCCGGGCGGCGGGGTGCTCCAGTTGGCCAGCGGCAGCAGCAGGCCGAGGCTGGGCGGGGCGAACGCCAGCAGGGACTCGTACGTCTCCACCGGGTCCTGGGCCAGGTCCACCACACACAGCACCCCGGCGTAGTGGGCGGGGTGCCGGGCGAGCAGCCGCAGTCCCCGGGCGGCCGCGCCGAAGCCGGGCCGCCCGGCGTGGTCGACGCGGCGGGCGTTGTGCGCGGGCAGCCCGCCGTCGAGGCTGACGCCGACCCGGATCCCGGCGGCGTCCAGGGCGGCGAGGCGGCCGCGGGTCAGGAGCGTGCCGTTGGTCTGGACGCTGGCGGTGACCCGGGTGCGGGGCGCACGGCGGGCCAGGGCCGCCCGTACCGCCTCGACGGGGGCGGCCAGGTCGGCGGGCGCGGCGAGGAGGGGTTCACCGCCGTGCAGCACGAGGTCCACGCGGGGCAGGTCGTGGGCGGCGGCGTGGTCGGCGATCCGCTCGGCGGCGCGGCGGGCGGTGGCGAGGGTCATGGCGGCGGGGCGGGTGCGCCAGCTCTGGTCGGCCATCTCGTAGACGTAGCAGTACGTGCAGGCGAGGTTGCAGCGGCTGTGCGTCTTGAGGACGAACTGCCGGATGGGCCGGGGGCGGTGGCCCGCGGCGCGCAGGGCGGGTACGTCGAGGAGGGCGTAGGGCCAGGGGGCGTGGCGGGCGTGCCGCGGGTCGGGGGCCCGGTGGGCGGGCGGCAGCGGGCCGCTCGTGATCGCTGGGCTCATCGCCTGTGCCTCCCTCCCCCGGCGGACTGCCCATCCCTGCCCTTCGGAGGGGCCCGGCTAACGGCGGAAAGTGGTCAACTCGCGGCGGTGGGGGGCGGGGGCGGGGCCGGGCGGGGGTGGTCAGGCGACGCCGGAGTCGAAGGCGTTGAGGATCTCGGCGGGGTGGGTGACCCGCTCCACCATGCCCTCGATGACCTCGGCGAGGACCGGGTGCCCGATGCCGCGCAGCGCGGCCAGGTCGAACCCGGAGAGATCCGGAAGCGGCCCGGGACACGGCCGTACGGTCGGCGCTGCCGCTTCCTGACGTCGTCCGCTCACCATGGGCTGCCCGTCCCCTTGTCGTCTGGTCGTCCGTCGCGCGGTCGTGGTGGTGCGTGGTCGTCGTGCGCGGCCGTCGTGCGCGGCCGTCGTGCGCGGCCACCCGTGCGCGGCCACCCGTGCGCAGCCGTCGTACGCGGCCACCCGTGCTCGGCCACCGTGCGCGACCGTCGCGCCCGGTCGTCGTACGCGGCCACCATGCCCAGCCGGCCTGCCCAGCCGGCCTGCCCAGCCTCCTACCCGGCCATCGTGTCCGATCACCGTGCCCGGCCCCCGTGTCTAGCCGTCGCACCCGACCATCGTGTCCGGCCGTTCTGCCCGGCCATCCTGTCCGGCCGCCGTACACGGCCGTTGTACGCGGCCGTTGTACGCGGCCGTTGTACGCGGCCGTTGTACGCGGCCGTTGTACCCGGCCGTCGGGCTCGGCCACCGTGCCCAGCCGTCCTGCCCGGCCGCCGTACACGGCCGTCCTGCACGGCCGTCGTGCCCGCCGTTGTACGCGGCCACCGTGCCCAGGCGTCGGGCTCAGCCACCGTGCCCAGCCGTCGTGCCTGGCCGTCGTGCCCGGCCGCCGAACGCGGCCGTCGTGCCCAGCTGCCGTACACGGCCTCCGGCCCGGCCGTCGTACGCGGTCGGCTCCGGTCTGCCGGGTCGGTCGAACTGCCCTTTCCCGCCGGCCGGCGGGGGGAAACGGTTCAGAGCGCCTCCTCCAGCGCGCGGATCCGTTCCTGGAGCGCGGCCACGGCCCTGATGGCGGCGGGGAGTTCGGGCTCCGGCGGGTCGAGGCGCCCGCGCAGCTGCAGGGCGGCCCGGTAGGCGTCGAGGGCGGCCCTGGGGCGGGCGAGGCCCTCCAGGACCTCCCCGCGCGACTCCTGGACCCGGGCCGCCAGCCGCAGCGCCCGGCCGGTGTGCGCATCCGATTCCGGCTCCTCCCGGTCGGCTTCGAGCGCGGCGCGCCAGGCCCGGCGGTAGGAGTCCGCCGCCCGGTCGAGGCGGTCGGCGGTATGGGTGTGGACGTGGATCTCCTGCTGGACGTCCCCGTGGTCCCGCCAGGCGAGGGCCCGCTCCAGCGGGCGGTGCCCCTGCCGGGCGGCCAGCTCCAGCAGGTGCTCCGCCTCGCGGAGGTCCACGAGGTCGCCCTCGTACGAGTGCCGCAGCCGCAGCCCGGTGGCCAGCCGCAGGAGCCGGTGCGCCGCCCGGGGGTCGGTCTGCGGGACCGCCGCGCGGCTCTCGCGCAGCACCCGTACGGCGGTGGACGCGAAGCCGCGCCCGCCGGTGGCCCGGGCCCGGGCCAGGAGTACGTCGCCCCACTCGGGCAGCAGCTCCCCGAAGGCCTCCCCGTCGCGGGGGATCAGCCGCCGGGCCCGCCCGTAGGCCTCGGAGGCCGCGTCGAGGGCCGCCGGTTCCCCGTCGCGGGCGTACCGGGCCCGGTGCACGCGGGCCAGGCAGACCAGGGCGGCGAGGCGCGGGCCGGGGTCGTCGGCGGCCTCGTCCAGGGCCCGTGCCAACTGCCCGGCCGCCTCCTCCAGCCGCCCGGGCAGGTACCGCAGCGCCTCGGCCAGCTCCACCCGAACCCGCGCGACCCGCCGCCTGCGCGCGGCGCCCTGGCCGGCGGAGCCCCGCTGCGCACCGGCTCCCCGCCCCGGGCCGGCGCCCCCCTCCGGCCCCGCCGCATCCCGCCCGGCCCCGCCCACGGCACCCGCCCCACGTCCGGACTCCGCACCCGCACCACGCCCAACCCGCTCGGCGGCACCGCCAGAGGACGCCGGCGCACGCCCGCCCCCACCCGCCGCAGCACCGGCCACCGGCGCCGACCGCCCGTCCGCGCCACGACCCGGCGTCCCGGCCCGGTCGACCGCGCCGTCAGAGGACGCCGGGGCACGCCCGCTCCCACCCGCCGCAGCACCAGCCACCGGCCCGGAGCCCGCGCCCGCACCACGCCCCGACGGCCCAACCCGCTCGACGGCACCGCCAGAGGACGCCGGAGCACGCCCGCTCCCACCCGCCGCAGCACCGCCCACCGGCGCCGACCCCCCGGCCACACCACGCCCCGGCAGCCCGGCGTCCCGCCCCGGCTCCCCCTGGTCGGCGGCCCCGTCCGGGTTCGCCGGGGCGGGGCCGACCCCGCCTGCCGGCCGTACGACAGCTCCCGGCCCAGGGTCGGGCCCGCTGGCCGGGTCATCGCCCGGCAGCTCGATGTCCCCTCGCTGCGAACCGGCTGCCCGTCCCCCGCCGTCGGCGCCGGGCGGGGTCGCCGGGGCGCGCCCGGAGTCGCCCCCGGCACCCCCGTCCGCCAGACCGGGCAAGCCACCGCCGCCGGGGTGCTCACCGGTGCCGCCCGCCTCCGCGCCCGGGGCAGTGCCCCCGCCCTCCGGGCCCGCATCCGGCGAGCCGTTGGCGTTGCCGCCGGTGCCCGGCGGCTCCGTAGCCGCCGCGCCCCCGCGCGTCGGGTCCGCCCCGACCGGGCCCGGGGCGGCGCCGGGTCGGTCCGCGTCGGGCTGCGGGGGCGTGCCGGTCGGGGCTTCGGCGTCCCGGGGCGGCTGCTCCGGGACGCCCCCGGCGGGGTCCCCGGCGGGGTGGGGGAGGAAGGCGGTCAGGGCCGTTGTCAGGTGGGCGGCGGCCTGTTCGGCCAGGGGGGTGCGGGCGGCGGGGGCAGGGGTGCGCGGCAGCAGGACCAGCAGGACGCGGCCCAGGGCCAGGGCCAGCTCCGGCTGCGCGTCGGCGCCGGGGGCGGCGGTCAGGGCGGCCTCCAGCGTGGAGCGGGCCTCGAACAGTGGCCCCGCGTCATCGCGCGCCGCGCTCAGCCGGATCAGGGTCCGCGCCCGCCACACCGCGCAGACCACGCCCAGCTCCGTCCCGGCGGCGGCGCCCGCCGCGGCGAACTCCCGGTCGGCGGCGGTCAGCAGCTCCGCGTCCCCGCCGCCCGCCAGGGCCCGCTCGTACAGCACCCGGCCCCGCGCCGCCCGGGCCGGCGGGGTGCCCAGCCCGGCCACCGCCGCTTCGGCCTCGCCCAGCAGCTCGGGGTCGCGCTGGACCGCCCACAGCCGCAGCAGCGCCCCCGCCAGCTCCGTCCCGGCCTCCTCCGGCGGGTCGCCGGGGCCGGCCGGGGCCGCCACGGCCCGCCGCAGCAGGGCCACGGCCTCGTACAGGGCGCGGGCGTCACCGTCCGCGAGGCGCTCGCGGGCCGCCCGTACCCCCGCCGCCCGGCCGCTCCCGGCGGCCACGGGCGACTGCGGCTCGGGGGCGGGGGCCGGGCCCGGGCCCGGGGCGTCGTCCGGGTCCTCCTGCGGCGGGCCCGGCAGGTAGCGGCGTACGACCTTCGCCGAGACGTGCGCGAAGGCCCGCGGCAGCCGCCCGGCCGGCACCGGCCCCGCCTCGTCCTCGGGATCGGCCGCCGGGACGCCGGTGAGCTGGGTGACGGCGAGCGCGGGGAAGTTCCGTACGCCCCTCCCGAAGTGCGCCAGCACGTACTCCGAGCAGTGCTTGAGCACCAGCGCGGCCTCATCGCGCCCCAGCGGCCCCAGCAGCACGTCCTGCACCCCGGGGACGAACTCGTACCACTGCCCCGGCGCTTCCCCGCTGCGCCGCACCAGCCCGCTGAGCAGCACCTCGGCCAGGTCGGACGGCTCCGAGTCGGGCAGCATCGTGCGCTGGACGAGCCGCATCACGGGCAGGGTCAGCGGCGCCGCCGCCAGGTACACGGCGAGCTGGACGGCGCCGGGCGCGGCGGAGGACCGGAAGCGGCGCACCAGCTCGCCCGGGGGCCGGGCGGTGCGCGGCAGCGGTACGGGCGCGGCGGGGTGGCGGGCCAGGACCCGGCCGACCTCCGCCGGTACCGGGCCGGTGCCGAGCCCGGCGACGAGCCGGGCCCAGGCCCCGAGGGCGGTCGCGTGGGGCGGCAGTACGGGTATGGCGAGCCCGCCCGTGCGCTGCCCGGGCCGCGACGGCCGGTCCGAGCGGAACCTCAGCTTCACCCCGCCGCCCACGCCCTCGCCGCCGCCCCCGGCCCGCTCCAGCACGCCCCGCTCGGTCGGCAGCCAACTGCGGCTCCACAGCCGCTGCGGGAGGGGCTGGACGACCACGCAGGGCGCGCACTGCGCCCACCGGTGGAGCAGCCGCTGCGCCTCGCCCTCCCGCCACACGGGCCCGGCGCAGTCGGAGACGACCATGGTCAGCACCCGCCCGGTGGGATCGCGCAGCTGGTCGCCGGAGCGCAGGACCCCGCCGGTACGCGGGCCGTCGCCGGAGCGCGGGGCGCCACCGGAGCGCGGGCCGCCGCCCGCCGAGGGGCCGCGTCCGAGGGCCGCGGTCCCGTCCGCCAGCCGGTGCAGCCAGTGCGCCTGCACGTCCCGGAAGGCGCCCAGCCGCTCGCAGACGGACCGCAGTTCCTCGAACATCTCCTGCCACACCGCCATGGACGGCGAGGCGTCCATCACCAGGCGTACGGTCGCCTCGCGGCGGCTCTCCGGCCGCAGCACCGGGATGACCAGCCCCAGGGCCCGGGCGCTGGCCTCGGCGGTGGCGGTCTCGTCCAGGACGGTACGGACGGGCGGGCCGGGCGGGTGGTGGCGCTGGAGGACGCGCAGGGCCCGCTGGATGTCGAGGATGCGGGGCAGCGCGGTCGCCCCGGGCACCCGGACCGGCACCCCGGCGCCGACTGGGATGTCGGCATCCGGATCGATCCCGGAGCCGTGCCCGCGCCGCGCCCCGACCGCGTAGAGCCGGACCGGATCCTCAGTCTCCGGTTCCTCCCGCTCCGGCGGCGGGACGGGCTCCGGCTGCCCGGGCGGCTCGCCCGGTGCGTCCTGCGTCCTCCCTTCCGGCCCCCCGGCCCGGACGGGCTCCGGCGGTGCGGTGGCGGCCGTCGGGGGCCGGGCGGCCGGGCGGCGCGTGTGCCCGGCCAGCCAGAGGGCGTCGGCCAGCTCCCCGGCCGAGGGGTCGAGCCCGGCCTCCCGCAGCAGCCCGGCCAGCACCCGCAGCCCGAGCTCGACGGACCCCCCGCCGCCCGCCCCGGGGCGCGGGCGGCCGCCGGACCCGGCGCCCGCGCCGCCGCCTGAGCCCGCTGCGGAGGATCCCGGCTCCCGGCGCCCCGGGTCAGGTGCTCCGGTCGTCACGGCCGCTCACCTCGGGCGGTCGAGGCGCTGGATGAGCAGGTCCGCGAGGTCCTCCCGGGTGGGCGGGGCGGCGTAATGCGTCAGGTAGATGGCGTTCAGCAGCTGGTCGGCGGCCACCAGCTCCGAGCGGGAGCGGCTGAGGAACTCCCGGATCAGGTCCGCGCCCAGCCGGGCGGCCTCCTCCCCCAGGTGCGCCCGGACCAGGGTGGCCAGCCGCTTCTCCCCCGGCTGCCCGAGCTTGAGCTGGATGCAGCGGCGGAGCAGGGCGGCGGGGAAGTCCCGTTCGCCGTTGCTGGTCAGGATGATGAACGGGAAGGCCCGGCAGCGCACCCGCCCGCCCCGGACGGTGACCTTCCCGCCGTCGTCGGTCAGCACCTCCACCTCCGGCTCGGAGTCGGCGACCCGCTCCAGCTCGGGGAGGGTGAACTCGCCCTCCTCCAGCACGTTCAGGAGGTCGTTCGGCAGGTCGATGTCGCTCTTGTCGAGCTCGTCGATGAGCAGCACCCGGGGTTTCGCGGTCGGCAGCAGCGCCGTCCCCAGCGGCCCGAGCCGCACGTACCTGCCGATGCCGGCGCCGGAACCGCCGCCCCTCCCAGCACTCGCGCCCGCGCCCCCACCGGCGGCGATCTGCACGTCCTGGAGCCGGGCGAGCGCGTCGTAGCGGTACAGCCCGTCCTGGAGCACCGTCCGCGACACCACCGGCCAGCGCAGCACCCGCCCCAGCTTCAGTTCGTGGGCGACGGCGTGCGCCAGGGTGGACTTCCCGGTGCCGGGGTAGCCGGTGACCAGCAGCGGCCTGCGCAGGTAGAGCGCGGCGTTGACGGCCTCCAGCTCCTCCGGTTCCGGCCGGTGCAGTTCGGCGGCCTGCCGGTGGGCGCCGAGCCGGCGCGCGACGTTCCCGTCGGCGGCCGCGGCCGCTCCGCCCGGCTCGGCGACGGGCCCGCCGTCGAAGTCCCGCCAGGGCGGCGGATCGGGCAGCGCCGCGATCCCGTCGTGGGGTTCGCCCACACCCCGGTAGATGAGCCATTCGTCGTTCACGGCCGCTCCCTCCCACGAAGCACGCGTCGTCCGCGCCGGCCCCCGCGGCCGGCCCCCGGCCGACGGGGTCCGGTCCCCCTGCTCACAGATCCCCCTGCAACGGTTCGTCCTCCGGCAGCGCCCGCCGCGGGTCCTCCCATACGAGGGCCAGCCCGGCCGCCCAGTAGGCGTCGGGGTCCGCCCCGTGAGCCCGTACGCGCAACGCCTGGACGCGCTGCGGCAGCGACGCGCCCCGCCCCGCCTCGGCCAGCTCCTCCCGCAGGCCCCGGTGGTAGGGCGCGCAGGACACCCCCGGGTCGGCGGGGGGCCGCCGGCACACCACGACCCGGTAACCGGCGTCCCGCAGGGCGTGCAGGGCCCCCAGGGTCGGTTCGGTGTCCGGCGCCCGGCACAGGACGGGCACCGTGTTGTCCGCGAGCCCCGCCAGCCAGTCGGGCGAGGGGCTGCGGGGCCGTCCCCGCGAGCAGTCGGCGCGCTGGTCCAGCAGCGGCCCGGCCCCCACCCGCGACCACCGCCCACCGCCGGCCGGGACCACGCAGACCCCATGAACCTCGCAGCCCGCAGAAGCATCGGGAGCCCCCACGGCTCCCAAAGCCCCCAAGGCTCCCGTGGCCCCCGTGGCCCCCACACCCCCCGGCCCGCCACCCTCGAACCGCACCACCACCGGCCGCTGGACCCCCACCGGCACCCCGCCCGACACCGTCCAGGCGTCCACCGCGAGCCCGAACAGCTCCGGCGCCACCGCGACTTCGAGGAGCGCGGCCGCCTCGTGCGTGTCGCAGCGCCGGAACCCCTCGGCGAGCGGCGCCCGCAGCGCCTCCGGCAGCCGCTCCAGCCGCGTCCGTACGCCGGAGTCCACGGGCGTGACCCGGCCGGGGCGGGCCGGACCCGCCAGGACGCACACCCGCCAGTCGTAGACGTCCTCCCAGCCGTGCGCCCACACCTCCAGCAGCACCGACGGCCCGGTCGGCAGGGCCCCCGACCGCCGGGCGGGCCCGTGCGCCGACCGCCCGACGAAGGCGCGGCGGCGGCGCTCCCGCTCGGCCAGGCCGCGCTCGTGCCGCTCGCCGAGCTCCCGCCGCAGCGGACGCCACAGCCGTTCCGCGGTGGCCCGCACCCAGTCCCACAGCTCTTCGTCGGCGCCGGGCGCCGGGGGTTCGCGGTGGTCCGCCACGCTCACGTCGGTCGCGTACCGGAGCATCGCGGCGGCCTCCCCGCCCGCGCCCGGCGGGTCGTGGAGCAGCCCGAGCCCGTCACGCCAGCTGAGCGGGGCCGGCAGCCCGGGGTCGGGTTCCTCGCCGCGGGCCCGTTCGGCCAGCTCGCGGACGGCTTCGGAGGACCCGGGCGGCGGCAGCTCGGCCAGCAGCCCGCAGAGGGTGGTGCGCTCGCCGGGGGTGAGCCTGCCGCGGCCGCCGTACGGGTCGCGGTCCGCGTCCGGGAGCTCGTCGTGTACGTCGGTCCAGGTCCGGCGGCTGTCGAGATCACTGAGGTGGCGGTCGTAGTGGTAGAGGTCGTGGGCCTGCATGACCCGGCGGTAGAGCCCGGTCTGGCCGGTCGCCGCCAGCGGCAGGGTCCGTAACTGGGCCACGGACACGGCGACCCCGCCGCCGTTCCCGTGTCGGCGGGCCTTGACCACCCCGACGACCTCGCCGCGCGTCAGGTCCACCACGGGCCCGCCGGACATGCCGGCCTCGATCTCGTCGTCGTCGCCGAGGCGGATCGCGGCGCCGTTCGCGGCGGTGCCCCGCAGCCGGGTGGTGCGGCCGGTGATCTCGCGGATGCCGAGTTCCTCGGTGCAGCCGAAGTACGCGGCCTCGTCCATCCGGGGCCGGGCCCGGTCGGTCAGCCACACGCAGGCGTGCGATATCGGCGAGAGCACCCGGACCAGCGCCAGGTCGGGCAGGTCCCACAGGGCCCGCCGCCCGGGGCGCGGCTCGTCCAGCCGCTCGGGCAGCACGCACTCCACCCGCCCGGCGACCGTACCGGTACCGCCGCCCGGGGCTCCGGCGGCGGGCAGCGGCCCGGAGTGGAAGCTGATGCCGACCTCACGGCCTGACAGACGCACCGCGGCACCACCCCCTTCACCGACCACGTGCGCACACGTCAGGACCCAGCCGGGGGCGATGAAGAAGCCGCTGCCCCAGGTGGGTCCGGTCCCGTCGCCGCCGGGGTTCTCATACCCGCCCGGGGGCGCGTGGACGCGTACGGTGGCGGCCCGGACCAGGGGCTCCAGGAGCTCGAAGGCGCGCGCGGAGCCTGCCGTGCGCCCGTCCGGCATCCCCTGACCCCCCTCCCCCGCTCGTCCCACCCGGGCCTCCACGCTAGCGCCGCAGGCGGGACGGCGGGAGGTGTCGCCGGGACCCGGCTTATCCTGGCGGGAAACACCCCATCACCCCATGGCACGGAGCCCGACTTGTACTTCACCGATCGCGGCATCGAGGAGCTGGAGAAGCGGCGCGGCGAGGAGGAGGTCACCTTCGCGTGGCTGGCCGAACAGCTGCGGACCTTCGTCGACCTCAACCCGGACTTCGAGGTCCCGGTGGAACGCCTGGCCACCTGGCTCGCCCGCCTCGACGACGAGGACGAGGACGAGGACTGACACAACCGGCCGGAGCGCCCCCTCCCCCCGACACGCACACGAGGGGCCCGACCGCGAACGGTCGGGCCCCTCGGTCGTACCCGGCGAGCGGGCGCCCAAGATCAGGCGGCCTTGGTCTCCCAGAAGATGCGGTCGATCTCGGCGATGAGCTCCAGGGCCTTGGCGCCGGTCGCCGGGTCGTTCGACGCCTTGGCGGCCGAGAGGGCCTTCAGGGTGTCGTTGACCAGGGTGTGGAGCTGGGGGTACTTCTCGAAGTGCGGGGGCTTGAAGTAGTCGCTCCAGAGCACCGACACGTGGTGCTTCGCGAGCTCGGCGCGCTGCTCCTTGATGGTGATGGCGCGGGCGCGGAAGTCGGCGTCCTCGTTGGCCTGGTACTTCTCCTGGACGGCCTTGACGGACTCGGCCTCGATACGGGCCTGGGCCGGGTCGTACACGCCGCAGGGCAGGTCGCAGTGGGCGGAGACCTTCACCCGGGGGGCGAAGAAGCGGGAAAGCATGGAGTGGGTCCTCCTCGTGATCGTCTTCTCAAGGGCGAGATTACTCGCTGAGAAACCGGAAATCGCGGGCGCCCCCATGGGCTTCGGACAAAAGTCCAGGGGCGGTCGAGGAGTGGTGAGCGAATGTACGGGGCCGTACGGCAGCATGCGGGGAGGCAGAGGAGGCCGGACATGGCGGAGAACAGGCGCGCGCGGGGGCGCATCGGCATCACCGGGGTGACGGGGCCGTCGATGGCCCCGACCCTGTGGGACGGGGACCAGCTGGTGGTCCGGTACGGGGCGTTGGTCCGTCCGGGTGACGTGGTCGTGTTCCGCCATCCGCTCCAGCAGGACCTGCTGGTGGTCAAGCGGGCGGCCGAGCGCCGCCCGGGGGGCTGGTGGATGCTCGGCGACAACCCGTTCAACGAGACCGGGGACAGCACCGACTACGGCGCGGTCCCCGAGGACCTGGTGCTGGCGGTGGCCCGGCTGCGGCTGCGGCCGCTGCCCGCCGGTCAGCGTTCGCTGAGGGCGTGGCTGTCGTGGGCGGCCTCGGCGGTGCGGCCGATGCGGGCGGACTCCTCGGCCTCCAGGCGCTTGCGGGCGCGGTAGGCGGCGACGTTGGCGCGGGTGGCGCAGCGGTCGGAGCAGTAGCGGCGCGAGCGGTTGGTGGAGGTGTCGAGGTAGGCGTTGCGGCAGGGCGGCGCCTGGCACAGGCCGAGCCGGTCCGGTCCGTGCTCGGTGAGGTGGAAGGCCAGCCCCATGGACGCGATCGCGGCGTAGCCGGCGGAGGCGTTGGAGGGGTGGTCGGCGAGGTGGATGTGCCAGTCGGGGCGGCCGTCGGGGCCGACGAGCTCGTGGCCGGAGACCTGGGGGCTGACCGGGAACTCCATGAGCAGGGAGTTCAGCAGGTCGACGGCGAGGACGTGGTCGCCGCCGTCGGCGGCCTCGAAGACGGCGCGCAGCCGGCCGCGGACGTTGCGGAAGCGGGTGACGTCGGTGTCGGTGACCCGGCGGGCCATCTGCACACTGGCCCCGAAGAGTGCGCGGACGTCGTCCACCGAGGTGAGGGCGTCCTTGTTGCGGGCCGGCTCCTCGGTGTTGACCAGGCGCACGGCATAGTCCGAGTAATGGGCCAGTTCCACTTGTAGTCCTTACGGATGCGGTTTAGTGTCGGCGATGGCCGCCCGGTAACGGCTGCTCATGCTTCGAGGGTATTACGTGTGGAGGGGTTTCGATGGCGGATACGGCGGATACGGCGGATACGGTGACCGGCTCGTTCGGTACGGACTGGCAGGCGTGGCAGGACAGCTGGGACCGCCAGCAGGAGTGGTACATGCCCGACCGCGAGGAGCGGTTCCGGGTGATGCTCGACATGGTCGAGGCCCTGGTGGGCCCCGCCCCCCGGGTGCTGGACCTCGCGTGCGGTACGGGAAGTATCACGGACCGGCTGCTCAAGCGGTTCCCGCAGGCCTCCAGTACGGGGCTGGATCTCGACCCCGCGCTGCTGACGATCGCCCGGGGCCACTTCGCGGGCGACGACCGGGTCACCTTCGTCACCGCCGACCTCAAGGACCCCGACTGGCGCGCGGCGCTCCCCCACACGTCCTACGACGCGGTGCTGACGGCGACGGCCCTGCACTGGCTCCCGAGCGCGGAGCTGGCCGTCCTGTACGGGCAGCTCGCCCCGCTGGTCCGCCCGGGCGGGGTCTTCATGAACGCCGACCACATGCCCGATCCGGCCACGCCGCGCATCGACGCCGCCGAGCACGCGCACCGGCACGCCGTCATGGACGCGACCCGGGCCCGGCTCGGCGTCCCGGACTGGCGCGAATGGTGGTCCCTGGCGGCGGCCGACCCGGTGCTGGCCGAGCCCACGAAGGCCCGGTTCGCGATCTACGGGGAACACGCCGACGGCGACACCCCGGACGAGGCCTGGCACGCCCGCACCCTGCGCGAGGCGGGCTTCGCCGAAGCCCGCACGGTCTGGCGCTCCCCCTCGGACGCCCTGGTCCTGGGCCTGAAGTAGCGGCTTGCGGAGGGCTCGGGGAGCAGGGGCCCGGGGCCGGCCCCGGATACGACGGAGGGGCGGTACGGGAAATCCCGTACCGCCCCTCCGGCATCGGACGCCTACAGCACCTTGGACAGGAACGCCTTCGTCCGGTCGTGCTGCGGGTTGCCCAGGACCTCGCGCGGGTGGCCGGATTCGACCACGACGCCGCCGTCCATGAAGACGAGGTTGTCGCCGACCTCGCGGGCGAAGCCCATCTCGTGGGTCACCACGATCATGGTCATGCCCGACTCGGCCAGGTCCCGCATGACGTCGAGGACGTCACCGACGAGCTCCGGGTCGAGCGCCGAGGTGGGCTCGTCGAAGAGCATCAGCTTCGGCTCCATGGCCAGCGCGCGGGCGATCGCCACGCGCTGCTGCTGCCCGCCGGAGAGCTGGGAGGGGTAGTTCCCGCCCTTGTCGCCGAGGCCGACGCGGTCCAGGAGCTTGATCGCGCGCTCGCGCGCCACCGCCTTGGACTCGCCCTTGACCTGGACGGGCGCCTCCATGACGTTCTCTATGGCCGTCATGTGCGGGAACAGGTTGAAGCGCTGGAAGACCATGCCGATCTCGCGGCGCTGCGCCGCGACCTCGCTGTCCTTGAGCTCGTAGAGCTTGTCGCCCTTCTGGCGGTATCCCACCAGTTGCCCGTCCACCGACAGCCGCCCGGAGTTGATGCGCTCCAGGTGGTTGATGCACCGCAGGAAGGTCGACTTGCCGGAGCCGGACGGACCGACCAGGCAGAAGACCTCGCGCGGGGCGACTTCGAGGTCGATGCCCCGGAGGATGTGGGCGGCGCCGTACGACTTGTGGACGCCTTCTGCCTTGACCATCGGCTGGGCGGTCATCGCGCGACCTCCGTACGGCGGAACATGTTGAGGTTGGCACGCAGGCGCTGGAACGGCGTCGGCGGCAGGCTGCGCAGCGAACCGCGGGCGAAGCGGCGCTCCAGGTAGTACTGGCCGACGCTGAACACACTGGTCAGGGCCAGGTACCAGACGGATGCCACGAACAGCATCTCCATGATGGCACCGGCCGTGTTGCCGATGTTCGACGAGGCCCGCAGGAGTTCCGTGTACTGCACCGCCGAAACCAGTGAGGAGGTTTTCAGCATGTTGATGAACTCGTTGCCGGTCGGCGGGATGATCACGCGCATCGCCTGGGGCAGCACGACACGGCGCATCGTCTTCGTCTGGGGCATGCCGAGCGCGTGCGCGGCCTCGGTCTGGCCCTCGTCGACGGACTGGATGCCGGCCCGGACGATCTCCGCCATGTAGGCGCCCTCGTTCAGGCCCAGACCCAGCAGGGCGACCATGAACGGGGTCATGACGGCGACCGTGTAGTTCTTGTAGATCGGCCCGAGGTTGATGTACTCGAAGATCAGCGACAGGTTGAACCACACCAGCAGCTGGACGTACACCGGGGTGCCGCGGAAGAACCAGATGTAGAGCCAGGAGACGGCGCTGGTCACCGGGTTCTTCGACAGGCGCATCACAGCGAACACGATGCCGAGCACGAGGCCCAGCGCCATGGCGGTGACGCTGATGAGGATGGTGTTCCAGAGGCCGCCGAGGATGGCCGAGTCGAAGAGCTTGTCGCCGACCGTCCCCCAGATGACGTTGCCCTGGGAGAAGGCGTAGACGAGCCACGCCAGGAGCGCGACGACGATGACACCGCTGACCCAGCGGCCGTAGTGCCGTACGGGGATTGCCTTGATCGCCTCGTACGGGGTTCCCGAGGCACCGGGTCCGGCCGGCGGGGTTGCGGCCGGACCCTTGTCGATCTTGTCAGTCACAATGACTGCCCTTCAGTGGAGCGTGGAGCGCGGGACTTACTGACCGGCGTTGACCGTGGCGGACTTGACGGCACTGTCCTGCACGTTCCACTTCTCCAGCGCCTTGCCGTAGGAGCCGTCCTTGATCGTGGCATCGAGGGCCTGCTTGAAGGCGTCGCGCAGCTGCGTGTTGTCCTTGCTGACGCCGATGCCGAAGAGGCCGACGCCGGTCTGCTGGCCGGCGATCTCGAAGTCGTTGCCGCCGCCGGAGGTCTTCACGGTGTAGGCGGCGACCGGGTAGTCGTTCAGGTCGGCGACGGCGCCGCCGGCCTTGACGCGGGTCTGCGCCTCGGCGTCGGTGTCGAAGGCCTGGATGGTGAGCTTCTTGTCACCGCACTTCTCAGCCTGCTTCTTGAACTCGTCCTCGTACGTCGTTCCGCGCTGGACGGCGACGGTCTTGCCGCACAGGTCGTCCAGGGTCTTGACGCCCTCGGGGTTGCCCTTCTTGACCAGGAGCGAGAGGCCGGAGGAGAAGTAGTCGACGAAGTCGATCCCCTTGCCGATCTTCTGGCCCTTGTCGTCCAGGCCCTCCTGGCGCTGCTTGTTGTCCGTGATGGAGGACATGATCGCGTCCTCGCGGCCGGTGTAGATCGAGGTGATCAGGCCGTCGAAGGTGCCCGCGGTGAACTGGATCTTCACACCGAGCTGCTTGGCCAGCGCGTCGGCGATGTCGGGGTCGACGCCGACGATCTTGCCGTTCTCGACGAATTCCATCGGGGGGTACGCGGAGTCGGTGCCGATCTTGATGACGCCGGCGTCCTGGATCTTCTTCGGCAGGGCCGAGAAGAGGGGGGCGTTGCTGGACTTGGTGCCCGAGGAGGCCGTATCGCCGGAACCGCTCTTGGTCTGGTCACCACAGCCGGTGAGGATCAGGGCGCCGGCGACCGCGATCGCGCCGACCGCGGCGATCCGGGACCGGGCGGCGGTCGTACGACGGGTGGTGCTTGCGGTCATGGGCTGGTTCCTCCGACAGGGGTGGAAAGCATCCGAGAGGGGTCGGGCACGCACCATCGAGTGTCGCGACCTTGTGTGATTACGGCATCTTGCCATTCGGACTGCCGCATTCAGGCTGCCCATCAGGTCAAAATCAGATAACGGGCGCCCGCGACTAGCCAACAGGACTGCGGGCAAGGGCCCTCGGAGCGACACAAACCGCCGCGACCAGCCCTTTTGTCCTCACTATTTCCCGCCTGTCTCACCTATCGGACAGGGGGCTTTGGACTTTTGCCCAAAAACCGGACAGTCGGCCTACAGTTGAGCGGGAATCGACTCGTCTGGGCACGCGTTCTTCCGGTAGAACAGATCCTTACACCCCTCATCCGGGGCTCAGGGCGCGCGTGCGGCGCGCCCGCGCGTACGAACCTCCCCTTCGCGGAGGCGGGCCAACCGCCGAAGTGAAGAACGGACGCGGTGCCCGCCCACCCCTTAACCAGGGATGGCCACCCTCAACGATTCAAAGGACTTAAGGGGTCACACACAGTGGCAGCGGAGATCGTCAACCCTCGCAGTGACAGCGCTACCGACAACAACCCGGACGCGGTGTTCGCACTGCACCGGGGCGGCAAGATGGCCATTCAGGCCACGGTGCCGGTCAACGACAAGGACGACCTGTCCCTGGCGTACACGCCCGGCGTGGCGAAAGTGTGCAGCGCCATCGCCGAGCAGCCCGAACTCGTCAACGAGTACACCTGGAAGTCCAACGTGGTCGCCGTCGTCACCGACGGTACGGCCGTGCTCGGACTCGGTGACATCGGCCCCGAGGCCTCCCTCCCCGTGATGGAGGGCAAGGCGATTCTGTTCAAGCAGTTCGGCGGCGTGGACGCGGTTCCGATCGCCCTCGCCACCAAGGACACGGACGAGATCATCGAGACGGTCATCCGCCTCGCTCCGTCCTTCGGCGGGGTCAACCTGGAGGACATCTCCGCGCCCCGCTGCTTCGAGATCGAGCGCCGCCTCCAGGAGGCGCTGGACATTCCGATCTTCCACGACGACCAGCACGGCACCGCCATCGTGACGCTGGCCGCCCTGCGCAACGCCGCGAAGCTCACCGGCCGTACCCTCGGCGACCTGCGCGCCGTGATCTCGGGCGCGGGCGCGGCGGGCATCGCCATCGCCAAGATCCTCGTGGACGCCGGCATCGGCGACGTCTGCGTCACCGACCGCAAGGGCGTCGTCTCGGCGGACCGCTCGGACCTGACGGACGTCAAGGAAGAGATCGCGGGCCTGACCAACAAGACGGGCCTGAACGGCTCGCTGGAGCAGGCCCTCGCGGGCGCGGACGTCTTCATCGGCGTCTCCGGCGGGACGGTGCCCGAGGAGGCGGTGGCCTCGATGGCGAAGGACGCCTTCGTCTTCGCCATGGCCAACCCGAACCCGGAGGTCCACCCGGACGTCGCGCACAAGTACGCGGCGGTCGTGGCCACGGGGCGTTCGGACTTCCCGAACCAGATCAACAACGTGCTGGCCTTCCCGGGCATCTTCGCGGGCGCCCTCAAGGTGCGCGCGACCCGGATCACCGAGGGCATGAAGATCGCCGCCGCCGACGCCATCGCCGGTGTCGTGGGTGACGAGCTCGCCGCCGACTACGTGATCCCCTCGCCGTTCGACGCGCGCGTCGCCGAGGCCGTCACGGCCGCGGTCGCCGCGGCGGCGAAGGCCGACGGGGTCGCCCGGCTGGCCTGACCGCCACCGCGCGCAGTACGGACGAGGCCCGGCCGGATCACTCCGGCCGGGCCTCGCCGCGTACGGGGCCGACGGCGGCGACCGGGGGCGGCCGTGGGCTTCCGCTCCGGCGCGGCGGCGTTCTCGGGATGCTGGCCAGACGGGCCTACTGACCGGTAGCCTCCGCGCCATGTTCGCTGCCTACGCCGCCCGAATCGACCGTGACCAGCCGCTGAGCGGCCTCGTGCTGGGCGAGCGCCCCGCACCCGAGGCCCGGCCCGGCTGGGTGACCGTGAACGTCCGCGCCGCCTCCCTCAACCACCACGACCTGTGGTCGCTGCGCGGAGTCGGCCTGGACCGGGACAAGCTCCCCATGATCCTCGGCTGTGACGCCGCCGGGACCGACCAGGACGGCAACGAGGTCGTCCTGCACTCCGTGATCGGCCAGAGCGGCCACGGCGTCGGCCCGGACGAGCGGCGCTCGATCCTGACCGAGCGCTACCAGGGGACCTTCGCCGAGCAGGTGACCGTCCCCGCCTGGAACGTACTGCGCAAGCCCGCCGGGCTGTCCTTCGAGGAGGCCGCCTGCCTGCCGACGGCCTGGCTGACCGCGTACCGGATGCTCTTCACCAACGCCGGGGTGCGCCCCGGGGACTCGGTGCTCGTCCAGGGCGCGGGCGGCGGTGTCGCCACCGCCGCGATCGTCCTCGGCAAGGCGGCGGGCCTGCGCGTCTTCGCCACCAGCCGGGACGCGGCCAAGCGCGCGCGGGCCGTGGAGCTGGGCGCGCTGGAGGCGTACGAGCCGGGCGCCAAGCTCCCGCAGCGGATGGACGCGGTCATGGAGACGGTGGGGGCGGCGACCTGGTCGCACTCGGTCAGGTCCCTGCGCCCGGGCGGGACCCTGGTCATCTCGGGCGCCACCAGCGGCGACCGGCCGGCCCACGCGGAGCTCACGCGCATCTTCTTCCTGGAGCTGAAGGTGGTCGGCTCCACGATGGGCACCAAGGACGAGCTGGAGGACCTGCTGTCCTTCTGCGCGGCCACCGGCGTACGGCCCGTCATCGACGAGGTGCTGCCGCTGGACCGGGCGCGCGAGGGCTTCGAGAAGCTGGAGTCGGGCGAGCTGTTCGGGAAGATCGTCCTCACGGTCTGAGTCTCCGGCGCCCCGCACCTCCGCCCCGCCTTGTCAATCAAGGTTGACAGCCCTCCCCTGTCAACCTAGATTGACACGCATGACCGAAGCCACCGATCTCGCCGCACAGGCCGGAGACCAGGACCCGCGCGTGGGCCTGCGTTCCGTCGCCGCCCTCCGGCGGCTGCTGGAGCAGCTGGAGGCCGTACAGGTACGCAGTGCCCGCGCGCGGGGCTGGTCCTGGCAGGAGATCGCGGCCGAGCTGGGCGTCAGCCGGCAGGCCGTGCACAAGAAGTACGGGAGGCTCTGATGTTCGAACGCTTCACCCGCGACGCGCGGCAGGCGGTGGCGGGCGCGGTGGACGAGGCCCGCCGCGCCGGGGCCGCCACCGTCACCGAGGAGCACCTGCTGCTCGCCCTCCTCGGCGGGGGCACGCTGGACCCCCTCGGGGTGGACCGGGAGGCCGTACGGGCCCGGCTGGCCGAATCCCGGCGCCGGGGCGGGATGTCCCGGGCCGACGAGGAGGCCCTCGCGGGACTCGGCATCGACCTCGGCGAGATCGTCTCCCGGATCGAGGAAACCCACGGCGCGGGCGCCCTGTCGGCCCCGGCGCCCCGCCGCCGGACCCTGGGCGCCTCGCTCCGCTCGGCCCTGGGCCGCCCGGAGCCGGACGACCGGAGCGGCGGTTACCGGGTCCCCTTCACGGAGGGCGCCAAGAAGGTCCTGGAGCAGTCCCTGCGCATCGCCCTGGGCCGCCACGACCGCCACATCGGCACCCTGCACCTGCTCCTGGCCCTGCTGTCCCGGCCCGGCACCGTCGCCGAGGCCCTCGCGGACCACGGGGTCACCTACGCCACGGCCGAGACGGGCCTGGCGGCCTGATCCCGGCGCGACCCGGGGCGCACAACGTCCCCGCCCCCTGATCGCCTGATCGGCGCCCCTCCCGGCTAGGCCCCCGGGCGCAGCCCCGCCTCGATGCGGGCGGCGGCCGCGGCCAGGTGGGCGCGGGCCTCGGCCAGCTGGGCCGGGGTCACGCCGTGGTCGCGGGCCGCGTCGCGGACGTCGTCGCGGAAGCGGTCCAGCAGCCGGTCGAGGTCCCGGGCCGGGTCCGCGGTCGGCGTCAGGTCCTCGGCCCAGCCGGCGCCCGAGGGGCCGGTAGCGCCGGCGGCCGACTCCGGGGCGGGGTGCGCGGCGGTTCCGCCGCCGAGCCAGGCCCCGGCCAGGCTGCCCAGCATCCCGCCGGACTTGGAGAGCTGCTCCTGGAGCTGGGCGGCGATCCGCTGGACCTCCTCACGGGCCCGCTCCTGCGCCTCCTTGGCCTGCCGGCGGGCCTGCTGGGCCTCCTCGCGGGCCCGGCGGCTCTCGTCCTTCGCCCGGCGGGCCTGCTCCTTCCACTCCTGCTTCGCCTTGCGCAGCTCCTCCTTGGCGTTCTTCCAGGACTCGTCCTCGACCCGGGTCGCCGTGGCGGAGGCCGCGGCCCGCATCTCGCGCCGCAGGTCCCCGGCGGCCCCGCGGACGTCGTCGCGGATCTCGGCGGCCAGTTCGGAGACGGAGTCGCGGATCTCCAGCTCCAGGTCGGCCAGTTCACCGCCGCGGTCGGCCAGTTCGGCGCGCCCCGCCTCGGTGATGGAGTACACCTTGCGCCCGCCTTCGGTGGCGTACGTGACCAGCCCCTCCGCCTCCAGCTTCGCCAGCCGGGGGTACACGGTGCCCGCGGAGGGCGCGTACAGGCCCTGGAAGCGCTCCTCCAGCAGGCGGATCACCTCGTAGCCGTGGCGGGGTGCCTCGTCCAGCAGCTTGAGGAGGTAGAGGCGGAGGCGGCCGTGGGCGAAGACGGGCGGCATGTCAGAGCACCTTCTTGTCGAGCTGGAGGGGCGCGGGGGCGTCGGCCTGCGGGCGGCGCAGCAGGGCGATGGCCCCCGAGACGGTGGTGGCCCGCAGGGTGCCCGCGCCGGTGCCGAGGGTGCCGGTGATGCGCTTGGCGCCGAGCTGGCCGGAGACGCGCAGGTCCTCGAAGGCGTTGGAGACCCCGCCGGTGGCCGTGTTGGCCTCCACCTTGGCGTCGGCGGGGTGCGGCAGCCGGATGGCGACCTCGCCGGAGACGGAGTTGAGGAAGATGTCCACCGGCTTCGGGGCGGCCGGGTCGGGGGCCAGGTCGATGAGCATGTCACCGCTGACCGAGTCGGCCCGTACGCCGCCGCCCGAGCCGTCGACCACCGTCAGGCCGCCGGAGACGGAGTGGAAGGCGAGTTCACCGGTGAGGGACTGGGCCTCGACGCTGCCGGAGACGGTGTGCGCCTTGACCCGGCCGGAGAGCCGCACCAGGGTGGCGTCGCCCGAGACGCCGTTGACGTCGGTGGCGCCGGAGATGCCGGAGACGAAGGCGGTGGCGCTGACGGTGGCCAGCTGGACGCGGGTGGCGGCGGGGACGGTCAGCGTCACGGTGACGCTGCGCTCCCAGGTCTTGCGGCCGCCGCCGGCGCCGCCCGACCAGGCCTTCCAGGGCTTGCTCTCGAACCACTCCTTGAGGCCCTGGGAGCCGTTCCAGGGGAGGTCCTCGTACGACAGGGTGAGGGTGCCGCCCTCCTGCACCACGTGCAGCGGCGGTCCGTCGACCTGGGAGACCTCCAGCCGGGCCGGACCGTCCTCGGCCGCCGCGACCACGTTCACCGTGCCGCCGACGACGCGGACGCGCAGGTCGGTCACCGGCCACTCGAAGGCCAGCTTCTGCGGTGCGGCGACGGACCACGTCATCTGCTCTGCCATGGTGCTGCTCCTCCTCCGGGAATGAAGCACGCAACATATCGCGTCTTCTGTAGACACGATATATCGCGGTTGGCGGAAGTCAAGCAGCGGCGGTACGGGCGGCTCCCTGGAGTACGGGTCGAGGTGCGGCGGCCGTCAGGCCACCAGCAGCGGGCTGGCGTGGGTGCGCAGCCACGCGCGGTACGGCGGGGTGTTCAGGGCGGCTTCGCGATAGGCGGCGCGGAGGTCCGCGTAGACCTCGGCGTGCGCCCCCGGCCGGGACGCGAGCAGCAGCCGCACCGCGAGCGGGTCCCCCGACAGCGGCCGGATGGCCATGTCGTCGCGGGGCCCGGAGGTCGGCTGGCAGGGGGCGACCGCCTCGCCGGAGACGATCAGCGAGGTGGCGGTGTGGTAGTCGGCGTGCAGGACGGGCGGGTCGAGCCCGGCTCCGGCGAAGACCCTGCGCAGGCCGTCCCATTCGCCGTCGACGGAGGGATCGACCGTCCAGCGGTCCTGCGCCAGGTCCCGTAACTCCACCACCGGCGACCGCGCGGCCGGGTGGTCCCGGGACATGGACACGAACTGCGGCTCGCGCTCCATCAGCACGCGCAGCTCCAGGCCCTCCGGCACCCGCAGCGGGCAGCCCTCGACCTCGTGCACGAACGCCACGTCCAGCTGCCCGGCGGCCACCATCCGCAGCAGCGCGTTCGGCGACACGTCGACCACCAGCGAGGTCTCCGCCTCCGGCGCGCGCCGGTGCAGCCGCCGCAGCCAGCCGGGCAGCGCGCGGCTGGCGGTCGAGCCGATCCGCAGCCGGGGCCCGCGGGCGAGCGCCCGCGCCTCGTCGACCAGCGCGGCCATCTCGGCGAGCAGCGGCCGGGCCCGGCCGAGTACCGTGCGCCCGAACGGGGTCGGCCGGCAGCCGGTGCGCTCGCGCAGGAACAGCTCGCCGTCCAGGGCCCGTTCGATCCGGCGCAGCTGGGTCGTCAGCGAGGGCTGGCTCACGCCGAGCTGCCGGGCCGCCTTGTGCAGACTGCCGGCGTCCGCGATGGCGCACAGCGCGCGCAGGTGCCTCACCTCAAGCTCCATGGCCCGAGGGTAGGTCGGCCGCGGTCGGCCGCACCAGCCACCGATAGCCCCCCGAATCCCGCCATTCTCACGCCAGTTGCCCTGTCGAAATCTTCCCGATAGGGCGGCGCTATCGGGCGCTGACATCATCCCGCGGCGCCCTCCGCTCCCTCAGACTCCGGTACCGGACGACCCATCCACCCCCCACGGCACCAACCGAGTAGGAGCCCCCCACATGCGCCACTCCCGCAGGATCACGCTGTCCGCGACCCTGGGCCTCGGCCTCGCCGCCGCCCTCGGCGGCGTGGTCCCCACCGCGAGCGCCGCCCCGGCCCCGGCCGGCAACACGGCCACGTACGCCGCGTACGAGCGCTCGCCGGAGAACGACGCCGCCAACCGCGCCTTCTTCGAGGCCGTGCGCCGCTCGGTCGCCGAGCAGCGGGCCGCGCACCCGGGTGCGCTGGCCGTCACCGTCACGTACACCACCGGCAACGCGCCGAGCTTCCGCAGCGTGATCGCCCGCTCCACGCAGATATGGAACAGCTCGGTGTCGAACGTGAAGCTCCAGGAGGTGTCCTCGGGCGGGAACTTCTCCTACTACGAGGGCAACGACTCGCGGGGTTCGTACGCGAGCACCGACGGCCACGGCCGGGGCTACATCTTCCTCGACTACGCGCAGAACCAGCAGTACAACTCCACCCGGGTGACGGCGCACGAGACCGGTCACGTGCTCGGGCTGCCGGACCACTACTCGGGTCCGTGCAGCGAGCTGATGTCGGGCGGCGGGCCGGGCCCCTCGTGCACCAACCCCAACCCGAACAGCACCGAGCGCTCGCGCGTCAACCAGCTGTGGGCGAACGGCCTGGTCGCCTCGGGCCTGGACGCCAAGGGCTAGTCACCGAGGGTCTCGACGGCGCTCCCGCGGGCCGGGCACGAGCGGCGCTCGTGCCCGGCCCGCGGGGCGTCCGACCCGCGCGCGTGCCGCTGTTCCGCGGCCATGCCTCCCCGGCAGGCCGCGTTCGCGCGCGCCGCGGCGTCAGCGCTTGACGGCGTACGAGGTGACGATCTGTCCGCCGCCGAGGACGGTGCAGCCGGTCAGCTCCAGCGGGCGGACGCCGAAGCCCGCGCGGGACATCGGCATGCCGGTGCCCACCACGACCGGGTAGGTCTTGACGACGTACTCGTCGATCTCCCCGGCCAGCTGCCCCGCGAGGTCCGCGCCACCGCACAGCCAGATGTCCAGCCCGTCGCGCGCCTTCAGCTCGCGGACCGCCGCCACCACGTCCCCGCTGATCAGACGCACGTCCGGGTCCGGGGAGAGCGCCAGGGAGCGCGAGACGACGTACTGCTCGCGCAGGTGGCCGTAGGGGCTGGTCATGCCCGCCTTGAGGCCGGGCTCGTAGGTGCCCCGGCCCATGAGGACCGTGTCGAAGCGCTTCGCGGCGGCGCCCTCGACGCCGAGCTGAGCGCGCCCGGCGGCGGCGATCGTCTCCGGGTACTCGGCCACCAGGTGCGCGATGAACTCGGGGTCGAGGTGGGCGTACATGAAGTCGGCGTCGCCGTCCGGGTCTCCGATGAAGCCGTCGACCGTGGTGGCGACGAAGTACGTGAGCTTGCGCAAGCGAGTCTCTTCCGCTGGGGAGTGCCGCCGCTCCGGGGCACGGCGACGAAAGTACTTCAGCTGAAGTACTTCAGGCAAGCCCCTTTACGTGGCGAACGCTCTCACCCGCGCGGCTTGCGCCACATCGGCCACATCAGCGGTCCGTCCGGCAGCCGTACCGCGTCGCCCGTGAACTCCCAGCCCAGCCGCTCGTAGAGCCGCATGCTGCGCTCGCTGCTGGCCTCCAGGTACGCCGGCAGCCCCTCCCGGTCGCAGCGTTCCAGGACCGGCCGGATCAGCTCCCGCCCCAGCCCCTCCCCCTGCCGGTCCGGGGCGACCGCGATCATCAGCAGGTACTCGTGCTCCTCGCCCGTCGGGTGGACCTCCCCGGTCAGCCGTCCGACCAGCTCGCACCGCTCGTTGTCGGGGTCGGCCGCCGCCCGCATCCGCGCCGGGACCTCGTCCTCGACGGCCTCGCCCTCCGCATCACCCTCCGGATCGCCCGCCGGGACGCGCAGCCACAGCGCCGCCGCCGAACCGTCCACCGCGTAGTCGATCCGGCCCTCGGCGAGGGCCACGTCCACGAAGACGCCGAGGAAGCGGCCGTGTACGGCGGCCCGGTGCGCCGGATCGGGGAACACCCAGCAGCTCACCGGGTCGCTGCGGAACGCCTCGTCCAGCAGCCGCGCGACGGCGTCCCGGTCCGACTGGTCCGCTTGGCGTATCTCCAGAACCACAGGTCACACCCTTCACTCAAGTCTCAACAACCCTGAGTGATCCTAGAGTTGGGGCACCTGCGCGGAAAGGCCCGTTCCGGCACCTCCCGGTACCGGAACAGGCCTCTCCCGTCATGACCGACGCGTCCCTTCGGCCGGCGCGTCACTTCGGCCGGCGCGTCACTTCGGCCGGCGCGTCACTTCGGCCGGCGGGTCATTTCGTCCGGCGCGTCACGAACTCCGCCAGGGCCAGCAGCCCGCCCGCCGCCGCCAGGTCCGGGACGGCCCGCGACAGCTCCTGCACCGCCCGGCCCATCCGGTCGGCGGCATGGGCCTGCGCCCAGTCCCGCCCGCCGGCCCGCTCCACCGCGCGGGCCGCCGCGCGTACGTCGTCCCCCGCCATCGGGCCCGCGTACAGGGCGGCCAGCTCCTCCCCGGCCTCGGTGCCCGAGGTGAGCGCGGCCACGACCGGGAGGGACTTCTTGCGGGCGATCAGATCGGCCCCGGCGGGCTTGCCGGTGTGGCCCGGATCGCCCCAGATGCCGATCAGGTCGTCGATCAGCTGGAAGGCCAGCCCGGCCTCCCGGCCGAAGGCGTCCATGGCGTCGACCTCCTCCGGCCCGGCCCCCGCGTAGAGCGCGCCCAGGGCGCAGGCGCAGCCCAGCAGGGCACCGGTCTTGGCGGTGGCCATGGTCAGGCACTCGTCCAGCGAGACGTCCGGGCGCCGTTCGAAGGCACAGTCCGCCTGCTGCCCGGCGCACAGCTCGATCACGCAGGCCGCGAGCCGGGCCGAGGCCGCCGCCGAGGCCGGATGCGGGTCCTCGGCGAACAGCCGCAGCGCGAGCGCCATCACGGCGTCGCCGGTGATGATCGCGTCGGCCACGCCGAAGACGGTCCAGGCGGTGGGCCGGCCGCGCCGGCGGACGTCCTTGTCGATGACGTCGTCGTGCAGCAGTGTGAAGTTGTGCGCCAGTTCCACGGCCACCGCCGCCCGTACGGCGCTGCCCGCCTGCGGGTCGCCGGCCCGCGGACCGCCGAGGGCCTGGGCGGAGGCGAGGACGAGCGCGGGCCGGATCGCCTTGCCCGCGTGGCCCGCCGCCGGGCGGCCGTCCTCGTCCTCCCAGCCGAAGTGGTACATCGCCACCCGCCGCATGGAGCCGGGCAGGCTTTCGATGGTGCGGCGCAGTTCCGGGTTGACCGTGTCCCTGGTGCGCTCCAGCAGGGCCGCCGCCTCCTGCCCCTCCCCCGCGGCGAGGGCGTTCGCGGTCATCAGCGCCAGCGGCCGATCTCGACGTTCTCCAGGACGCCGATCGCGTCGGGGACCAGCACCGCCGCGGAGAAGTAGGCGGTGACCAGGTAGGAGATGATCGCCTGCTCGTTGATGCCCATGAAGCGCACCGACAGGCTCGGCTCGATCTCGTCGGGGATGCCGGGCTGGTGCAGGCCGATCACGCCCTGCTCGTCCTCGCCCGTACGCATGCACAGGATGGAGGTGGTCCGGGCGTCGCTGACCGGGATCTTGTTGGACGGGAAGATCGGCACGCCGCGCCAGGCCGGCACCCGGTGGCCGCCGACGTCCAGCGTCTCGGGGTAGATGCCGCGCTTGTTGCACTCGCGGCCGAAGGCGGCGATGGCCTTGGGGTGCGCGAGGAACAGCTTGGAGCCGCGCCGCATGGCGAGCAGCGCGTCGAAGTCGTCGGGGGTGGGCGCGCCGTCGTGGGGCTGGATGCGCTGGTCGTAGTCGGCGTTGTGGAGCAGGCCGAACTCGCGGTTGTTGAGCATCTCGTGCTCCTGGCGCTCGCGCAGCGCCTCGACCGTGAGCCGCAACTGCTGCTCGGTCTGGTTCATCGGCTGGTTGTACAGGTCGGCGACGCGGGTGTGCACGCGCAGGACCGTTTGTGCAATGGAGAGTTCGTACTCGCGCGGCCGGGCCTCGTAGTCGACGAAGGTACCGGGGAGGACGGCTTCGCCCTGGTGGCCGGAGGAGAGGTCGATCGCGGCCTCGCCGTACTTGTTGGTGCGCTGGGCGGGGATGGACCGCAGCTCGTCCAGGTGGGAGCGCAGCGAGTCGACGCGGTCGGCGAGGAGCTGGAAGTCCTGCCGGCTGAGGACGAGCGCGGTGCCGGAGGTGGCGGCGCGGGCGGTGTACTCCCAGATCGCCTCCTCGTCGGTGAGGGCGCCCTCGCCGAAGAAGGCTCCGTCGGCGACGGTGCGCAGGACGGCGTCCTCGCCGTAGGGGCCGGGGCCGACGTGGTCGATGCGGCCGTGGGCGAGCAGGAAGACCTGGTCGGCGGGGCTGCCGAAGGAGGTGAGCTCCTGGCCGGCCTCGAAGTCGACCTGGCGGCAGCGGGCGGCGAGTTCGGTGAGGGCGTCCTGGTCGTCGTAGTCGCGCAGGATCGGGAGCTCGCCGAGTTCGGCGGGGATGACCTGGACCTGGGTGCCGGTCTTGATGAATTCGACGATGCCGTTGCCGACCGAGTAGCTCAGCCTGCGGTTGACGCGGTAGGTGCCGCCCTGCACCGAGACCCACGGGAGCATCTTGAGCAGCCAGCGGGAGGTGATCTCCTGCATCTGCGGCGCGGACTTGGTCGTGGTTGCCAAGTTCCGCGCGGCCGAGGTGCCGAGACTGCGTTGCGGTGTCTGGGCTTCGGATTCGGAACCTGCCTGGACCGACATGTCTTTCCCTTTCGATCACTCCACGGATCTTCGGGACGGAACACTTCCAGTACGAGGTGTGGTGGGACCATTACACAAAAGGGTGGGACTACTCCGTGTGGGTCTGGGCATTCTCCGAGGTTCAAGCTCTTCGCGGAGCCCCGATGGCGCCCCATCGATTCCGGCCATCACGGGCGGCCCCCTGGGGCGGCGGCCGTGGCGGCCCCGTACCCGCACACGGCCAAGGCTCTCGACATCTCGGGCGCATCCGCAGGCCGGGCCTGATGGCCGATTAGGTGTGCCGCCGGCTCCCCAGGCCGCCCCCCGGATGAAACCCTTCGAACAAAGATCCGCTCCACGGCGGGCCGCCCGGCGCCCCCTCCTGGCCGGATCGGCTCGCACACCGTACGAAGGCCCTAGCCGCGGAAGAGCCGCCTCCACTAGACCGGTAAGTGACGCTGCGGACACAGAGGGTGTCCGTGGCGCACCGCACGAAGGAGGCGGCCATGTCCGCACCCATGTCCGCGGACCGTTTCCTCGACGCCCTGCGCGCCGAGGGCCTCACCGTCGTCGAGGTCGGTGAATGGCGCACCCACAACCGCAACCACAAGGGCCCGTGGGGTCCGGTGAACGGCGTGATGATCCACCACACCGTCACGCAGGGCGCCGCCTACACCGTGGCGCTCTGCCGTGACGGGGACCCCGACCTGCCCGGCCCGCTCTGCCACGGCGTCATCACCAAGGACGGCCACGTCCACCTGGTCGGCTACGGCCGGGCCAACCACGCCGGCCTGGGCGACGCCGACGTCCTGGAAGCCGTGATCGCCGAGAAGCGGCTCCCCCCGGACCACCACGCCGACACCGACGGCAACCGCCACTTCTACGGCTTCGAGTGCGAGAACCTCGGCGACGGCGAGGACCCGTGGCCCGCCGTCCAGCTCGACGCCATCGCCCGCGCCGCCGCCGCCGTCTGCCGGGTCCACGGCTGGGGCGCCCGCTCGGTCCTGGGCCACCTGGAATGGCAGCCCGGCAAGATCGACCCCAAGGGCTTCACGATGGACTCGATGCGCGACCGCGTCGCCGCCCGCCTGAAGTGACCGAAAGGGCTTGCCCGCCGCCCCACGGCGGGCTTGCCTGACCGCATGAACCGCGTAAGCCACGTGAAACCCACCCGACGCCCTCACCCTCGCCGAGGTGCGCGAACGCGCCGGCCGCAACCGGCTGGAAACCGCCCGCCTCGGCGACGTGCTCGTGGGCTGCGCGACCCTGCGCCCGCCCACGCCCGACAACGACGCCACCGCCACCGTGATCGCCCGGATCCTGCCCGCCCACCGCCGCCGGGGCCTCGGCGCCGCGCTCTACGCGCACGTCCTGGAACGGGCCCGCGCCCTGGCTCCCGCCGCCGTCGAGACCGTCGTCCTGGAGTCCAACCAGGACGGCCTGCGCTTCGCCCTGGCGCACGGCTTCACCGAGACCGAGCGCTACCTGCTGCCCGGCGCCACCGTCCCCTACCTGACGCTCCGGCTGACCTGACCCGACAATGGACGGGTGACCCGCCCCGAGCTGCTCCCCCGTCCGCCCTCCCCCCTCGTGGAGGCGGCGGACGAACGTTTCACCGCGCACGGCGTACGGCTGCTCCTGAAGCGGGACGACCTCGTGCACCCGGAGCTGCCCGGCAACAAGTGGCGCAAGCTCGCGCCGAACCTGCGGGCGGCCCTCGCGGCGGGCCACGGCCGGCTGGTCACCTTCGGCGGGGCCTACTCCAACCACCTGCGGGCCACCGCCGCGGCCGGCCGGCTCCTCGGCCTCGGCACGGTCGGCATCGTCCGCGGCGACGAGCTAGCCGGCCGCCCCCTCAACGACTCCCTCGCCCGCTGCGCGGCGGACGGCATGCGGCTGCACTTCGCGACCCGGGCCGACTACCGCCGCAAGACGGAGCCCGCCGTGGCGGCCCGGCTGCTGGAGGCCGCCGGGGCGGCCGGCGCGTACGTGATCCCCGAGGGCGGCAGCAACGCCCTGGCCCTGGAGGGGTGCGCGGAGCTGGGCCGTGAGCTGCGCGGCAGCTGCGACGTGGTAGCGGTGGCCTGCGGTACGGGCGGCACCCTGGCCGGTCTCGCGGCGGGCCTCGCCCCCGGGCAGCGGGCCCTCGGCGTACCGGTCCTGGCCGGGGGCTTCCTCGGCCCGGAGATACGTTCCCTCCAGGCGGCGGCCTTCGGTGGCCCGGCCGGCGACTGGACCCTGGCCGAGGGCTTCGACCACGGCGGCTACGCCCGCGTCCCGGCCGCCCTGGACGCCTTCGCCGCCGGCTTCGAGTCCCGCCACGGCCTCCCGGTGGAACGCGTCTACGTGGCGAAGCTCCTCTGGGCCCTGACCGCCCTGACCGAGGCCGGCGCCTTCCCCCGCGGCACCACCCTGACGGCGGTCGTCACCGGCCGCCCCTGAGCCGGGCCGGTCAGGTCTCCTCGCGGTACGCCGCAGCCTCCTCCAGGTCCAGCCGGCGCAGCAGCCCCCGCAGCATCTCGTCGTCGATCCGGCGCCGGTCGCGCAGGGTCACGAACACCTCCCGCTCGGCCGCGATCATCTCCCGCGCGAGCCGCCGGTAGATGTCGTCCGCCGACTCCCCCGTCACCGGATTGACCTCCCCCAGCCGCTCCCACACCGCGTTGCGCCGCCGTTCCAGGACCGTCCGCAGCCGGTCCACCAGCGGCGGCGGCAGGCTGCTGTTGACCGGCGACTCCAGCAGCTCCACCAGCCGTTCCTCCGCCGCCCGCGAGGCCTCGCTCTGCGCCTGCGCCTCCGCGAGGGTCTCCGCCTGCTGGTCCTTCACCGGCAGCTTCAGCATCCGGATCAGCGGCGGCAGGGTGAGCCCCTGGACGACCAGGGTCCCGATGACCGTCGTGAAGGTGAGGAACAGGATCAGGTTGCGGTGCGGCACGCTCATCGGCACCGAGAAGGCGATCGCCAGCGAGACCACCCCCCGCATCCCGGCCCATCCCACGATCACCGGCGCCTTCCAGTCGGTGTCCGGCTCCCGCAGCCGGATCCGCTCCGAGACCCACCGCGGTACGAAGGTCGCCGGGAACACCCACAGGTACCGGGACGCCACCACCGCGAGGAACACCACCAGCGCGTACCCGGCCGCGGCCAGGCCCTCGTACTCGCCGAGCCCCTTCAGGACCACCGGCAGCTGGAGCCCGATCAGCGCGAAGACCACCGACTCCAGCACGAAGGCGACGACCTTCCACACCGCCTCCTCCTGGAGCCGGGTCGCGAAGTCGACCTGCCAGTTGCGGTGCCCCAGGTACAGCGCGACCACCACCACCGCGAGCACGCCCGAGGCGTGCACCCGTTCGGCCGCCGCGTACGCCACGAACGGGATCAGCAGCGACAGGGTGTTCTGCAGGAGCGGCTCCTTGAGCCGTTTGCGCAGCTGGTGGATCGGCACCATCAGCAGCAGGCCCACGCCGACGCCGCCCACCGAGGCCAGCAGGAACTCCGCGACGCCGCCCGCCCAGCCGGCCGACGTGCCCACCGCGGCGGCGAGGGCCACCTTGTAGGCGGTGATGGCGGTGGCGTCGTTCACCAGGGACTCGCCCTGCAGGATGGTCGTGATCCGGTTCGGCAGCCCGAGCTTGCGCGCGATGGCCGTCGCCGCGACCGCGTCCGGCGGGGCGATCACCGCGCCCAGCACCAGCGCCACCGGCGGCGTCAGCCCCGGCACCACCATGTACGCCACCCAGCCGACGGCCAGCGTCGCGAAGAGCACGTACCCGACCGACAGCAGCGCGATCGGCCGCGCGTTGGCCCGCAGGTCCAGGTACGAACTGTCGACCGCGGCCGTGTGCAGCAGCGGCGGGAGCAGCAGCGGCAGCACGATGTGCGGATCGAGCGTGTACGAGGGAAGCCCCGGCAGGTACGCCGCGATCAGCCCGACGGCGACCAGCATCAGCGGCGCGGGCACCGGTGTCCGCCGCGCCAGCCCCGCCACGGCGGCGCTCGCCGCCACCAGCGCCACCAGCGGCAATACCTCCATGCCGATTCCATCCCCACTCGTCGCCCGCCCGTACGCTGGCCATCATGAGCGAGTGCACCCATGTTGCCGAATTGCCGCGCCCCGAGCCGGTCCCGCTTGCCCCGACCTGCCCGGAATGTGAGGCCTTGGGGAGCCATCCCGTCCAGCTGCGGATGTGCCTCCAGTGCGGACACGTGGCCTGCTGCGACTCCTCCCCGTACCGCCACGCCACCGGGCACCACGGATCGACGGGTCATCCGGTGATGCGGAGCTTCGAACCGGGCGAGAGCTGGCGGTGGTGTTTTGTCCACGGTTCGATCGTCTGAGCCGGGGTAGGTCAACCCTCCGCCGGTTCCCCCGAATTGGGCCCGCAGACCCCTAGCCACTGTGCGTACCCATGGGCTTACCATCAGTCACTGCACGGAGGCAGGCCCGGCCCGGGCGCTCCCAAATCGGGCGCCATGAGGGGTGCCGCGACACGATCGCCCGGATCGCGATAGCGTCACCGGCGAACAGAGCTCGTACCACCTTGGAGGTGAGGGTGTCCCAGATCGCAGGCGAGCCCGGGACCCAGGACTTCGTGGAAGTCCGGCTGCCGGCTGCGGGTGCCTACCTGTCGGTGCTGCGAACGGCCACGGCCGGTCTCGCGGCACGTTTGGACTTCACCCTCGACGAGATCGAGGACCTCCGCATCGCGGTGGACGAGGCCTGCGCGATCCTGCTCCAGCAGGCCGTGCCGGGCTCCGTCCTCAGCTGCGTCTTCCGGCTGATCGACGATTCGCTGGAAGTGACCGTGTCGGCACCGACCACCGACGGGCGCGCCCCCGAGCGCGACACGTTCGCGTGGACGGTCCTGTCGGCGCTGGCCGGCAAGGTCGAGGCCACGGTCGAGGAGAACCGGACAGTGAGCATCAGCCTCTACAAACAGCGCGGCGCGGGGCCAGGCCCGGCGTGAGCGGCGGGGAGATCCCGGTGCGGGGCGGGGATCGGCCCCGGGTACGTCACGAGGTCGACGGGGGCATCCCGGAACAGCAGCACGCCCGGCCGCACCCGGCTGACGCGGATGCGGAAGACGGCTTTTTGGACTCGGCGGAGCGACGGGCGGGCCCTATGAGCGAGAACCAGCACGAGGAACCACAACCATCACAGCCACCGGTGGCCGCTCCGGCGGCTCCGGCCGCGCTGCCGGACCCGCGGGACCGCAGCGGCGCGCGGGCCCTGTTCTTCGAGCTGCGCGAGCTGCCCGAGGGTTCGCCGCAGCGGGCGGAGCTGCGCAACCGGCTGGTCCGGATGCACCTTCCGCTGGTGGAACACCTGGCGCGCCGGTTCCGCAACCGGGGCGAGCCGCTCGACGACCTGACGCAGGTGGCCACCATCGGCCTGATCAAGTCGGTGGACCGGTTCGACCCGGACCGCGGGGTCGAGTTCTCCACGTACGCCACGCCCACCGTGGTCGGCGAGATCAAACGGCACTTCCGTGACAAGGGCTGGGCGGTCCGGGTCCCCCGGCGCCTCCAGGAGCTGCGGCTTTCGCTGACCACGGCCACGGCGGAGCTGTCGCAGCAGCACGGCCGCTCGCCGACGGTGCACGAGCTGGCCGAGCGGCTGGGGATCTCCGAGGAGGAGGTGCTGGAGGGGCTGGAATCGGCCAATGCCTACAGCACCCTGTCCCTGGACGTGCCGGACACCGACGACGAGTCGCCGGCGGTCGCGGACACGCTGGGTTCGGAGGACGAGGCGCTGGAGGGCGTCGAGTACCGCGAGTCCCTCAAGCCGCTCCTGGAGGGGCTGCCGCCGCGGGAGAAGCGGATCCTGCTGCTGCGGTTCTTCGGCAACATGACCCAGTCGCAGATCGCTCAGGAGGTCGGCATCTCGCAGATGCACGTCTCGCGCCTGCTGGCCCGCACCCTGGCCCAGCTCCGCGAGAAGCTCCTCGTGGAGGAGTAGCCGAGGAGCGGCCGAGGAGTGGCCGAGGCAGAGTCGAGAGCTATCGGGCCTGGTCCGCGGGCCCGATGCCGAGCGCCTCGGTCGCCGTCGGGTTCACCAGGAGCCCCGCGACGGCCACCGCGGCCAGGGCCAGGGCGACGGCGGCGATCCGTACGGCCCCGCCGGTGTTCCACAGCGTCCAGGCCACCGGCAGCGCCATCAGCTGGGTGATCAGCGCCGGGCCGCGGCTCCAGCGGCGGCCCAGGCGCAGCCCGCGCGCGGCGATCAGCGGGAGCACGGCGAGCCCTAGCAGGGTGACGCCCCCGGTCTCGGCCTGCTCCGGGGAGTCGGGGTGGCCGGCGATGCCGACGAACAGCATGTAGACGCCGAGCCCGGCCAGGGCCAGGCCCTCCAGGGCGGTGAGCACCGCGGCGGCGGTCAGCCGCCCGGGCAGCGGCGCCGCGGGCTGGGCGCCCGGGCCCGGGGCGGTGGGGGTGTGGGGGGTCGGCTTTTTGCTCACCTCAGCAGGGTAGTCGGGTCCCGGTGGGCTTCGGCGGGTACGGTCGATAGCGACCGCATATGACGGGGTGGGTACTCTGGCGCTCATGCGTGCACTTCTCGTGGCCAACCCAGCAGCGACGACCACCAGTGCGCGCACGCGTGACGTCCTGACGCACGCCCTGGCCAGCGAGATGAAGCTGGAGGCGGTGACCACCGAGTACCGGGGGCACGCCCGTGACCTGGGCCGCAAGGCCACGCACGAGGGGGTGGACCTCGTGGTGGCGCTGGGGGGCGACGGCACCGTGAACGAGGTCGTCAACGGTCTGCTGCACGAGGGTCCCGACCCGGAGCGGCTGCCGCGCCTGGCGGTGGTGCCGGGCGGTTCGACGAACGTGTTCGCCCGCGCCCTCGGCCTGCCGAACGACGCGGTGGAGGCGACCGGCGCGCTGCTCGACGCGCTGCGGGAGCGGCGCGAGCGGACGGTGGGCCTGGGCCTGGCCGAGGGGACGCCGGGGACCGAGGACGAGTCGGTGCCGGCGCGCTGGTTCACCTTCTGCGCGGGCTTCGGTTTCGACGCGGGGGTGGTGGGGCGGGTCGAGCAGCAGCGGGAACGCGGCAAGCGTTCGACGCACGCCCTGTACGTACGACAGCTGATGCGGCAGTTCTGGGAGGAGCCGCACCGCCGTCAGGGGACGATCACCCTGGAACGGCCCGGCGTGGATCCGGTGACGGGTCTGGTGCTGTCGATAGTCTGCAACACCTCGCCCTGGACATATCTCGGCAACCGTCCGCTCTACGCCTCTCCGGAGGCATCGTTCGATACCGCGCTTGACGTATTGGCGCTCGACCGTTTGTCAACTCCGGCGGTCGCCCGGTACGCCACACAGCTCCTGACCTCGACTCCTGAGCGCGGTCCGCACGGTAAGCACGCGGTGTCTCTGCACGATCTGACCGACTTCACCTTGCATTCGAAGGTTCCGCTCCCCTTCCAGATGGACGGGGACCACCTGGGACTGCGCACCAGCGTTCGGTTCACAGGCGTACGCCGTGCACTGCGTGTGATTGTGTGAGTGGAAGGGCCCAAAGTCCTTTCACTCGAACGTTTACACGCCGGTCCACCCCCAGGAACTAGGGCTGTGACCTAGTCGACACCGACGAATCCAAAAAAACTTTCCGGAAGGGGTTGTATCCCCGTCCGAGGTTTGCGAATCTCTACATGGCGATCGGGACAGCCCGCAGCACCGGCACCCATACAGAGCGCCAGAACCCCTCCACGAATCTTCGGACCCCACCAGTTCAACTGGGGGTCGGCCCTTCCCTCACGGGGGGATTCGTGAAAGCGTTCACATTCACAAGCAACTTGCCCGCAATACAAGGAGATGGAGCAGCCATGGACTGGCGTCACAACGCCGTTTGCCGCGAGGAAGACCCCGAGCTCTTCTTCCCCATCGGCAACACCGGTCCTGCGCTGCTGCAGATCGAGGAAGCCAAGGCCGTCTGCCGCCGCTGCCCCGTCATGGAGCAGTGCCTGCAGTGGGCGCTTGAGTCCGGTCAGGACTCCGGCGTCTGGGGTGGCCTCAGCGAGGACGAGCGCCGCGCGATGAAGCGCCGCGCCGCTCGCAATCGGGCGCGCAACGCCACCGCCTGACATCGACTTTCGAGAGCCGCAGCGCGTAGTAACCGGATAAGCGCTCAGCAACGTGCTCTTGAGCCCCGGACCGAGAACTTCGGTCCGGGGCTCAGTGCTGTTCCGGGGTCGTTCGGGCTGTTCCCCGCGACGCGTCCGTCACGCTGGGTGACGTCCGGGTCAGGGCTACTTCTGCGAGCTCGCCGGTATGTCCAGCACGACCCGGGTGCCGCGCGGCTCGGCCCGGACCATGTCGAAGGTGCCGCCGAGTTCGCCCTCCACGAGGGTCCGTACGATCTGCAGCCCGAGGTTGCCCGCCCGCTGGGGGTCGAAGCCCGCGGGCAGACCGCACCCGTCGTCGAGCACCGTGATCAGCAGCCGGGCATCGGCGCGGCCGGTGCCGGAGCGGATCGCGGAGACCTCGACCGTGCCGCCCTCCCCCTGGGTGAACGCGTGCTCCAGGGCGTTCTGGAGGATCTCGGTCAGCACCATCGACAGCGGAGTGGCGACCTCCGCGTCCAGGATGCCGAAGCGGCCCGTACGCCGGCAGCTCACCTTGCCGGGCGAGATCTCGGCGACCATCGCGATCACGCGGTCGGCGATCTCGTCGAACTCCACCCGCTCGTCGAGGTTCTGAGACAGGGTCTCGTGCACGATCGCGATCGAACCGACGCGGCGCACCGCCTCGTTCAGCGCCTCGCGGCCGGTCTCCGAATCCATCCGCCGGGCCTGGAGCCGCAAGAGGGCCGCCACGGTCTGGAGGTTGTTCTTCACCCGGTGGTGGATCTCCCGGATGGTCGCGTCCTTGGTGATGAGTTCGCGTTCGCGACGGCGCAGTTCGGTCACGTCGCGGCACAGCACGAGGGAGCCGATCCGGGTGCCCTTGGGCTTGAGCGGGATGGCCCGCAGCTGGATGACCCCGCCGTTGCCCTCGACTTCGGTCTCCCGGGGGGCCCAGCCGGACGCCAGTTTGACGATCGCCTCGTCCACCGGGCCCCGGGTGGGGGCGAGTTCGGCGGTGGTGGTGCCCAGGTGCTGGCCGACCAGGTCGGAGGCGAGGCCGAGGCGGTGGTACGCGGAGAGCGCGTTGGGGGACGCGTACGTCACCACGCCGTCGGCGTCGAGCCGCAGCAGGCCGTCCCCGACGCGCGGGGAGGCGTCCATGTCGACCTGCTGGCCCGGGAAGGGGAAGGAGCCCGCGGCGATCATCTGGGCGAGGTCGGAGGCGGACTGGAGGTAGGTCAGCTCCAGCCGGCTCGGTGTACGCACGGTGAGCAGGTTGGTGTTGCGGGCGATGACGCCCAGCACCCGGCCCTCGCGGCGCACGGGGATCGACTCCACGCGGACGGGCACCTCCTCCCGCCATTCCGGGTCACCCTCGCGCACGATGCGGCCCTCGTCCAGGGCGGCGTCGAGGAGGGGCCGGCGGCCACGGGGCACCAGGTGGCCGACCATGTCGTCCTGGTACGAGGTGGGGCCGGTGTTCGGGCGCATCTGCGCGACCGAGACGTACCGGGTGCCGTCGAGGGTGGGCACCCAGAGCACGAGGTCGGCGAAGGAGAGGTCGGAGAGCAGCTGCCACTCCGAGACCAGCAGGTGGAGCCACTCCAGGTCGGTTTCACCGAGAGCGGTGTGCTGGCGTACGAGGTCGTTCATGGAGGGCACCCGGCGAGCGTACCCCGGGTACGGGGATGAGTTTTCCCACGGGGAATACCCAGGAGTACCCAGGAGGGGGTCTGTCCGCGTACTGTTGGAGGAAGTGACGGGATTGCGGGCCGCGTCATTGGATGGACAGAACAGATTGGTCTAGTCCACAATTGTGTCAAAGCTTCCGCCCTCCCCGCACAGGAGGACGGATCGAGGTAACCGCGCGCTCTGCCCTGACCGCGCAGGCACCTCCCAACCGGCCGTCGGGAACCGCACACCCGTCGGCCGTAAGTACTCCGGGCTACGGTGCCGGGCGGGCTGAGGGTCCCTCCCAGCACCGTGGCCCAGAGGAAAACGTCCGTCGCCGATCAGGTGCGGCGCGGATCATGTGCGGCGCGGGTCGAATTCCCTGATCGAATTCCCCGCCTGGCCGGCCCCGATGCCCCCGGAATTCCCTTTACGCGGCCTTACCCGGCCACGCGCGCATCGCCACCTCCGCGACCGCCTCCAGTTCCCCCCGCCCCGCCCCGTCACGCGCCTGCTGCGACATCCCCTGGAGCACGGCCTCGGCGTAGCGGGCCAGCGCCCGGGCGTCGGTGTCCGCGGGCAGCGCCCCGGTGGCGATGTCGGCCCGGACGCGGCTCTCGAAGGCTTCCAGGTGCGCGGTGCGCCGCGCGCTCAGGGCGTCGGCCACCTCCCGCGAGGTGGTGTTGACCGCCGCGCTGATCACCAGGCAGCCCGGCGGGTGGGCCGGGTCGGTGTAGATCCCGGCGGCCTCGCGCAGGATCCGGCCGAGGGCCGCGCGGGCGGTGGGCTCCTCGGCCAGAGCGGCGCCGGCGAAGTCCCCGTAGCGGCCGCCGTAGACGGCCACGACCTCGTCGAAGAGCGTGCGCTTGTCGCCGAAGGCGGCGTAGAGGCTGGGCGCGCCGATACCCAGGGCCCGGGTCAGGTCGGCGATGGACGTCGTCTCGTAGCCGCGCTCCCAGAAGGTGAGCATCGCCTTGTCGAGGGCGGCGTCGCGGTCGAAGGAACGGGGCCTGCCCCGCTGTCCGGTCACCATGCGCCAATTCTATAGCGGCCGTTAGGGAATCTGCTACGGTCTTTTCTGTAGCGACCACTAGCGAATGCTGAAGGGGGGCGCGTCATGGGCGTGCTCAAGGGGAAGACGGCGCTGGTCACGGGCGGCAGCCGGGGGATCGGCCGGGCGGTCGCCGAGCGGCTGGCGCGGGACGGGGCGCTCGTCGCGGTCCACTACGGGCGCGACGAAGCGGCCGCGGCGCGGACCGTCGCGGCGATCGGCGCGGCCGGGGGCCGGGCCTTCGCCCTCCGGGCGGAGCTGGGCGTGCCGGGGGACGCGCGGGCGCTCTGGGCGGCCTACGAGGCCCATCCGCTCGCCACGGAGGGCGTCGACATCCTCGTGAACAACGCGGGGGCGGCGGCTTTCGCGGGCATCGAGGAGACGGACGAGGAGACCTTCCTGCGGATCCAGGCCCTCAACGCGCAGGCCCCGTTTTTCGTGATCCAGCACGGTCTGGAGCGGCTGCGCGAGGGCGGCCGGATCGTCAACGTGACCGGCACCCCCGCCCTGGCGCTGCCGGCCATCCTGGCCACGATCATGGCCAAGGGCGCGGTGAACGCGCTGACCGTGTCCCTGGCGGCCGCCCTCGCCCCGCGCGGGATCACCGTGAACTCGGTGGGACCCGGCGTCATCGAGACCGACCTGAACGCGGCCTGGCTGGCCGACCCGGCGGCCCGCGCGCACGCGGCCTCACGCTCCGTGTTCGGCCGGATCGGCACGCCCGCGGAGGTCGCGGACGTGGTGGCCTTCCTGGCCTCGCCGGACTCGCGCTGGATGACGGGCCAGCACCTCGACGCCACCGGCGGCCTCCAGCTGGCGCTGATGCCGAACGCCTAGACGGCCTGGGGGCGGGCGCCGGGCGTCCGGGCGGCGGTGTGGCGGGAACGGGATCACCATGGAATGTGGCCGTGCGCGGGCCCGCCGTCTGGGGGTGGGCTCTGCTAGATTGGTCTATACCACAAGTGTCCACACCTCTCTCAGATCGGCAGGCCCCGCGTGGAAGTTGTCATCGTCCCGGACGCCAAGGCAGGCGGCGAGCTCATCGCGGAGGCCATGGCCGCCCTGGTCCGCCGCAAGCCCGACGCCCTGCTCGGCGTGGCGACCGGCTCTACCCCGCTGCCCATCTACGAAGCCCTCGCCGCCAAGGTCAGGGCCCGCGAGGTCGACGCCTCCCGGGCCCGGATCTGCCAGCTCGACGAGTACGTCGGCCTGCCGGCCGGGCACCCGGAGTCCTACCGGGCCGTCGTGCTCCGCGAGGTCGTCGAACCCCTCGGGCTGACCGAGGCCTCCTTCATGGGCCCCGACGGCTCCGCGGACGACGTCCAGGCCGCCTGCGTGGCCTACGACCAGGCCCTGGCCGCCGCCGGCGGGGTGGACCTCCAGCTGCTGGGCATCGGCACGGACGGCCACATCGGCTTCAACGAGCCGTGCTCCTCGCTGGCCTCCCGCACCCGGATCAAGACGCTGACGGAGCAGACCCGCGTCGACAACGCGCGCTTCTTCGACGACGACATCGACCAGGTGCCCCACCACGTCATCACCCAGGGCATCGGCACCATCCTCGACGCCCGCCACCTGGTCCTGCTGGCCACCGGCGAGGGCAAGGCCGACGCCGTCGCGCAGACCGTCGAGGGCCCGCTGTCCGCGCTGGTCCCCGCCTCCGCGCTGCAGCTGCACCGGCACGCCACCGTCGTCGTGGACGAGGCGGCCGCCTCGAAGCTGAAGCTGGCCGACTACTTCCGCCACACCTACGCCAACAAGCCGGCCTGGCAGGGCCTGTAGCCACACCAGCCACACCGGCCGCACCGGCAACACCGAAAGGGCCGGGCCCCCCTCCTCGGGGGCCCGGCCCTTTTCCTGTGCCGCCGTCGGCGCGCTAGGCCCCCCGTACGCCCGCGATGACCTCGGCGGCGGCCTGTCCGCAGACGCGGGAGGCGCCGTGGGTGGCGACGTACAGGGCCCCGCGCGGCGCGGCGCGCGGCACGCCCATCTCGACGACCACCGTGTCGGGCCGGGCCGCGACCAGCGCGTCCAGGACCGCGGTCATCCAGGGGTGCCGGTGCGCGTCCCGGACCACGGCGACGACCGTACGCTCCCCCGCGGCGGCCAGCACCTCGCCCGCGCCCGAGCCCTCGGGGTAGACGCCCGACTCCGTGCCCGGGACCAGGGCGGCCAGCTCCGCGGCCACCCCCCAGGGGGTCTCGTCGCCCACCGCGATGTTCGCGACGGGGGCGAGCGTGGCCACGTACGGGGCCGTGACCGGGACTACCGGACCCGAGACGGCCACGGCGCGGCGGGCCGCCGTCAGGCCGATGCCGGACGCGCGGCTCCCCTCCGGTCGCGCGTCCGGCCGGGCCCGGCGGGTCCACTCGGCGAGGGCACGCACCCGGGCCGCGGCGTCGGCGAGCCGTTCCTCCGGGAGCGTGCCCTCGCGTACGGCGGCCACGAGGGCGTCGCGCAGGGCGAGGACGGTCCCCTCGTCGGCCAGTCCCCCGCCGACGCAGATGGCGTCGGCGCCGGCGGCGATGGCCAGCACCGAGCCGCGCTCGATGCCGTACGTCCCGGCGATGGCGTTCATCTCCATGCCGTCGGTGACGATGAGGCCCTCGTAGCCGAGCTCCTTGCGCAGCAGGCCGGTCAGGATCTGCGGGCTGAGCGTGGCCGGCCGGGTCGGGTCCAGGGCGGGCACCAGGATGTGCGCGCTCATCACGGCCTTGCTGCCGGCCTCGATGGCCGCCTTGAACGGGACCAGTTCGCGCGCCTGGAGGGTGTCCAGGTCGACGTCGATGCGGGGCATCGCGTGGTGGGAGTCGACGTTGGTGTCGCCGTGGCCCGGGAAGTGCTTGGTGCAGGCGGCGACGCCGGCGGCCTGGAGGCCCTCGACGTACGCGGCGGTGTGCCGGGCGGCGAGCGCGGTGTCGGCGCCGAAGGAGCGGACGCCGATGACCGGGTTGTCGGGGTTGGAGTTGACGTCCGCGGACGGCGCCCAGTTGAGGTTGACCCCGCACTCGGCGAGCCGGCGGCCGAGCTCGCGGGCGACCTCGCGGGTCAGCGCGGTGTCGTCGACGGCGCCGAGGGCCAGGTTGCCGGGGAAGGACGAACCGTCCCTGACCTCCAGGCGGGTGACGTCGCCGCCCTCCTCGTCGATGGCGACGAGGACGTCGTCGCGTTCGGCGCGCAGTTGCGCGGTGAGCGCCGACAGCTGCCCGGCGGAGGCGATGTTGCGGCCGAACAGGCCGACGGCGGTGAGGCCTTCGCCGACCATCCGCAGGACCCAGGCGGGGGCGGTGGTGCCCTCGAAGCCGGGCTGGAGGACGGCGAGGGCGTCGCGGGTCAGGGTGTCGGAGCGGTGCGCAAGGACGGTCATCGGGGCGTTATCCCTTCACGGCGCCGGCGGTCATGCCGCCGACGGCCTTGCGCTGGAGGAAGATGAAGATCAGCAGGACCGGGACGGCGAACAGCGAGGACGCGGCCATGGTGGCGCCCCAGTCGTTGCCGAAGGCGGTCTTGAACTGGGTCAGCCACAGCGGGAGGGTCTGCGCGGACTTGTCCTTGTTCAGGATCAGGACCATCGCGAACTCGTTCCAGGCGGTGATGAACCCGAAGAGCGAGGTGGACATCAGGCCGGGGGCCAGCAGCGGGAGGATCACCTTGCGGAAGGCCTGGCCGCGGGTGCAGCCGTCGATCTGGGCGGCCTCCTCCAGGGTCACCGGGACGGCGGCGATGAAGCCGCGCAGGGTCCAGATGGTGAAGGGCAGGACCATCACGAAGTAGATGGCGGTCAGCAGCGGGAGGCTGTTCAGCATCTCGCCGTCCCGGGCGATCATGTACATCGCGATGACCATGACCTCCCAGGGCGCCATCTGGGCCATCATCACGGCGAGGACCATGCCCTTGCGGCCGCGGAACCTCATGCGGGCGATGGCGAAGCTCGCGGCGAGGGCGACGACCAGGGCCAGCAGGACCGCGCCCAGGGTGACGGCGAGGCTGTTGGTGACGTACGTCCAGAAGTTGTCGACCCCGGTGGCCTTCTGGAAGTTGTCGAGCGTCGGGGTGAAGACGAAGACCGGGTCCTTGGTGAGGATCTCGCTCGACGGCTTGAGGGCCGAGGCGAACATCCAGTAGACCGGGAAGAGGAAGAGGAGCGCCAGCAGGAGGGCGCCGAGGTTCTTGGCGACGGCGCCGGGGCGCAGCGGCCGGCGGGTACGGAGCCGCTGTGCGGGCCGCTCGGCGGGGGCGGCCGGCTTCGGGGCGGTGGTGGTGCTCACTGCTCCTCCTCCTGCTTCAGGATCAGGCGGAAGTAGAAGGACATGATGACGATCAGGATCAGGATCGTCAGGACGGAGATCGCGGCGGCGAGGCCGTAGTGGGACTGGCTCTGGCCCTCGACGTAGGCGAAGACCGGGAGGATCTCGGAGGCGCGGTCGGGGCCGCCCTTGTTCATCGCGTAGACCTGGGTGAAGGCCTTGAACACCCAGATCACCTCCAGGAAGGTGGTGATCAGGAAGAAGGGCCTGAGCTGCGGGAAGACGACCCGCCAGAAGGTCTGCCAGCCGTTGGCGCCGTCCATCCGGGCGGCCTCGTACAGCTCGGCGCCGACGGTGGTCAGCGCGGCGTACATGTTGAGGGCGACGAAGGGGATGGAGCCCCAGACCACCAGGACGGTGACGATCGTCAGGGTGGACAGGCCGGTCTCGAACCAGTTGTGCTGCTCGTACCCGGCGAAGCCGGCGGTGCGCATCAGCCAGTTCATCACGCCGAACTGCTCGTCGAACAGCCAGGAGAAGACCTGGACGGAGGCGACGATCGGCATGGCCCAGGCCATCACCAGCGCCATCGACAGGACCAGGCGCATCTTCTTGCCGAGCTTGTTCAGCAGGACGCCGATGAGGCTGCCGATCGCCATGATGAGGACGACGTTGGCGAAGGTGAAGCCGAAGCTGCGCAGGACGACGGTCCAGAAGTTGGAGTCGCCGAGCAGCTGGGTGTAGTTGTCGAAGCCCGCGGAGGGATACTTGCGCTGGATGAACTCGATCTTGTTGATGTCCTGGAAGGACAGGATCACGTTCTTGATCAGCGGGTACACGAGCAGGACCAGCATGCCGATCGCGGCGGGCGCGATCAGCAGGTAGGGCAGCCACCCCGTGGGGAGCGACTTTCTGCCCCCGCGAGGAGACGGATGACGGGGCCGGGCGACGGGGGCGGGCGCGTCGGGCCCTCCGGCGGACTTCTGTGGTGCGTCCTGTGGAACGGTCGGCGCCGCTCCCTGGGAGTGCACGGTCATGTCTGGGCTTCCTCGCGGTTGACTGTGGAGTCACATGCGCGACCGGGGGCGCGGCGGGCGCTGCGGGGCGCCTGCCGCACCCCCCGGTGCGATCACACTGCCGGGTGCTGCGGGTGGCGCGGCGGTGTGCCGCCGCGCCACCGGGTGCTGCGGAGCGGGACTACTTGTTGATGCGGTTCGCGATTTCCTTGTCCGCGTCCGCGCCCGCCTTGGCGGCGTCCTCGCCCTTCAGGACCTTGGTCATGAACTCCTTGATGGGGTTCGGCTCGGTCTCGACGTTCGCCCAGCCGGCCGTGACCGGGGTGATCTTGCCGGAAACGGAGGCCTTGGCCATGGCCTCGGCGAAGGAGCCCGGGGCGGCGGCGAAGTTCGCGGCGGCCTGGTTCGGGAGCAGGGCGCCCTCGGTGGCGGCGGCGTACTTGGTCATCTGCTCCTTGCCGGAGGCGAGGGCGAGCCACTCCTTGGCGAGCTCCTTGTTCTTGGAGCGCTCGGCCACGGCGAGGTTCGAGCCGCCGAGGAAGACGGAGCCCGGCTTGTCGGCGGTCTTGCCCGGGATCGGGAAGTAGCCGAAGTCGCCTTCCTTGCCCGCGTCCTTCAGGGCCTTCAGCGCGCCCTGGGCCTCCCAGCCGAGACCGATCCAGGACGAGACGCCGCCCTTGGGGACGATGTCGGTGGACTGCTGCGGGGTGGCCTCGTCCTTGTCCTTGGGGGCGGTGGAGTAGGACTGGAGCTTCTTGTAGAAGTCCATCGCGGAGGCGGCCTGGGCGGTGCCCAGCTGGCCCTTCCACTTGCCGCCGTCCTTGACGGCGAGGTCGCCGCCCTCGTCCCAGACGAAGCCGGCGAGGATGTACCAGCTCTGGCCGGGGAGGTAGATCGGCTGCGCGGAGGGGTCCGAGGCCTTCAGCTTCTCCAGGCCGGCCACCCACTCGTCGCGGGTCTTCGGCGCGGTGATGCCGGCCTTCTCGTAGGCCTTCTTGTCGTAGATGACGACGCGGTTGGCGGCGTACCACGGGGCGGCGTACAGCTTGCCGTCGACCTCGGCGGAGGACAGCATGCCCTTCGACCAGGCGTCGGCGCCGAGCTTGGCCTTGTCGCCGGACAGGTCGGCGAGGCCTCCGGTGACGGCGTAGCCGACGGTCTGGGTGTTGCCGAGTTCGAGGACGTCCGGCGGGGTGTTCTCGGAGAGGGCGGTGGTGACCTTCTCCTGGATGCCGGTCCACTTCTGCTCTTCGACCTTGACCGTGACACCGGGGTGCTTGGCCGAGAACTCCGCGTTGACCGCGTCGATCCACGTCTTCGGCGCGGAGCCGTCCATCACCCAGACGGTGATCTCCTTGGCGCCACCCGACGCGTCGGACTTCGGCTTGTCGTCGCCGCCGTTGCCGCACGCCGCGACACCGGCCATCATGCCTACGACACCGACCGCCGCAATGAGCTTGCGCTTCACGCCACCCTCCTCAGGGATGCTGCCTGCAACTTCCCTCGCCCGCCGCGGTGACGTACGTACCAAGTACTGCCCGTGGGGCCGGGATCCGATCCATATTGGTTTAGACCAGTAACCGGAGCTTGGCCTAGACCTTTAGGGGTGTCAAGGGTCTAATGAGCGGGTGCTCGGTCCGTTATCGGACCGACACCTGGGGGAGGGAACAGGCCTGTCCTCCCGCCCGTGTCACGATGTGACCGCACATATCGGAGGAGCCGGTGACGGCAGCGAAACTGGAGTCGGGAAGGCGGGCGGCGATGGCCACCGAAGGGGCGACCACGGAGCCGGAAGGCGGGGCGGTCACTCGCACGGCACGCGTGCCCAAGTACTACCGACTCAAGCGGCACTTGCTCGACATGACCGACACGCTGCCCCCCGGCACCCCCGTGCCGCCGGAGCGCACCCTCGCCGCCGAGTTCGACACCTCCCGGACCACGGTCCGCCAAGCCCTCCAGGAGCTCGTCGTCGAGGGCCGCCTGGAGCGCATCCAGGGCAAGGGCACCTTCGTCGCGAAGCCGAAGGTCTCCCAGCCACTGCAACTCTCCTCTTACACAGAGGACATGCGGGCGCAAGGGCTGGAACCGGCCTCCCAGCTCCTGGACATCGGCTACGTCACCGCCGACGACACCCTCGCCGGACTCCTGAAGATCGCCACCGGCGGACGGGTCCTGCGCATCGAGCGGCTGCGGCTGGCCAGCGGCGAGCCCATGGCCATCGAGACCACCCACCTTTCGGCCAAGCGCTTCCCCGCCCTGCGCCGTTCGCTCGCCAAGTACACCTCCCTCTACACCGCCCTCGCCGAGGTGTACGACGTCCGGCTCGCGGAGGCCGAGGAGACCATCGAGACCTCGCTGGCCACCCCGCGCGAGGCCGGCCTGCTCGGCACCGACGTCGGCCTGCCGATGCTGATGCTCTCCCGGCACTCGCTCGACGCCGACGGCGAACCGGTCGAATGGGTACGTTCGGTGTACCGCGGCGACCGTTACAAGTTCGTAGCCCGCCTGCGCAGGCCCGCCTTGTAGCAGATGGTTGACTCGCGTTCGACCCGCGGTGGACGCTCGTACCGCTATGCGGACGGGGGCTTACGTCCACCGGTCGGGCCCCCGTAGATTCCCTGCGCTTACGCAGATGATCAACGAGGGGACGAGGATCATGCCGGAACCGGAAGCAACAGGTATAGATCGGGCACCAACATCCGGGAACGGGGCGGGTCCAGGCGTCCGGCCTGGCTCGCCATCCCCTTCGGGCGGATCCTCCGGAGCACCGTCGGGCGGGCTCACCCCCCGCTCCATCGCCGTCTGGGTCGCCGTGGCCCTCGTCGGGGCCATCGGCTGGGGCGTGCTGGCGCTGTCCCGCGGCGAGGAGATCTCCGCCGCCTGGCTGCTCGCCGCCGCACTGGGCTCGTACGCCATCGGGTACCGCTTCTACGCGCGCTTCATCGCGCACCGCGTCCTGAAGCTCGACAAGACCCGCGCCACCCCCGCCGAACGCCTCGACAACGGTGTCGACTTCCACCCCACCGACCGGCGCGTGCTCTTCGGCCACCACTTCGCCGCCGTCGCCGGCGCGGGCCCGCTGGTCGGACCGGTGCTCGCCGCGCAGATGGGCTACCTGCCGGGCACCATCTGGATCGTGGCGGGCGTGATCTTCGCGGGCGCCGTCCAGGACATGGTGACGCTCTTCTTCTCCACCCGCCGCGACGGGCGTTCGCTCGGCCAGATGGCCCGGGACGAGATCGGCCCGGTCGGCGGAGCCGCCGCCCTCCTGGCCGTCTTCGTCATCATGATCATCTTGCTGGCGGTGCTCGCCCTCGTCATCGTGGGCGCGCTGGCGCACTCGCCGTGGGGCGTCTTCTCCATCGGCATGACCATCCCGATCGCCCTCTTCATGGGCGTGTACCTGCGCGTCCTGCGGCCGGGCCGGGTCACCGAGGTCTCCGTCATCGGCGTCGCCCTGCTGCTCCTCGCGATCGTCGCGGGCGGCTGGGTCGCCGAGTCCTCCTGGGCCGGCTTCTTCACCCTGGAGAAGGAGACGCTGGTCATCTGGATGATCGCGTACGGGTTCATCGCCTCGGTGCTGCCCGTGTGGCTGCTGCTGGCGCCGCGCGACTACCTGTCCACCTTCATGAAGGTGGGCACCATCGGCCTGATGGCCGTCGGCGTGGTCATCGCGATGCCGACGCTGCGGATGCCCGCGGTCACCGACTTCGCCTCGCGCGGCGACGGCCCGGTCTTCGCCGGCTCGATGTTCCCCTTCGTCTTCATCACCATCGCGTGCGGGGCGCTGTCCGGCTTCCACTCGCTGGTCGCCTCCGGCACCACCCCGAAGATGATCCAGAAGGAGACCCAGGTCCGGGTCATCGGCTACGGCGCGATGCTCACCGAGTCCTTCGTCGCCATCATGGCCGTGATCGCCGCCTGCATCATCGAGCCCGGCCTCTTCTTCGCGGTCAACTCCCCGGCCGGGGTCATCGGCACCACCGTCCAGACCGCCTCCGAGGCCGTCACCCACCTGGGCTTCGCCATCAGCCCCGAGTCCCTCGCGCAGGCCGCGAAGGACGTCGAGGAGACCAGCCTGCTGTCCCGTACGGGCGGTGCGCCGACCTTCGCACTCGGGATGTCGGACATCTTCTCCTCCGTCGTCGGCGGGTCCGGGATGAAGGCCTTCTGGTACCACTTCGCCATCATGTTCGAGGCGCTCTTCATCCTGACCACGGTGGACGCGGGCACCCGGGTGGGGCGCTTCATGCTCCAGGACACCCTCGGCAACGTGCACAAGTCCTTCAAGGACGTCAGCTGGAAGCCGGGCGTCTGGGCGGCGAGCGCGGTCGTGGTCGGCGGCTGGGGCTACTTCCTGTGGGTCGGCGTCAAGGACCCGCTGGGCGGCATCAACCAGCTCTTCCCGCTGTTCGGCATCGCGAACCAGCTGCTGGCCGCGGTGGCGCTCGCCGTCTGCACCACGCTGCTGGTGAAGTCGGGCCGGCTCAAGTGGGCGTGGATCACGGCCGTCCCGCTCGCCTGGGACGTGGCCGTCACCCTCACCGCGAGCTACCAGAAGGTCTTCTCCGACGACGTGAAGGTCGGCTTCTTCGCGCAGCGGGACAAGTACCAGGGCGGGATCGACGCCGGGAAGGTGCTGGCGCCCGCCAAGAACATGGACGAGATGCACACCGTGGTCACCAACGCCACGGTCGACGGCGTCCTGTCGGTGCTGTTCGCCGTGCTGATCCTGATCGTGCTGGCGGACGCGGCCCGGACCTGCCTGCGGGCCGTCTCCGACCCGGGCTCGGTGCGGCTCTCCGAGGTGCCGTGGAGCCAGTCGCGGATCGTCGCCCCGGCCGGGCTGATCGCGACCGCCGAGGAGAAGGCCGAGATGGCCGCGGCCGGCCTCGACAGCGGCGGCGGCCGGGCCGCGGAGCCCGTCCGGTGAGCCGGGTCCGCGGGGCGCTGGCGAAGGCGCGGTACTTCGTACGGGAGTTCTCGGGCGAGGCCGCGTACGACCGTTACGTCGCCCACGCCCGCTCCCACGACCCGCACGCCGAGGTCCTGACCCGCCGGGCCTTCGAACGGGCCCGGACGGACTCCCGCGAGGCCGACCCCCGCGAGGGCTTCCACTGCTGCTGACCCCCCGCCACCCCCGAAGGGCCGCTCCGTGAAACGGGGCGGCCCTTCGTCGTGGTCAGCGCACCCAGTCCTTGAGGACCTCGGTCTGAAGAGTGATGCCGACCGGGTCGGGGAGGGCGATGTCCGTGCCGTACGGAACGATGTGGACGCTCTCGTACCGTCGGCCGTGGGGCTGGCTGTAGACGGAGACCTCGCACTTGGCCCGGTCGATCAGGAGGTAGACGGGAATGCCGGTCTCCGCGTAGGCGCGGGGCTTTTCGACGTGGTCCCGCCGGTGGGTGTCGGCATCCCAGGAGGTCACCTCGACGGCCATCAGGACCGGCTCGGGATCGACCCAGTCACCGTGGCCGACAAAGGCGTCCGGATGCGCCAGGACCGCATCGGGGATGGCCCGCCCGGTCCGGTATTCCTCCGCCTTGATCCCCTGCCCCGGATGCAGGAACAGATCGGGCCGCGACTGCAGGCAGATCTTGAGCAGCCACTGGATGATCCGACCGTGGTCTCCGTCCGGCATGGCTTTGCTCCTGATGACCCCGTCGATGAACTCCAGCCGCGTCCCCTCCCGCTCGCGAGCCGCTATGCGTGCCACGGCCTCGAAGTCCTCGGTCGGCATGTGGGGCCTGTGGGTCATCACGGTCATGCCTCGCTCACCTTCCTCGACGGTGCTGTCTCCGACGATAGCGGAGAGGTACCTCACCGGGACGCGGCGTTGTGGGCCGACACTACATGTGGGGGCTACCGCATCCAGGCGCCCCCACATGTATGCTCAGGGCTGCTGTCGCCGCAGGGGAATCCGGTGCGAATCCGGAACTGTCCCGCAACGGTATGAAGTGCACCCTTTCGTGCTCCGCAAGTCCGAGGACCTGCCGACAGCGCGCCCGGCTCGACCGATCCGGGTGCCGACCACGTCCGGGCCTCGCGGTTGGGCCGGGGGACGCCATGCGGTGGGGTACGCGTACCCGCACGCCCGCATGCGCCCGCCCGTGCTCCGCCCCACCGATGACCGGGCCGAGCGAGGGAGAGCTCCCCCCGTGACCATCGCGCCCGCCGCACCGCGCGCCGAGTCCGACCAGCCCGCAGCCGAAGGCCCCGGGGCCGCGCTGCTGCGCACCCTCACCGAGCTGACGGCCGACCTCCCCGACACCGACCCCGGCCGGGTCGCCGCCGCCGCCCTGCGCGGCCGCAGCTCCGTCGCGGACGAGGCCGAACTGCGCGGGCTGGCCACCGAGGCAGCCGCGGGGCTGATCTCCGAGGACCCGGCGTACTCCCGCCTCGCCGCCCGCCTGCTCACGCTGGCCGTCGCCGACGAGGCCGCGGGCCAGGGGTCCACCTCCTTCGCCGAGTCCGTCGCGGTGGGTCACCGCGAGGGCCTGATCGCCGACCGCACCGCCGAGTTCGTGGCCCTCCACGCCGCCCGGCTCGACGCCCTGGTCGCGCACGCGCTCGCCGAGGGCGCGGACGACCGCTTCGGCTTCTTCGGCCTGCGCACCCTGCACAGCCGCTACCTGCTGCGCCACCCCCTCACCCGTCAGGTGATCGAGACCCCCCAGTACTTCATGCTGCGCGTGGCGTGCGGCCTCGCGGAGAACGACTCGGTCCAGGCCGTCGAGGAAGTCGCCTCCCTCTACCGGCTGATGAGCCGCCTGGACTACCTGCCGTCCTCCCCCACGCTCTTCAACTCCGGCACCCGCCACCCGCAGATGTCCTCCTGCTACCTGCTGGACTCCCCGCTGGACGAGCTGGACTCGATCTACGACCGCTACCACCAGGTCGCGCGCCTGTCCAAGCACGCCGGCGGCATCGGCCTGTCGTACTCCCGCATCCGCGCCCGCGGTTCGCTGATCCGCGGCACCAACGGCCACTCCAACGGCATCGTGCCGTTCCTGAAGACCCTCGACGCCTCCGTCGCCGCCGTGAACCAGGGCGGCCGCCGCAAGGGCGCCGCCGCCGTCTACCTGGAGACCTGGCACGCGGACATCGAGGAGTTCCTGGAGCTCCGCGACAACACCGGCGAGGACCAGCGCCGCACCCACAACCTGAACCTCGCCCACTGGGTGCCGGACGAGTTCATGCGCCGGGTCAACGCCGACGCCGAGTGGTCGCTGTTCTCCCCCGCCGACGTGCCCGAGCTGGTCGACCTGTGGGGCGACGACTTCGACGCCGCCTACCGCAAGGCCGAGGCCGACGGGCTGGCCCGCAAGACCATGCCCGCCCGCGACCTGTACGGCCGGATGATGCGCACCCTCGCGCAGACCGGCCAGGGCTGGATGACCTTCAAGGACGCCTCCAACCGCACGGCGAACCAGACCGCCGAGCCGGGCACGGTCGTCCACTCCTCCAACCTCTGCACCGAGATCATCGAGGTCACCAACGACGGCGAGACGGCCGTCTGCAACCTCGGCTCGGTCAACATGGGCGCCTTCGTCGTGGACGGCGACATCGACTGGGAGCGCCTGGACGAGACCGTCCGCACCGCGGTGACCTTCCTCGACCGCGTCGTGGACATCAACTTCTACCCGACCGAGCAGGCGGGCCGCTCCAACTCCCGCTGGCGGCCGGTGGGCCTGGGCGCGATGGGCCTCCAGGACGTCTTCTTCAAGCTGAAGCTGCCCTTCGACTCCCCCGAGGCGAAGGCCCTGTCCACCAAGCTCTCCGAGCGCATCATGCTGGCCGCGTACGAGGCCTCCTGCGACCTCGCCGAGCGCAGCGGCCCCCTCCCGGCCTGGGAGCAGACCCGCACCGCCCGCGGCGTCCTGCACCCCGACCACTTCGACGTGGAGCTGAACTGGCCCGAGCGCTGGGACGCCCTGCGCGCCCGCGTCGCCACGTCCGGCATGCGCAACTCGCTGCTCCTGGCCATCGCCCCGACGGCGACCATCGCGTCCATCGCGGGTGTGTACGAGTGCATCGAGCCGCAGGTCTCCAACCTCTTCAAGCGCGAGACGCTCAGCGGTGAGTTCCTCCAGGTCAACGCCTACCTGGTGGAGGAGCTGAAGCAGCTCGGCGTGTGGGACGCGCAGACCCGCGAGGCGCTGCGCGAGGCCAGCGGCTCCGTGCAGGGCTTCGGCTGGATCCCGGCCGAGGTGCGCGAGCTGTACCGCACGGCGTGGGAGATCCCGCAGCGCGGTCTGATCGACATGGCGGCGGCCCGTACGCCGTTCCTCGACCAGGCGCAGTCGCTGAACCTGTTCCTGGAGACGCCCACCATCGGCAAGCTCAGCTCGATGTACGCGTACGCCTGGAAGCAGGGTCTGAAGACCACGTACTACCTGCGCTCCCGCCCGGCGACGAAGATCGCCCGCGCCGCCTCCGGCAGCGCCGTGCCGGCCGCCGCCGCCCCCCTCCCGCAGGCCGTCGACGCCGATGCCCTGGCCTGCTCCCTTGAGAACCCCGAGTCCTGCGAGGCCTGCCAGTAATGAGCTCCACCGCCAAGAACCTGCTCGACCCGGGCTTCGAGCTGACGCTTCGTCCCATGCGCTACCCGGACTTCTACGAGCGCTACCGGGACGCGATCAAGAACACCTGGACCGTCGAGGAGGTCGACCTCCACTCGGACGTCGCCGACCTGGCGAAGCTGACGCCGGCCGAGCAGCACATGATCGGCCGTCTGGTCGCGTTCTTCGCGACGGGCGACTCGATCGTCTCGAACAACCTGGTGCTGACGCTCTACAAGCACATCAACTCCCCGGAGGCGCGCCTTTACCTGTCGCGCCAGCTGTTCGAGGAGGCCGTGCACGTCCAGTTCTATCTGACGCTGCTCGACACCTACCTGCCCGACCCGGACGACCGCGCGGCCGCCTTCGACGCCGTCGAGGAGATCCCGTCGATCCGCGAGAAGGCGCAGTTCTGCTTCAAGTGGATGGACTCGGTCGAGAAGATCGACCGGCTGGAGACGAAGGCCGACCGCCGCCGCTTCCTGCTGAACCTGATCTGCTTCGCCGCGTGCATCGAGGGCCTGTTCTTCTACGGCGCCTTCGCGTACGTGTACTGGTTCCGCTCGCGCGGCCTGCTGCACGGTCTGGCCACCGGCACCAACTGGGTGTTCCGCGACGAGACCATGCACATGAACTTCGCGTTCGAGGTCGTGGACACCGTCCGCAAGGAGGAGCCGGAGCTCTTCGACGACGCGCTCCAGCAGCAGGTCACCGACATGCTGAAGGAGGCCGTGGAGGCGGAGCTGCAGTTCGGCCGCGACCTGTGCGGTGACGGCCTGCCCGGCATGAACACCGAGTCGATGCGCGAGTACCTGGAGTGCGTCGCGGACCAGCGCCTGGTCCGCCTCGGCTTCCCGGCGGTGTACGGCTCGCAGAACCCGTTCTCCTTCATGGAGCTGCAGGGCGTCCAGGAGCTGACGAACTTCTTCGAGCGCCGCCCGTCGGCCTACCAGGTCGCGGTCGAGGGCACCGTCGACCTGGACGAGGACTTCTGAGTCCCGCCCACCGCCCGCACATGGTGAAGGCCCCGCCCCGGATTCCGGGGCGGGGCCTTCGCCCTGCGGGTCAGGCGTTGGGGACGACCTCGTAGCGCGGGGTGCCCTCTTCCATCTGCCGCAGCGCGTCCTTGCGGTCGCGCTTCGAGAGGCGGTCGATGTACAGGTACCCGTACACGTGGTCCGTCTCGTGCTGGAGGCAGCGGGCGAAGTAGCCGGTGCCGCGGACCTTGATCGGGTTGCCCCGCGCGTCCTGGCCGGTCACCTCCGCGTAGTCCGGGCGCGCCAGCGAGACGTACGCGGTCGGGACCGACAGGCAGCCCTCGTTCGAGTCGTCCAGCACCCGCCCGGCGGTCGGCAGCTCCACGAGCTTCGGGTTGACGACGACACCGGTGTGCCGCCTGCCCTCGTCGTCGGGGCAGTCGTAGACGAAGACCTTGGCGTCCACGCCGATCTGGTTCGCGGCCAGGCCCACGCCCTCGGCGGTCTTCTGGCTGGCGAACATGTCGTCGATCAGCCGCGCCAGCTCCTCGCCGAACTCGGTGACGTCCTTGCACTCCCGGTGCAGCACCGGATTGCCGACCACCGTGATGGGGCGGGACGTGCCGCGCTCGCGGTGGGCGAGCTCGCGCGCCTCACAGTCCTCGGTGTCCACGACGTAGCCCTCGTCGTCGACCGGGACCACCTGGTTCTCCTGCTGCGCCATGTCCGCCGTACGCCTTCCTCAAGTCACCGATGTGCCGGTACAGACTACGGCCCGGGCTCAGCAGACTTCTTCGAGATCCCGCCATTCCCGGCTGTCGGGGCTGTCCGCGACCCATCCGTCGAGCAGTCCGCGCACCAGTCCGGCCGGGGCCGCGATGCCGCATTCGCGCTCGGGCACCCACAGGGAGCCGGAGCCGGCCGTACGGTGGCCGAGCGGGCCGGGGTGGCCCGGTTCGCTGTGGTCGTGCGGGTCGAGGTGGTCGCCGTCGCCCTCGCCGCTGGGCATCGCGCTCTCCGAGCAGGTCCGGCACAGCAGCCGTACCGACGAGGACCAGTCCTCGGCGGCGAAGCCCGCGTCGGAGGCCAGCTGCTCCAGGGCGTCGCGGTCGGCCTCGGTGGCCGCCTCCAGGAGCACCACCCAGGTCGGTACGGGGGAGGGCGCCCACAGCTCGATCTCGTCGAAGACCGGGTACGAGGGGCCCGCGGCGGTGATCCGCTCGCCGTGCGGGACCCCGTCGTGCAGGACCACCTCGCCCCAGCGCCGGCCCGAGGAGGGCAGCGGGATGGACAGGACCTCCATACGGGCCGGATCGAGCCTGCGGCCCCACACGACCTCGGCCTCCCCCTCGGGGGACAGCCGTACGGCGGCGCTGCCGAGCTCCATGCCGGCCGGCTCGCCCGTCGCGGCCGTGCTGTGCGGGTCGCCGGGCACCTTCAGCCCGTACGCCTGCCAGGCCCGCCGGGCCAGCGGCCAGTCCTGGAGGGCGGTCGCGGCGATCCCGACGTTCCACCAGTCCGGGGCGCCGCTCTCGCGGTCCAGCAGGGCCACGGCGCGCAGCCCGGCGGCCCGGGCCTGTTCCCAGTCGTGCCGGAACTTGTGCAGCAGGGCCAGGTTGAACCAGGACTCGGACAGCCAGGGCTCCAGATCGGCCGCCTTGGTCAGCAGCGCGCCCGCGTCCTCGTACCGGCCGTCGCCGATCAGCGTGAACGCGCGGTCGGTCGCCTGCCGCCACGAGGCGGAGGGCCGATGCCGTACCTTCCCGAAGATCCTCACGTTTCCCGCCTGCCTGGGGGCACCTCCCAGCGGTGGCTGGGGGACAACGGTGCAGCCTTGCGGACACTCCTACTGCATCCAACCATGCCCGCGCGGACGGCCGCTCATTACCCATGGGTTACCCCGGTGGAACGGGAACGACTCCGCCCCGCCCGCCCCTGGCCAGAACCCTCGCCAGACACTCCACGACCTCCGGCTGGTAGTCGTGCCCGGTGCCCAGCCGCAGCCGCTCCAGGGCGTCGAGTGAGCCGCCCGGGTGACGGGCCCCGCCGACCAGGTCGTCGTACGCGTTCACCGCGCGCACGATCCGGGCGGCGACGGGCTGGTCCCGGTACGGCTCGGCCTGCCGCTCGACGATCACCGCCACCTCCGCGGGCACCCCGGTCCGCCGGGCCACCTCGCCGCCCAGCCCCGCGATCCGGCGGGCCTCGTCGGGGGGCAGGGCGGCGGTGGCCCCGGAGGGGACCGGGTCGACCAGCGAGAGCTGGCCGATGTCGTGCATCAGGGCGGCGTACTCCAGCACCGTGAGCTCCCGCTCCGAGAGCCCCAGCTCCCGCCCGACGGCGCAGCTCAGGGCCGCGACCCGGCGGGAGTGCCCCGGCGGGGTGTACCCGGCGATCTCGGTGGCGCGGGCCAGGGAGGTGATGGTCTGGCGGTAGGTGGTGCGGATCGCGGCGATCCGGTGGAAGGAGGTCTGGGTCAGCAGCAGCGGCACGCTGAGGACGGGCAGCGCCCACAGCCCGGCCACGGCCACCCCCAGGGCCATCACCACCCCGGTGGCGCAGATCGCGGCGCCCGTCCCGAGCCGCGCGCGCAGCTCGTCGCGCAGCAGCGGCCCGTACGGGCGGCTGCCGCGGGCCCCGGCCAGGGCGGCGGCGAGCACGGCGTCGCACAGGGCGGTCAGGCCGAGCAGGAGCAGCAGGAACAGGACGAGGTACGGGCCCGACCCGATCCGCTCCGCCAGCCGCCCGGAGTGGTGGAGCGGCTGGAAGCAGACGGCGGCGAAGCCCGCGGTGAGGATCCGGCGGGCCGCGTGGTCCAGGGCGGGGCCGCGGCCCCGGGCGACGTGCGGGACGGTCCCGGCGAGGACGGCCGCGACGACGACGGCGACGGTCTGGAGGACCCCGTGCTGGGTGGGCTGCCCGGCGTTCTGGCCGAGCAGGGCGTACGCGAGGGCCCCGGCGGAGCCGAGCGGCGCGTGTTCGCGGTCCCGGCGGGCGGGATGGCCGTCGTCCCCGGCGCGGTCGTCGGCCCGGGCGAGTTCCCCGACGGCGATGAGGGTGCCGAAGGCGAGGGCGGCGCCGGGTTCCAGGACGCCGGTCCACAGGGTGTGCCCGAGCCCGGCGAGGGCGAGCAGCCAGGCGGCCGCCCGGACGGACCGGGCGGTGGCGCCCCTCACCGGGGACCCCGGGCGGGCAGGTCGGGAGGCGGTCCGCCGTCGCCGCGCGGGGAGGCGGCCGGACGCCCCTCCGCGGGGGCCGCCTCCCGGCCCTGGCCCGGCAGGGCGGGCAGCACGGGGGCGGGGGCCGTGGGAGCGGGAACGGGATCGGGAACGGCGGCGGTCGGAGCCGGCCCGGCGGGGTCCGCGCCGATCACCTGGAGGTCGTCGTCGGAGGTGACCACGGGATGCCAGCCGTGCCGCCCGATGGCGGCGGCCAGCGCCCGCACCATGGCCGGATCGAACTGGGCCCCGGCACACCGCTCCAGCTCCGTCAGCGCCACCGGCACCGGCCGGGCCCTGCTGTAGGAGCGGGTCGAGGTCATGGCGTCGAAGGAGTCGGCCACCGCCACCACCCGGGCCAGGACCGGGATCTGCTCCCCGCTCAGCCCGTACGGGTAACCGGTGCCGTCGACCCGCTCGTGGTGGTGCAGGATCGCGGAACGGGCCTCCCCCAGGAAGCCGATGCCCCGGACGATCTCGTGCCCGTACTCGGGGTGCAGCTCGATGACGCGGCGTTCCTCGGGCGTCAGCGGGCCGTCCTTGCGCAGCAGCCGGGTCGGCACGCCCAGCTTGCCGACGTCGTGCAGGATCCCGGCGATGCGGACGACCTCCAGCCGGTCCTCGTCCATCCCCAGCTCGCGGGCGATCATCGCGGAGGCCTGGCCGACGCGTTCGCTGTGCCCGCGCGTGTACCGGTCCTTGATGTCGACGGCCTGGACCAGGGCGCGGATCGTGGCCCGGTGGGCGGCGCGCTCGCGGTGGTACTGGGTGAAGGCCCAGCAGGAGACGTACATCGGCAGCAGGACGAGCAGGGCGGCCGGGATCCCGTACGGGCTGCGCCACAGGACGGCCATCATCAGTCCGGCGAGGCCGTGGACGCAGTACGGGGCGAGGGAGCGGGTGAGCAGCCCCTGCCAGGCGGTGGCGGCGGGCCGGCGTTCGGCGGCGGCCAGGACGCCCCCGTCGAGCGCGGTGAGGACCAGGCAGAAGACGGCGGCCGCGGCGGTGGCGGGGAGCATCACGGAGGGGAAGTCGGCCCCCGCGAGCGCCTCGCGGCCGCCGAGGAGCCCGTGGACCGTGCCGGCCGCCCACGCCCCCGTCGCCTGCTGGGCGGCGTGCCACACCCGGCGCACCCCGGCGGGCCGCTGGACGACGGCCTGGGCGAGGCCGCCGGGCACGGCCACGAGCGCGGCGGCGGCGGGCGGCAGCAGGTAGACGGCGGCCAGCAGGACGGGGAAGAGGGAGCCGATGCCCTCGGGCACCCGGCCGCCCACCAGCGGCCAGGGCCTGAGCAGTTCGCAGCCGAGGTAGAGCGCGGCCAGCAGGGCGACGGCCGGCCACGGCGTGGCGGCGTCCACCAGGGCGGGGGCGGCGCACAAGGCGGCGACGAGCACGACGGTGAGGACGTACGCGCGCGCGGCCGGCGGAAGTGCCCGCATGGCGCTCTCCTCCCCCCGTGCCGTGCACCGGGCACCGGATCGCACCGGCACCGAGAGGGGAGGATAGGGCGGCCCCCGCGGAAAGCAGGGGAGATTCACGCTTTGCGCCGTACGGACGCCCCCGGATTCGCACCTTCGGGTGAACGAAGGGGTGTCCGGGGGCGGTCGTTCAGCTCACCGCGGCGCCACGGCGCCGCGGGGTCTCAGCCGGTCGCGGGATCGGCCGTCACGTCGTGGTCGGGCACGGCCTGGCCCGAGCGGATCAGCTCGATCCGGCCCATGACCTTGGAGCGCAGGTCGCTCGGCACGTCGTCCGAACCGCAGCAGCGCTTCACCAGCTTCTTCACGGCCTGCTCCAGCCCGTACTTCTCCAGACAGGGATTGCATTCGCCGAAGTGCGTCTCGAACTTCGTGCAGTCACTATCGGGCATCTCGTGGTCCAGGAACTCATAGAGATGGTCCAGGACCTCCGCGCACTCCGTCTCGTGCGGCTCTCCGCAGCTCATGAGCCCGAGCCTTTCAGGTCGTTCGACTCTCCCGCGCCCGCGGGGACCAGCCCGCGCTCACGGGCGTAGTCCTCCAGCATTCCGCGGAGTTGACGGCGGCCACGGTGCAGTCGCGACATGACCGTACCGATGGGTGTACCCATGATGTCCGCGATCTCCTTGTACGCAAAGCCCTCCACGTCGGCAAGATAGACCGCGATGCGGAACTCCTCCGGAATGGCCTGAAGCGCTTCCTTCACGTCGGAATCGGGCAGGTGGTCGAGCGCCTGGGACTCCGCCGAACGCAGACCCGTCGACATGTGCGACTCGGCGCGCGCGAGCTGCCAGTCCTCGATCTCCTCCGCCGCGCTGCGCTGCGGTTCGCGCTGCTTCTTGCGGTAGGAGTTGATGAACGTGTTGGTCAGGATGCGGTACAGCCACGCCTTCAGGTTGGTGCCCTCGCGGAACTGGTGGAAGGACGCGTACGCCTTCGCGTACGTCTCCTGGACCAGGTCCTCGGCGTCGGCCGGGTTGCGCGTCATGCGCAGCGCGGCGGAGTACATCTGGTCGAGGTAGCCGAGGGCGTCCCGCTCGAAACGCGCGTTGCGCTCCGGCGTCGTCTCCTGTGCCTGGCCTTCGTCGGTCCCAGCGACAGGACCCACCTCCTCCGACAGCGTGGCGGCTCCGAAAGCGGATCCGCTCGAATCGGAGAATAGTCGACCATCCCGGCCTTCCGCCGCCCGAAGCGAGCTGTGCTTGGGCGCGGGCAGTACCGTCCAGTCCAGGTCAGCGGCCTGCCGACGGTTCTGACTGATGACCTGGGTCATGCGCTCCCTCTCCTCCGACGATTCCCCTGCGTTCCGACACCCCTGACAACAGGCGGTCCGGGCAGGGCATTCCCGGGCCTGCCAAGGGTTTTCGCGGGCGGCGGGCCGGGGCGGCGCGGGGTGAGCGGGATCACTGCGGAATCCGTCAGGTCGGCCCCGCGCGGGGTCCTCAGCCGATGAGCCGGCCGAGCCAGGGGGCCACCGCCCCGGTGATCACGGCGAGGGCCTCCTCCTGGGTCGGGCCGGCCTTCTTGGGCACCGCGAAGCCGTGGTCCCCGTACGCCACCTCGACCAGCGTGTACGGGTCCTCTCCGGCCGGTCGCGGAAACTCCCCGGGGTTCCCGAAGGGATCCCGGCCCCCTTGGACCACCAGGGTGGGCCGCCCGGCGCCCAGCAGCTCGGCGGCCCGGGACTTCTCGGGGCGGCCCGGCGGGTGCAGCGGGAAGGCCAGCGCGAGCACCCCGGCCGCGTCCAGCTCGACGGCGGTGCGGCAGGCCACCCGGGCCCCGGCGCTGCGCCCGCCGGCCACCACGGGCAGGCCGGGGCGGCGCAGCGCGGGCCACAGGGCGCGCCAGCCCTCGTCGAGCACCTTGGGGGCGGCGGCGACCTTCTTGCCGGCGACCCGCCAGGGCTGCTCCACCAGGGCGACGGTGACGCCGTGCGCGGGGAGGGCGGCGGCCAGGGCCACCAGGTCCCGGGCCTCGATCCCGCCGCCGGCGCCGTGGCCGAGGGCCAGCACCAGCCGCGCGGCGGGGGCGGTGTGCCAGGTGACGCGGGCCTCGCCCGCCGGGGTGTCGACGCTCTCGGTGCTCATCCCCCGATCATGCCGCCCGGCCGGCGGATCAGAAGAGGGTGGCCTCCTCCGGCGCGGCCAGCTCGCCGAGCAGCTCCGGCCCGTTGTTGCGTACGTTGCTCACGGCCGTGGACACCGGGTAGGCCCGCATCAGCCCGCCGGGCGGCGGGGCGAGCAGCCCGCGCAGCTCGTCCTCGTCGGTGCGGGCGGGGTCCAGCCAGGCGTCCCAGCGGTCCGGGGTCAGCATGAGCGGCATCCGGGGGTGGATGTCGGACAGCGAGCGGGGCCCCTCGGCGGGTCCGGCGGCCAGCGGCGCGGTCTCCGCCTCGGCGGTGATCACCGAGCAGGTGGCCCACCAGGCCCCCGGATGGTCGGCGGGCAGCGCCGGGTCGCGCCAGAACTCGTAGAGCCCGGCCATCGCGAAGACGGAGCCGTCGGCGGGCAGCACGAAGTACGGCTGCTTGCGGGCCCGCTTCCGCTTCCCCTCGACCTCCAGTTCGCGCTCCTCGTGGGCGGTGACCCACTCGTAGTACCCGTCGGCGGGCAGGATGCAGCGGCGCTGGGCGAAGGGGCGGCGGAACGAGGGCTTCTCGTGCAGGGTCTCGGACCGGGCGTTGATCATCCGGGCGGCGCCCTCGGGGCTCTTGGCCCAGGAGGGGACCAGACCCCACTTCAGGACGCGCAGCTGGCGAACCGGACGCGGATCCCGCGCGTCCTTCAGGGGACGGTCGAGGACGACGTGGACCTCCTTGGTCGGCGCCACGTTCCAGTCCGGGGCCAGTGCCTCCAGCGGTTCCCACCGCTCGACACCGAATATCCCCGCCAGCTCCTGTGGCGTACGACTCGCCGCAAACCTTCCGCACATGGCTGACACACTGCCATGGCAGCCGCCGCCCACCGCAAGGGATCCGCCACTCCATGGACACCACCACGACAGCCGGTCTCTGGGACCGGCTCACCGGCATACAGACCGAGCCCGCCTGGTGGCTGGTGGTCGTCACGGGCGTGGCGGCGCTGGCGGTGGTGGGGCCCCGGCCGGTGTGGCGGGTGGCGCGCAACGCGATCACCATCGCGCACGAGGGCGGCCACGGGCTGCTCGCCCTGCTCACCGGACGGCGGCTCGACGGGATCCGGCTGCACTCGGACACCAGCGGCGTCACCGTCAGCCGCGGCAGGCCCACCGGCCTCGGGATGGTCCTGACGGCCGCCGCCGGGTACACGGCCCCCTCGCTGCTGGGCCTGGGCGGGGCGGCCCTGCTGTCGGCGCACCGGATCACGCTGCTGCTGTGGGCGGCGACCGCGCTGCTGCTGGCGCTGCTGGTGATGGTCCGCAACGCGTACGGCCTGATGACGGTGGTGCTGACGGGGGCCGCCTTCGTGCTGGTGTCGTGGCTGGCCCCGTCCGGCGTACAGGCGCTGTTCGCGTACGCGGTGGTGTGGTTCCTGCTGCTCGGCGGGGTGCGGCCGGTCTTCGAGCTCCAGGCCAAGCGCCGGCACGGCGGAGCGCCCGACTCCGACGCCGACCAGCTGGCGCGGCTCACCCATGTGCCGCCGCTCGCCTGGCTGCTGCTGTTCCACGCGGTCGCGCTGTGCTCCCTGATCGGCGGCGGGCGCTGGCTTCTCGGCCTCTGAGACGGGCCCGTGATCAAGTTCTGGCCCCCCCTGGAGCCACTAAAGTGGTGGCCATGACCGAGACCCCCGCGCTCCACGCCCTCTGGCCCGCTCCGCTCGCGGACGGGGCCGTCCACGCGACCGTCACCGTGCCCGGGTCGAAATCGGTCACCAACCGCGCCCTGGTCCTCGCCGCCCTCGCGTCCGAGCCCGGCTGGGTGCGCCGCCCGCTGCGCTCGCGCGACTCCCAGCTGATGTCGGACGCCCTGCGGGCGCTGGGCGTCGGCATCGAGGAGACGGTCTCCTCCAGCTCCGCCGGGGACGGCGCCGGCGGGGAGGCCTGGCGGGTCATCCCGGCGGCTCTGCACGGCCCGGCCACCCTCGACGTCGGCAACGCGGGCACGGTCATGCGCTTCCTGCCGCCCGTCGCCACCCTCGCCTCCGGCGACGTCCGCTTCGACGGCGACCCGCGTTCCTACGAGCGTCCGCTCGGCGAGGTCATCAAGGCGCTGCGCGTCCTCGGCGCCCGGATCGACGACGACGGCCGCGGCGCGCTGCCGATGACCGTCCAGGGCGGCGGGGCCCTGGAGGGCGGCACGGTCGAGATCGACGCCTCCAACTCCTCCCAGTTCGTCTCGGCGCTGCTGCTGTCCGCCCCGCGCTTCAACCAGGGCGTCGAGGTCCGGCACACCGGCGCGACGCTGCCGTCCATGCCGCACATCCTGATGACGGTGGACATGCTCCGCGCCGCGGGCGCCCAGGTCGACAGCCCGGAGGCGGGCGGCGAGCCGAACGTCTGGCGGGTCTCCCCGAGCGCCCTGCTCGGCCGCGACCTCGTCGTGGAACCGGACCTCTCCAACGCGCAGCCCTTCATGGCCGCGGCCCTGATCACCGGCGGCACGGTGACCTTCCCGGACTGGCCGGCCCGCACCACGCAGCCCGGTGACGCGCTGCGCGAGATCTTCACCGCGATGGGCGGCTCCTGCGAGCTGACCGACGCGGGCCTGGTCTTCACCGGCAGCGGCAAGATCCACGGCATCGACGTGGACCTGGGCGACCTCGGCGAGCTGACCCCCGGCATCGCGGCGGTCGCGGCCCTGGCCGACTCGGAGTCGGTCCTGCGCGGCGTCGCCCACCTGCGGCTGCACGAGACGGACCGGCTCGCCGCGCTGACGGCGGAGATCAACGCCCTCGGCGGCGACGTCACGGAGACCGCCGACGGCCTGCGCATCCGCCCGCGCCCGCTGCGCGGCGGTGTCTTCCACACCTACGACGACCACCGCATGGCCACCGCCGGAGCGGTGATCGGCCTCGCGGTCAAGGGCGTGGAGATCGAGAACGTGGCGACGACCGCGAAGACCCTGCCGGACTTCCCGGCGATGTGGACAGAGATGCTCGGGCAAGCCCCGCGGGGAGCGGGAGCGTAGGGCCCGTCATGCGCAGGTACGGCAAGAACACCGACGAGGACGACATCCGCCAGCGCCCGAACCCCAAGGGCAACCGGCCGCGGACCAGCATCCGGCCCAAGCACGAGGACGCCGCCGAGGGCTTCGTCCTCACGGTGGACCGCGGCCGGCTGACCTGCCTGGTCGGGGACCGCCCGGTGCACGCGATGAAGGCCCGCGAGCTGGGCCGCAAGGCGGCGGTGGTCGGCGACCGGGTCTGGATCGTCGGCGACCTGTCCGGCAAGAAGGACACCCTCGCCCGGATCGTGCGGATCGAGGAGCGCAAGTCCGTCCTGCGCCGCACCGCCGACGACGACGACCCGTACGAGCGGGTGGTCGTCGCCAACGCCGACCAGCTCGCCATCGTCACGGCGCTCGCCGACCCGGAGCCCCGGCCGCGCATGATCGACCGCTGTCTGGTGGCCGCGTACGACGCCGGGCTGGAGCCGCTCCTGGTGCTCACCAAGTCCGACCTGACCTCCGCCGACAAGATCCTGGAGATCTACTCGACCTTCGGCCTGAACTACGTCGTCACCAACCGGGAGGAACTGGAGACGGGCGATGCCGCCGAGCGGGTGCGCGAGCGCCTAAACGGCCGGATCACGGCCTTCGTCGGCCATTCGGGCGTCGGCAAGACCACCCTCGTGAACTCGCTGGTCACCGAGGGCCGCCGCCGCGCCACCGGCCACGTCAACGCGGTGACGGGCCGCGGCCGGCACACCACCACCTCCGCGCTGGCCCTGCCGCTGCCCTCCGGGGACGGGTGGGTCATCGATACCCCGGGCGTGCGCTCCTTCGGCCTGCACCACGTGGACCCGTCCCGGGTGATCCTGGCCTTCCCCGAGCTGGTCCCCGGGACGGAGGGCTGCCCGCGCGCCTGCAGCCACGACGAGCCGGACTGCGCGCTCGACCAGTGGGTGGCGGACGGCCACGCGGACCCGGCACGCCTGTACTCGCTGCGCCGGCTGCTCCAGACCCGGGAGCGTCGCGAGGGCGACTGACCGGCTGCCGGGGTTTGCAGGACGCCCTGTCTGGTAAATGCATCCTCGCACCAGGTGATGTGACGTCAGGCGAGGCGGGGAGGCAATCGAGATGGCGTGGCTGCTGGTCGTGGTCGCGGGGATCCTGGAGACCGGCTTCGCGGTCTGCCTGAAGATGTCCCACGGTTTCACCCGGCTGTGGCCGACGATCGCCTTCGCCTGTTTCGCCCTGGGCAGCTTCGGCCTGCTGACCCTGGCCCTGAAGAAGCTGGACGTGGGCCCGGCGTACGCGGTGTGGACGGGCATCGGCGCCGCCGGGACCGCCATCTACGGCATGGTCTTCCTCGGCGACCTGGTCTCCACCCTGAAACTCGTCTCGATCTCGCTGGTGATCCTGGGCGTCATCGGGCTCCAGCTGTCCGGCTCGGCGCACTGAGCGCCTCCGCGGCCAGCCGCAGCAGCCCGGCCGGTCCGCGCTCCGGCTCCGCGCCCCCGGCCGCGTCCTGCCCGGGGGCTATCACGTAGGACAGCGCGAGGCGTACGGCGAGCTCGCACCGCCAGGCCGGCTCCGGGCTGAGCGCGGCCGCGGCCCGGTCCCGTACCACCCGCGCCAGGTCGCCCGGCGCGAGCGCCTGCCGGCTGCCCGGCGGCGGCGGCACGGGCAGCGCGAGGTCCCACCCGCCGGTCAGCAGGGCCCGTACGAGGGGCTGGGCGCGGGCGGCCCGTACGGTCCACTCCGCGAGGGCCGCGAGCCGCCCCTCGGCGTCCGCCGGGCCGGGAGGCGGCGCGCTCTCCAGCGCCCGGTCGACCCCGTCGAGGTACCCCTCGGCCGCCCGGCGCACGAGGGCCCGGCCGAGGCCCTCCTTGCCGCCGAACTCGTTGTAGAGGGTCTGCCGTGACACCCCGGCGGCGGCCGCGACCTCCACCATCCGCACGGACGGCCAGGGCCGCGCGGACAGGGCCGCTTCGGCCGCTTGCAGCAAGGACTCCCGGCCCGCCGGCATCGTCGCCTCCCCCGCTGTGGGTTTCCCGCTGGGCTCCCCCGTCAGAGTTGACGGGCCGACAGATCCTGTCAAGGGCGCCTCCCCGGCCGTACCGCGGACGCCGTTCGCCGGGCCGCGGCGGGCTCGGTACTGTTCGGGCATGCCCGAGTATGACGATGACCTGCGCCTCGCCCTCGACCTCGCCGACGCCGCGGACGCCGCCACGATGCAGCGCTTCCGCGCCCTCGACCTCCAGGTCGAGACGAAGCCGGACATGACCCCGGTGAGCGAGGCCGACAAGGCCGCCGAGGAGATCGTCCGGGCCGGGATCCTGGCCGCCCGCCCCTCCGACGCGATCCTGGGCGAGGAGTACGGGCTCCAGGGCGACGGCCCCCGCCGCTGGGTCGTGGACCCGATCGACGGGACGAAGAACTACGTGCGCGGGGTCCCCGTCTGGGCGACGCTGATCTCCCTCATGGAGGAGGACGCGGACGGGGTCTTCCGCCCGGTCGTCGGCGTGGTCTCGGCCCCGGCGCTGGGCCGGCGCTGGTGGGCGGCGCGGGGCACCGGCGCCTTCTCGGGCGGCGCGCTCGGCGAGCCGGCCCGGATCGGGGTCTCCAAGGTCGCGACCCTGGCCGACGCCTCGTTCGCCTACTCCTCGCTCGGCGGCTGGGAGGAGCAGGGGCGCCTGCCCGGGTTCCTGGACCTGACCCGCGCGTGCTGGCGTACGCGGGGCTACGGCGACTTCTGGCCGTACATGATGGTCGCCGAGGGCTCCCTGGACCTGTGCGCCGAGCCCGAGCTGAACCTGTGGGACATGGCGGCCATCGCGGTCGTGGTCCAGGAGGCGGGCGGCACCTTCACCGACCTGGAGGGCGTGGAAGGCGTGCACGGCGGGAACGCCGCCGCCTCCAACGGACTGCTGCACGCGGAGATGCTCGCGCACCTGCGCCCCCGCGCCTGACCCCCCTGCGCGGGTCCGCACCCGGCACGCGCCCGGCAATCGCTCCGTGTGCCTCCTTGCTGACGCTCCGTGTCGGTGCGAATCTGAGGGTCCCTCCGCTTGTGCACTTGTGAAGCGATTCTCGAAGGGTCGCCCGCCGGTGCACCCACCCAAGCGGGGGCCTCACCCAGGAGGTGGCTCTCTTCATGTTCGTCCGTGACGCCATGAGCACCCTGATCCTCACCCTCGGACCCGCGCACACCCTTCGTCAGGCGGCCACGCTGATGTCCGGCCGGCGCGTCGGCGCGGCCGTCGTCCTCGATCCCGACCACAGCGGCGTCGGCATCCTCACCGAACGCGACATCCTCAACTCGATCGGCGCCGGCCACGACCCCGACCGGGAGACGGTCGGCGCGCACACCACCAACAACGTCGTCTTCTGCACCCCCGAGGCCACCGTCCAGGAGGCGGCTGAGGCCATGGCGCTCGGCGGCTTCCGGCACCTGATCGTGCTGGAGGGCGGCGGCCCGGTGGGCATCGTCTCCGTCCGCGACGTCATCCGCTGCTGGGTGGGGGCCCGGCGCACCGTCCCGGCGTGACACGACGACGGCGGGCCGGGCGGCCCCCGAAGGGGTTCCCGGCCCGCCGTCCCGCTCCGGCGAGCGGCCTCGTACTAGCCGCGGAGGGCCTGGACCGCGGCTTCCAGTCGCTTGCCGAAGTCGTCGTCCGCCTTGCGGAAGTTGTCGATCGCCCGCTCGGCGATGTCGTCCCGGGAGACCTTGGCGATGAAACCGGACAGGTTCTCCACCAGACGGGACTTCTCGTCCTCGGACATCAGCCGGTAGAGGTCGCCCGCCTGGACGAAGTCGTCGTCCTCGGCGTGCGCCGGGATGGCGTGGTCGCCGGTGGCGCCGATGACGGTGGAGGGGGCCCACAGCGGGCGGTCCGTCTGGACGGGGCCGCCGAAGCTGTTCGGCTCGTAGTTCTTCGCGCCCTTGTGGCGGCCGTCGTAGAGGGCGCCGTCACGGGAGTGGGTGCGCGCCTCGGTGGCGTGCGGGCGGTTCACCGGCAGGTGGTCGGCATTGATGCCGACGCGGTAGCGGTGGGCGTCGCCGTACGCGAAGAGGCGGCCCTGGAGCATCTTGTCCGGGGAGGGGCCGATGCCGGGGACGAAGTGGGCCGGGCTGAAAATGGACTGCTCGACCTCGGCGAAGACGTTCTCCGGGTTGCGGTTCAGCTCCAGCTTGCCGATCTCGATCGGCGGGTAGTCCTCGTGCGGCCACACCTTGGTGAGGTCGAACGGGTTGAAGCGGTACGTGGCCGCCTCGGCCGCCGGCATGATCTGCACCTGTACGGTCCAGCTCGGGAAGTCGCCGCGCTCGATGGACTGGCGCAGGTCGCGCTGGTGCGAGTCGGGGTCCTCGCCGGCGAGGGCGTTCGCCTCGGCCTGGGTGAGGTTCTTGATGCCCTGGTCGGTCTTGAAGTGGTACTTGACCCAGAAGACCTCGCCCGCCTCGTTGTTCCACTGGAACGTGTGCGAGCCGTAGCCGTTCATGTGGCGATAGGACGCCGGTATGCCGCGGTCGCCGAACAGCCAGGTCACCTGGTGGGTGGATTCCGGCGACAGGCCCCAGAAGTCCCAGACGTTGTCCGGCTCCTGCGAGCCCGTGTAGGGGTCGCGCTTCTGGGTGTGGATGAAGTCGGGGAACTTGATCGCGTCCCGGATGAAGAAGACCGGGGTGTTGTTGCCGACGAGGTCGTAGTTGCCCTCCTCGGTGTAGAACTTCAGCGCCCAGCCGCGCGGGTCGCGGCGGGCGTCCGCGCCGCCGAGGCTGTCGGCGACGGTGGAGAAGCGCAGGAAGGTCTCGGTCTGCTTGCCGACCTCGGAGAGGAACTTCGCCCGGGTCCACCGCGTCACGTCACGGGTGACGGTGAAGGTGCCGTACGCGCCGGCGCCGCGGGCGTGCACCACGCGCTCCGGGATGCGCTCGCGGTTGAAGTGGGCGAGCTTCTCCAGCAGGAGCTGGTCCTGGACGAGAACGGGCCCGCCGACGCCGGCGGTCTCACTGTTCTGGTTGTCGGCGACCGGAGCGCCGGCCTCCGTGGTGAGCGGTCCCTGCTGCGACACGTGCGCCTCCTGCGTATCTCCCGCAAGCCCTGCCTTGGTCCTTGCGTCTTCCATAACGGATCCTACAATAGACTTTATCTAAGTCAATCAAGCATCCAAATCCGAACCGGTTCGGGTTCTACACCGAATCGCCACTGTTAGGCTGGCTTGTATGAGTGACCTGCTGGAACGACTTCGCGGACGCGGCTGGCGCATGACGGCGCAGCGGCGCGTCGTGGCCGAAGTGCTCGACGGTGAGCACGTGCACCTGACGGCCGACGAGGTCCACGCCCGTGCCGTGGCCAAACTGCCCGAGATCTCCCGCGCGACGGTCTACAACACCCTGGGCGAGCTGGTGACCCTCGGCGAGGTCCTGGAGGTCTCCACGGACCGGCGCGCCAAGCGGTACGACCCGAACGCCCACCGCCCCCACCAGCACCTGGTCTGCGCCCAGTGCGGCGCGATCCGCGACGTCCACCCGGCGGGCGACCCGCTGGCCGACCTGCCCGACGTCGAGCGCTTCGGCTTCGTCGTCTCGGCGGTCGAGGTGACGTACCGCGGCCTGTGCCCGAACTGCGCGGGCGCCTGACCGGACGGCGGCCGGGGCGGCCCGGAGAACACGGAAGGCCGGGGGCTTCTGCCCCCGGCCTTCTTCCGTCTTCGCACACAGAAACGACCTGAGGCCCGGATCCATGGGATCCGGGCCTCAGGCCTTCAGTAGCGGGGACAGGATTTGAACCTGCGACCTCTGGGTTATGAGCCCAGCGAGCTACCGAGCTGCTCCACCCCGCGTCGGTAAACATGACTGTACGGGAGTGTGCCCGGCAGATGCAAATCAGTGAACGGGCGGCCGTCGCGGGCTCAGGCCGACAGCTCCTCGGCCAGCGCGTCCCGCAGCCGGGCCGCCCGCTCCGACACCTCCGCCGGACCCAGCTCCATGGCCCGTACGCACCACTTCTGCCCCTCCGAAAGGTCCCCGTGCCGGGCCGCGAGCAGGCCGAGGCGCAGCGCGGCGCGGCCGTGCCCGGCCACCGCGGCGCGGGTCCACCACAGGGCCGCCTCGGGCTCGTTCCCCTCGCGGGCCAGCAGCAGCCCCAGGTTGAAGGCGCCGTTGCGCGAGCCGGCCTCCGCCGCCTCCCGGTACCACCGCGCGGCCACCACGAGGTCGCCCCGGGCGGCGGCCAGCATGCCGACCCGGACCTGGGCCCGGCGGTGGCCCTGCTCGGCGGCCCGCTCGTACCACTCCTCGCTCTCGGTGCGCGCCGCCCCGCCGGCCGGCTCACCCAGCGCCACCGGCTCCGGCGCCGGGGCCAGCGACTCCAGCAGCGAGGCCAGCCGGAACGCCGCCTCGGCGCTGCCGCCGCCCGCGGCGCAGCGCAGGTGCCGCTCGGCGGCCCGCTCCTCGCCGTCGCGCACCAGGGCGATGCCGACCTGGAGCGCCGCGTCGGTGTGCCCGGCCGCGGCGGCGCGCTCGTACCACTTGAGGGCGGTGCGGTCCTCGTCCCGGCTGGCGAAGAGGATCCCGAGGTTGAAGGCGGCGTCCACGCTGCCCGCCTCGGCGGCCTTGGAGAACCACGGCTCGGCCCCGGCCGCGTCCCCGCCCTGGAGGAGCAGGATCGCGAGGGCGTTGGCGGCCTCGCGGTGGCCCGCGTAGGCCGCCCGGCGGTACCACTGCTCGGCCTGCGCGGTCCGCTCCTGCGCGGCGCACAGCAGTGCGAGGTTGTACGCCCCGTTCTGGTCGCCGGCGTCCATGGCGGCGCGGTACCACTTCTCGGCCGTCTGGGTCTCGCCCCGGGCGGCGTGCAGCGCGCCCAGGGCGTTGGCCGCGTTGCCGTCCCCGTCCTGGGCGGCGCGCAGCCACCAGGAGGCCGCGCTCTCCTCGTCCCCGGCGTCGCGCAGCAGGAAGCCGAGGGCGCACGCGGCCCGGGCCTCGCCCTGCTTCGCCGAGCTGAGGTACCAGCGCCCGGCCTCCTTGAGCTCGCCGCGCGCCTCCAGCAGGGCGCCCAGGTGCAGCCCGGCGCGCCGGTGCCCGCGCGCGGCGGCCTGCCGGTACCACTGCTCGGCCTCGGTGGGGTCGCCCTTGCGCAGGTGCCGCGCCAGGCGGTACGCCGCCTCGCGGTGCCCCTGTTCGGCGGCGGCCCGGAACCAGCGCTCGACGCCCCGGTCGCCCCGGTGTTCCAGCAGGTCGGCCAGTCCGAACGCGCCCAGCGCGTGGCCGGATTCCGCCGCCTGGCGCAGCCAGTACTCGGCGGCGGGCTCGTCGCCGCGCTCGCGGTAGTGGCGGCCCAGGGCGTGCGCGGCCGGGGCGGAGCCGGCGACGGCGGCGACCCGCCACCAGCCGGCGGCCTCGTCGGGGTAGCCGCGCTGGTGCAGCAGGACGCCGAGGTTGTTGGCGGCCGCCCGGTCGCCTTCGGCGGTGGCTCCGCGCAGGTAGGGCTCGGCCCCGGCCAGGTCGCCGCGGCGCAGCAGGAGCGCGCCGAGCACGCTCATGGCCCCCGCGTCGCCCTTGTCGGCGGCCACCCGGTGGCGTGCCTCCAGCTCGGCGTCGGTGGCCCCCTCCGCCTCTCCGAAGGCTTCTTCCGCGAACACCGCATCGGTCAGTGCGGTCTGCGCGTTGACAGCCTGAGCCGCCTCGGCGGACTCCGTACCCGACTCGGCCTCCGCCCTCACAAACCGCCCTGTCTCCAGCAGAGTTGACCTGTCCCCCATAAATCCCATCGTCGCATCACCTGCTACCCGCGTACACCTGGTATGTCGCAGCCAGTGAGGTCACTACAGCGTTTTGTCGACATGCCCACAGAGAGACAAGTCAAACACGCTCCTACCCCAACTCACCCGCCCCAGTGACCCCGTGTCGTCCCGGTTGCTCTTCCGGACATGACGAAGGCCCGGATCCCATGGGATCCGGGCCTTCGTTTTCAGTAGCGGGGACAGGATTTGAACCTGCGACCTCTGGGTTATGAGCCCAGCGAGCTACCGAGCTGCTCCACCCCGCGTCGGTGAAACCACAGTATCACGACGCGGGACGGTGCCTTGACCGCGTGCTCCGCGGCCTCCTCCTCAGCCTCCCGGCTTGGGGGCCGTCAGCTTCGCCTCCGCGTCGAGTGCCCGCTGCAGCGCCGCCTTGATGTCGTCCTGGGCCTTGCCGAAGGCCGTCCAGTCGCCGGCCTGCCGGGCCTTCTCGGCGGCGTCGACGGCCTTCTGGGCGTCGTCCAGGGCCGCCTTGACCGTCGGGTCCTGGCTGCTGGGCGGCGTGGTGGTGCCCTCGCCCGGCGGGGTCGTCGGCGGCGTCGGCGTCGTGGGCGTGGTCGGGGCCTCGGCTCCGAAGACCACGTTCAGCGCCTTCTCCAGGGTGTCCTCGAAGGCCGTCTGGCCGCCGTAGGTCACGAGCACCTTGCGCAGCAGCGGGTACTTGAGCCCGGAGCTGCGGACGTACACCGGCTCCACGTAGAGCATGCCGCCGTCCAGCGGGACGGTGAGCAGGTTGCCGTACTCGACCTCGGAGTCGCCACCGCGCAGCAGGCGGATCGACTCGGCGATCTTCGGCTCGGAGTTGAACTTGCTCTGGACCTGCTTGGGGCCGTCGACCGGACTGCTGGTCGGCAGCTTCAGAAGTCTGATCTTCCCGTAGTCCGCGGTGCCCGGGTCGGCGTTGACCGCCATGAAGGCGCTCAGGTTGTCCCGGCCGTTCGGCGTGAAGGTCGTGGTGAGGGAGAAGACCTGGTCCTTCTGCTTCTGCTCCGGCATCTTCATCGACAGGTAGTACGGCGGGACCGCCGTGCCGGCCTTGGTCGTCGGGTCGTCCGGGACCTGCCAGGCCTCGCTGCCGCTGAGGAAGGTCTGCGGGTCGGTGACGTGGTACCGGGTGAGCAGCTCGCGCTGGACCTTGAAGAGGTCCTGCGGGTAGCGCAGGTGGTCCATGAGCGTCTTGTCGATGGCGCTCTTGGGCTTCACCGTGCCCGGGAAGGCCTTCATCCAGGTCTTGAGGACCGGGTCCTCGGTGTCCCACTGGTACAGGCTGACCGTGCCGTCATAGGCGTCGACGGTGGCCTTCACCGAGTTGCGGATGTAGTTGACCTGGTTCTCCTGGGCCACCACCGCGCGCTGGCTGTTGGTCAGCGAGTCGGTCGTACTGTCGCCCAGGGTGGTGCGGGAGGCGTACGGGTAGCCGTTCGTCGTCGTGTAGGCGTCGACGATCCACTTGATCCGGCCGTCCACGACCGCCGGGTACGGGGCCCCGTCGATGGTCAGCCAGGGCGCGACGGCCTCGACGCGCTCCTTGGGCGTGCGGTTGTACAGGATCCGCGAGCCCTCGCCGATGGCGCCCGAGTAGAGGATCTGCGGCTCGTTGAAGGCGAGCGCGTACGCGGCGCGGTTGACCGGGTTGTCGAGGTTGACGCCGGAGCCGCCCTTGTAGCTCGTCTCCTTCTCGCCCTTGTCGTCCGAGTAGTCGAGCTCCTTCTGCGGACCGCCGACGATCGAGTACTGCTTCGTCTGCTCTCCGTAATAGATGCGCTGCTCGAAGCCCGTGCCGAACATGCCCTTCGAGGGCAGGTCGTACTGGGTGAAGTCGGGGGCGCCCTTGTCGGTGGCGGTGTTGCCCTTGGCGGCGACCACGCCGAAGCCGTGCGTGTACCGGAAGTGGTCGTTGATCCAGTTGTTCTTCGGAATGCCGCCGATGTTCAGCTCGCGCAGCCCGATCACCGTGTCCTGGCCGCTGTAGCGGTCCACGGCGAGCGTGGACGGGAAGGCGTAGTAGCCCTTGACCTGCTGGAGCTGCTGGAAGGCCGGGGAGACGATGTTCGGGTCGAGGAGGCGGACGCTGGCGGTGGTGTCCGCCGTCTTGCGCAGCTGGTCCTTGTTCGTGCCCGCGTTGGGCACGCCCGGGTAGTCCTTCACGTCGGTCCCGGCGATCCCGTAGGCGTCGCGCGTGGCCTTGATGTTCTTCTCGACGTACGGGGATTCCTTGGCCTGCTCGTTCGGCTGGACCTGAAACTTCTGCACGATCGCCGGGTAGAGCCCGCCGATGAGGATCGCCGACAGGACCATCAGACCGAAGCCGATGACCGGCAGCTGCCAGGTGCGGCGCCACAGGGTGGCGAAGAACAGCACCGCGCAGATCGCCGCGATGGCGACCAGGATCGTCTTCGCCGGCAGGTAGGCGTTGGCGTCGACGTAGCGCAGGCCGGCCCAGTTGTCGGCGGCCTTGAAGTCGCTGGACTTCACGGCGAGGCCGTACCGGTCGAGCCAGTACGCGATCGCCTTGAAGGTGACGAAGAGGCCGAGCAGCACCGACAGGTGCCCGGTGGCCGCGGCGGTGGCCCGGGCGCCCGGGCTGGTCACGCGCAGTCCGCCGTACAGGTAGTGCACGACGACGGCGGCGATCACCGAGAGCACGACGGCGGCGAAGCCGAAGCCGAGCAGGAAGCGGTACCAGGGCAGGTCGAAGGTGTAGAAGGACACGTCCAGACCGAACTGGGGGTCCTTGCGGCCGAAGGACACCCCGTTCACGTACATCAGCCAGGTCTTCCACTGGCCGGCGGCCGAGGCGCCCGCGATCAGCCCGACGACGGCGGCGATGGCGAGGAGCAGCCACTTCTTGTACGGGGCGACGCTCATCCGGTAGCGGTCGAGGCTCTGCTGCTCCATCGACATCGCGCTGAGCGGCGGCCGCAGCCGGTGCGCCAGCCAGATGTTGAACCCGACGGCACCGGCCATCAGCAGGCCGAAGACGGCGAACAGGCCGATCTTGGTCCACAGGGTGGTGGTGAAGACGGTGGAGTACTTGACCGAGCGGAACCAGAGCCAGTCCGTCCAGAATCCGGCGAACATGATGAATGCCATGGCCAGGACGGCCAGGACTGCCAGGGTCATCAGAAGAGTCCGGGCACGCCGGGACGGGCGGCCGACTCTCATCCGTGGCCCGGAGGGGCCTCCGCCGCGGTCCGGCATCTGGAAAGCCAAGGTGCGCACCTCGAAAGTCGCTGTGGTCTGGTCGGCCCCCGATCGTAGGGCCCATCCATGCAACTTACTGAGGCTTTAGTCAGTTCCCGGTATCAGGGGGAAAGGAGGCAGGATGTTGTCCATGTCCAACCTTTCGCCCTCCCCCGGCACCCCCATGGCGGCCACTCCGCTGACCCGCGCCGTCCTCGAAATCGACGAGTACGCCTCCACCCTCGGCTGGGACAAGCCCGCCCGGCTCTTTGCCCTGGTCGACACGGCCCGGCTGCGCAGGTCGGAGCCCGGCCTCGCGAACCAGCTCGGCCTCGACCAGGACGACACCGGCAAGAACCAGCTGACGCCGATCGAGCAGGACCAGGTGCCGGCCGGTACCCCGCTGGACAAGTTCCTGGGAACCCTCGCCTGGCCCGACGCGATCGTCGGCTGCGCCCTGACCGTGGAGCGGCTGATGCTGCCGCCGTCCGCGGAGGCCTCCGTACCGGAGGGGCTCAGCGACAAGCAGCTGACCAAGTGGGTCGCCGCGCACCCCGACCGGCAGGAGGTGCGGCTGACCGTGGGCGTACTGCGCGACGGCTCGCGCGAGTCCGCGGTGCGGCTGCGCGAGAAGGACTCCTCCAGCGAGGTGCTGACCGGCGCGAGCCTGGTGCCGGGCCTGGCCGAGGCGCTGGCCGCGACCTTCCTGGACTAGCCGGCCCGCGGGAGGGCGGCGGGGGCGGCCGCGGGGCCGGCCGCGGTCAGGACTTCGCGCACCGCGGCAGGCCCGCCGTGTCGCCCTTGCCGATCTTCTCCAGCGCCTTGGTGGCGTCGTCGATGGTGGAGACCTTGACCAGGGTCAGGCCGTCGGGCACGTGCGCGGCGGCCGCGGCGCAGTTCTCGGCCGGGGTGAGGAAGTACTCCGCCCCGGCCTGGCGGGCGCCGATGGTCTTCATCTGGATGCCGCCGATGGGGCCGACCTTGCCCGCGTCGTCCATGGTCCCGGTGCCCGCGATGAACTTCCCGCCGGTCAGGTTCTCCGGGGTCAGCTTGTCGACGATGCCGAGGGCGAACATCAGGCCGGCGCTGGGGCCGCCCACGTCGGCGAGCTTGATGTCGATGGGGAACGGGAAGGTGTGGTCGGTCCCGGCCCGGATGCCGACGATGGCGTGGCCGTCGTCCGGCGCCTTGGCGGCGGTGACGGCGACCTTGGTGGTGGCGGTCGGCTCGCGGTTCGTCTTCTCGGCTTCGGCGGCCTCGGCGGCCGGGACGATCGTGAACTCCACCGGCTCGCCGGGCTTGTGCTTGGTCACCAGCTTGGCCACGTCGCCCGGGGCGGTGACGGGCGCGCCGTCCACTTCCCTGATCACGTCGCCGGCGTGCAGCCTGCCCTCGGAGGGGCTGCCCTTGACGACGGTGGAGACGATGACGCGGGCGGAGACCGGGATGCCGAGCTGCTTGAGGGCGGCCACCTTGGCGCTCTCCTGCGACTGGCTGAACTCCTCGGCGTTCTCCTGCGTCGACTCCTTGTCCGTCTTGCCGTTCGGATAGAGGTTCTCGTGCGGCACGACGATGTTGTCGTCGGCCAGCCAGCCGTACACGGCTTCGAGCAGGTTCATGTCGTAGTCGGCGCCGGTGACGCGGACCGTGGTCATGTTGAGGTGACCGGTGGTCGGGTACGTCTTGTGACCCGAGATGTTGAGGACCGGCTCGCCGCGGGAGTCGCCGAGCGTGTTCACGGTCGGACCGGGGCTCATCTCGGAATACGGGACCTTGATGAACACCCCTGCGCAGAGAAGCGCGAACAGCACGAGGAAGGAGGCGAGCATCGTCGCGGTGCGGCGTGGCATGGATCGACAGTACGGGACGGCCTCGGAGGGCGGCCCGTGGGGCCGGTCCGTACGGGGACCGCGGGCGGAACTCTCAGGGGATTCTCAGCGGACCGGCGGGCGGGACTCGCGGGACGCGTCAGACGGCGTCGGAACCGGAGTGCGCCTTCTCCTTCACCTGGGCCCGATGGGCCGGGGACCGCTCGGCCTGGACCTGCTCGGCCTGGACCCGTTCGGCACGGGACCGCTCGGCTTGGGCTCGCTCGGCCTGGGCCCGCTCGGCCTTGTCCATGACCTCGCGGAACCGCGCGTAACCGGCGAGCTCCGATATGTCGCCTTGCGTGCGGTCGCGCGCCGCCCAGCTGCCCCATATCGCCGCCCCTATCGCGGCGAACAGCGGAATCAGCAACCACGCCAGTGATGCCATGGACGTGCCTCCCTGCCCCGAAAGTACGTGTCGTCGTGGCTTCAACGCTCGTGCCCGGGAAGGGGTTACGCAAATCGAGGGCGTGTTGCGCGGCCGAACGGGTGTGAGGGTACCGCCGACCGGGTCGACTCCCGCGCGCGGGGGCGTGTCAGCAGGCGCCGACCCACTCCTGCGTGCCGTCCGAGAACGTCTGGTGCTTCCAGATGGGGACCTCGTGCTTGAGGTCGTCGATCAGCATCCGGCAGGCCTCGAAGGCCTCGCCCCGGTGCGGGCAGGACACGGCGACGACCACGGCGAGGTCGCCGACGGCCAGATCACCGATGCGGTGGACCGCCGCCAGGGCGCGGACCGGGTACTTCTCGATGACGCGTTCGGCGACGCGCCGCATCTCGGCCCGCGCCGTCGGGTGGCAGGAGTAGCCGAGCGCGTCGACGTCGGCGCCGCCGTCGTGGTTGCGCACCGTGCCGACGAACAGGGCCGTGCCGCCGCTCGCGTCGTCGCCGACGGCCCGGAAGACCTCGTCGAGCGACAGCGGGGCGTCACGGATGTCGAGCAGCCGGATCGGGTCCGGGGCGGCCTGCTCGCCGGGGTGGTCGAAGTGCGGTGCCATGTCCCCATCGTGCCCTAGCGGCCGGGGCGGCGGAATAGCCGGATCACCCGGGCCCGGCGCGTCCGCTTGGGAGCCTCCTACAGGGGGCCTGCGGGAGCCTTCCCCGGCGGGGGCGTGCCGGGGCGCCCGGCCGGGGCCCGCGCCGTCACAGGCCCCGGCGCTTGCGGGCCCGGCGGACCGCCGCCGCGGCGCCCAGCAGGGCCACCGTGGCGCCCGCGGCGCCCGCGGCCGTGGCGGCGTCCTTGCGGCCCAGCCGGCGGCCCGCGACGGTGTGCCGGCCCGCCACCTCCTGGAGCAGCTCGGCGAGGACCTCCTCGTTGGTCCAGCGGGGCCGCCAGCCCGCCGCGTGCAGCCCGCTGACGCTGACCACCCACGGGTGCATCGTGTACGCGAGGTCCCCGGCCGGGGACGGCGTCAGGCCGATCCGGTGCAGCCGGGCCGCCGCGCCCAGGGCGACCGCCGAGGGCAGCTCCATGCGGCGGATGCCGCTCAGCTCCTCGACCTCCTCCTGCTCCAGCCAGCCCTCGCAGCCCACCGCCAGCTCGCCCTCGGCCTTCTCCAGCGCCGCGTACTCAAGGGCGCTGACCAGGTCCTCGACGTGGCAGAACTGCCAGGTGGGCCGGGATCCCGCGACGACGAGCAGGCGCGGGGACTCGAAGTACCGGGTCAGCGCGGTGTCGGTGCCGCCGACCAGGACCGCCGGGCGGACCACGGTCACGTTCAGCCCGGGGTGCGCGCGGGGCGCCCGGCGGCCCAGGCGCTCGATCTCCAGGAGGTCGCCGACGCCGGTCGCCTCGGCGGTGGCCCGCAGCTCGGAGTCCTCCGAGAGCGGGATGTCGTTGTCCGGCAGGGCCCCGTAGACCATCGCGGAGGTGCAGAGCACGACCCGGTGCACCCCGGCGGCCGCGGCGGCGGTCAGCACGGTCTGCGTCCCGCGCACGTTGTACGCCGTACGGGCCGCCGGGTCGGTCTCCAGGTCGAGGTCGAGCGCCAGGTGTACGACCACGTCCGCGCCGCGCAGTTTCTCGGCGATGGCCGGGTCGCGTACGTCCAGGACGTGCCACTGCGCGGCGGCGCAGTCGCCGCGCCGCTCGTCGATGGCGACGACCTGCTTGACCTCGTCCGATGCGGCGAGGCGGCTCACCAGGGCGGCGCCGACCCCGGACGCGGCGCCGGTCACCGCGATCACGGGGCTGCGTCGTCGGGGTTCGGCCTGGTTTCGCGGCTGGCGAACGCCGGGGGCGCTGTCACCGTGCTCAGGGCGGTTTTCGGCGTCGTGCGGCGCGCGAGCCTGCGGATCTGGGGAACTCACCGGGCGTCTCCAGCGGTTGTCTTCAGTGGGGGCGCGTCGTGACGCGTACCCACCAGGTGATGTCCATCCTGCCGCAGCCCAGGAGTCGGCGGAGCACCGAGCCCGGAAGCGGGAGGGGTGTCTACGCTGGAGTGGTGTTGTCGGACCATTGCCCGTCGGCTCCCGCCGACGGCCCTACGAGCCGAGGAAACCCGTGAGCGACACCCCATTCGGATTCGGCCTTCCGCCGGAGGAGCCGGAGGACGGCGACGAGGGCAAGAAGGGCGGGCAGGGCGGTCCCGCGAATCCGTTCGGCTTCGTCCCGGGCGCCGCGCCGGGCGGCGGCCTGCCCGGCGGCGCGGACAATCCGTTCGCCGCCATGTTCGGCGCCATGAACCCGGGCGACCTCGGCGCCGCCTTCCAGCAGCTCGGCCAGATGCTGAGTTACGAGGGCGGCCCGGTCAACTGGGACATGGCCAAGGACATCGCCCGCCAGACCGTCGCGCAGGGCACCGCGGACGGTGTGAAGGACGTCAGCGTCGGCGTCGCCGAGAAGGCGGCGGTCGAGGAGGCGGTGCGCCTCGCCGACCTGTGGCTGGACGGGGTGACCTCCCTGCCCTCGGGCGCCAGCACGGCCGTGGCGTGGAGTCGCGCCGAGTGGGTCGAGGCGACCCTGCCGGTGTGGAAGGAGCTCGTGGACCCGGTCGCCGAGCGCGTCGGCGCGGCCATGGGCAGCGTCCTGCCCGAGGAGATGCAGGCCATGGCGGGCCCGCTGCTCGGCATGATGCGTTCCATGGGCGGAGCCATGTTCGGCCAGCAGATCGGCCAGGCCGTGGGCACGCTCGCGGGTGAGGTCGTCGGCTCCACCGACATCGGCCTGCCGCTGGGGCCGGCCGGGCGGGCGGCGCTGCTGCCGCTGAACATCCAGGCCTTCGGCAAGGACCTGGGCGTTCCCTCCGACGAGGTGCGCCTGTACCTGGCGCTGCGCGAGGCGGCCCACGCCCGTCTCTTCGCGCACGTGCCGTGGCTGCGCTCGCACCTGTTCGGCGCGGTCGAGGGCTACGCGCGCGGCATCACGGTGGACACCTCGAAGCTGGAGGACGTGGTCGGCCAGCTGGACCCGTCGAACCCGGAGCAGCTGCAGGAGGCGCTCCAGGGCGGCATGTTCCAGCCGCAGGACACCCCCGAGCAGAAGGCCGCCCTGGCCCGCCTGGAGACGGCGCTCGCGCTGGTCGAGGGCTGGGTGGACGCGGTCGTGCACGAGGCGGCCAAGCCCCGTCTGACCTCGGCCGACGCCATGCGCGAGACGATGCGCCGGCGCCGTGCCTCGGGCGGCCCCGCGGAGCAGACCTTCGCGACGCTGATCGGGCTGGAGCTGCGGCCCCGGCGGCTGCGTGACGCCTCGCGGCTGTGGGCCTCGCTCACCGACGCGCGCGGGGTGGACGGCCGCGACGGGCTGTGGGAACACCCGGACATGCTGCCGACGGCCTCCGATCTGGACGACCCGGACGGGTTCGTGCACCGGGAGCAGCTGGACTTCTCCGAGATCGACAAGATGCTCGGCGAGGCCGCGCGGGGGCACGACGCGACCGGCGAGCGGGCCGGAAACGGCGAGCGCGACGAGAACGCCGAGAACGGCAAGAACGACGGCAAGAGCTCCGGTGACAAGGGCTCCGACGGAAACGGCGACGGCGAGAAGTGAGCCTGCACGAAGACGCTGTCCTCGTCCTGAAGCGGTACGAGGACCAGCCCGAGCTCCGCGACGTCTACCTGGAGCACCTGGCCGCCCACCCGGACGGGGTCTACAAGCCCTGCCGGGCGGGTCACATCACGGGCAGCGCCCTGGTCGTCGACCCGGAGGGCGGCCGGGTCCTGCTGACCCTGCACCGGAAGCTGGGGCTGTGGCTCCAGATGGGCGGCCACTGCGAGCCGGGTGACGCCGCGCTGGCCGATGTCGCGCTGCGCGAGGCCGTCGAGGAGTCGGGGATCGCCTCCGGGCTGACCCTGCTGCCGGGCGGACCGGTGCGGCTGGACCGGCATCCCATCCCGGCACCCTGCAACTGGCACCTGGACGTGCAGTACGCGGCGCTCGCTCCGCCCGGCGCGGTGGCGGAGATCAGCGAGGAGTCGCTGGACCTGCGCTGGTACCCGTACGAGGAGGTGGCGGCGGTGGCCGACACCTCGGTGGTGCGGCTGATGGAGGCCACCCGGGCGCGCCTCGGCGGCTGATCCCGGGCGGGCGGAAGGGGGCGGTCCCGCGCGGGACCGCCCCCTTCGTCACGCCGTGCCCGGCCCGGGTACCGGTCGCCGGATCAGTTCCAGGCGTTGTTCTGGTTCTGGGCGTGGGCGCCGTGCTGGCCCATGCCGAACTGCGCGGCCGCGCCCTGCCCGAGCTGGGCGTTCTGCGGCGGGAGCACCTCGCTGGGCTGCACCAGCGCGAAGCCGGTGCCGAGGAAGCTGAGCTCCCAGCCCTCGCCGGTGTTGCCGCGGCGCCGCCAGACGCCGGCGGAGTGGGTCTGGGCCTGCATCTGGACGCGCAGCGAGGTGGACCAGGCGACGATGGCGTCCGCGTCGGCGTTGACGTACTTGTCCGGGGTGACCTGCATCATCAGCGGCTGGCCGGAGGTCATCAGGGCGACCTTGCCGCGCCCGGTGATGTTGAGCTGGTACTTGCCGGAGCCGGAGATCCCGTACTGGCTGTCCACCGCGATGACCTCGGTGTGCAGGGTGGAGTCCAGGGCCAGCACGTAGCCGCTGTCGACGGTGAGGCCGTCCTGGTCCACGTCCACGACGTGCACGTACTGGGCGAGGTTGGCCAGGTAGACCGTGCCCTGCCCGGAGCAGCGCATCAGGTCCAGGCCCTCGCCGGTGCGGCCGCGGGCGCCACGCCGACCGGCGCTCTCGTACTCGCCGTCGAAGTCGACGATGCCCTGGTAGGCGACCATGGCGCCCTTGCGGGCGAGGACGTCGTCGGAGCCGGTCAGCGAGACCCTGAGGAGCTGGGGGTTCTGGACGGTGTACCGGTCCTGGGACTGCGCTTCCGCGTAGCCGAAAAGTGCGCTCTGCATGATGTCCGCTCCCCCTCAGCCCCGGGTCCGGAGCCGGTCGGTGCTGTCCTCGCTGGGCTGTACGACGACGACGCCCTGGCCGGAGAAGGCCATCTGGTAGGCCTCCCCGCTGCCCCGGCCGATCATCGACGAGGCCTTGAAGCTGCGCTTGCCCTTGACCTTGAGCTTCGGGGACCAGGCGACGAGCGCGTCGGGGTCGACGTACGTCTCGTCCTCGCCGCGCCCGCAGTCGACCACGATCGGCGTGCCGCGGGAGGTGATGGCGACCCACCCGGTGCCGGAGAGCTGGACGTTGAAGAGGCCCTGGCCGGCGAACTTCGCCATGCCCTTGACCCGCTCGACGCCCCACTGGAGGTGGGCGTCGAAGGCGAGGAGGTTGGTGCCGTTGACGGAGAGGGCGTCGTTGTCGAGGTTGATGCAGACGACGTCGGCGCCGTAGTCGGCGAGGTAGAGCAGGCCGTCGCCGGTGCACTTCATCAGCGGGGCGCCCTCCCCGGTCAGCCACTGCGAGGCCATCTGGCGCACGGCGGGCGGGTTGGGCTCGTACTGGACGAAGCCCTCGTAGGCGACCATCGAGCCGGTGCGGGCGAAGAGGTCCTGGCCGCTCTGCAGGGCGACCTTGAGCATGGCGCGGCCGTGGTTCTCCATGCGGGCCGTGACGGGGGTGGGGGCGTAGCCCGCGAGCTGCTGGTTCATGTTCATGGCGTTCATGTGGGGCTCCCTCAGACCTCGTACGGCTGGACGACGATGAAGTTGCCGGGGGCGCCGCGGAACTGGAGGTTCACGGTCTCGCCGCTGTGGCCCGGGTAGGCGTTGCGGCGCAGGCGCACCTGGCTGGAGATGATCACCTGGGAGGCGGCCGACCACGCGACGATGGCGTTGCTGTCCGCGAAGGTGGTCGGGGTGACGGGCAGGACGACGGGCACGCCGTGGGTCTTGACGATCACGGTGCCGGAGCCCTGGAAGAGCATGGTGAACAGGGCGCCGCCGGGGATGCCGTGGCCCTCGATGCGGCGGACCTCGTGCTGGAGGGACTCGTCGAAGGCGAGGACGGACTCGGCGGAGACGCAGATGCCGTCGCCCTGGAGCTCGATGGCGTGCAGGTGGGCGCCGTCCTCGGCGAGGAAGACCTGGCCGCGGCCGGTGCAGCGCATCAGCTGCATCTCCTGGCCGGTGGCGTTGCCGACGATGCGGCCGGCGAAGCCCGCGCCCTTGTAGCTGAAGTCGACCTTGCCCTGGTAGAGGACCATGCTGCCCTGGCGGGCGAGCACGGCCTGGCCGCCGCCCATCGCCAGGTCGACGCGCATGAGCTGCTGGTTCTGCGGGGTCCAGCGGGCGCCCGTGGGGGCTTCCTTGTACGGCTGGAGGGCCGCGGCGAGACCCGCCCCAGTGGCGGCCGTCGGGGCCTGGCCGTAGGGCGGCGGAGGCTGCTGACCGTACGCGGGCTGCTGCGGGGCCGGTACCTGGCCGTACGAGGGCTGCGGCTGCTGCCCGTACGGGGCGGGCACGGGACCCGGCGGCGGGACCTGGCCGCCGTACGGGGGCTGCGCCGGCTGCTGCCCGTACCCGGGCGGGCCGGGCTGCTGCGGGGGGTGCGGGGGCCGACCGTACGGGGCCTGCGGGGCAGGCGGGACCAGGGGGCCGACCATGGTCGGGGCGGTGTGCACCGCGGCCGGGGCGGGCTGCTGGTACGGAGGCTGCTGCGGCGCGGGCTGGTGGTGCTGGGGCTGCTGGTACGGAGGCTGCTGCGGCGGGGCGTAGGGCGCGGGGGCGGGCGGCGGCGGTGGCTGCTGCTGCACCGGGGCGCCGAAGGAGGGCGCGGGCGCGGCGGCCTGCGGCGGCGGGGCGAAGCCGGGCGCGGCGGCCGGCGGCGGGGCCTGGGCCGGCACCTGCTGCTGCGGCTGCTCCTCTTCCTCGGCGACCTCGCCGCCGAAGTTCTGCAGCAGCGCGGCGAGACCGCCGTCGAAGCCCTGGCCGACGGCGGCGAAGCGCCAGACGTCCTTCAGGTAGAAATCGCCGATCATCAGCGCCCGTTCGGTGCTGAACTCGGAGCCGGTGAAGGAGTACCGGACGACTTCCTCGCCGCCCGCCACGACCCGGATGTAGCCGGGCCCGATCTGCGACATCTGGCCGGGGCCGTCGAGGGTGGCGGTGAAGGAGAGGCGGTGGATGCCCGCCGGGACGCGGTCCAGCGTCACCCGGAAGGATTCCGTGTCACCGGCCTGCGCGCCGAGCTGCTGGATGGACTCCTCCGGCGACTTCGGCTGGTTGTAGAAGACGAAGTAGCGGTCGTCCGAGAGCCGTTCGTCGGCGTCGAGGCCGAAGCAGCTGATGTCGAAGGCGAGCCCGGGCCCGGTGATCTGGACACCCACGTACAGATCGGTACCCGCCGTCAGATCACTGACCCTGGCCTTGTGGCCGCGTTGGAATTCCCTGGCCATACGTCCGACCGTCCCCCATCCCGACTGAAACCGTGCCGCTGAAGCGCGCCCACGCGGCGTGTGGCCGGAGCGCGTGCCGCTCAGGCTAACGGCTCCCGCCGACATCCGGCCAAGTCGGTACCGACCCGGTACACAACCGCCCGCCGTGACGGAGGGTCACTCCTCGCGGGCGCCCGGCACCGTGGGGAGGCGCTCCGCCGCGACCACTCCCTCCAGGAAGCCGCGGGCCCGCTCGGTCTTCGGGTAGGCCTCCAGCAGCTCCCAGAAGCGGGGGCCGTGGCCGGGCACCAGGAGGTGCGCCAGCTCGTGGAGCAGCACGTAATCGACGACGTACTCCGGCATGCCCTGGAGGCGGTGGGAGAGCCGGATGCTGCCCTCGGCGGGGGTGCAGGAGCCCCAGCGGGTGTGCTGGTTGGTGACCCAGCGGACCGAGCCGGGGCGGGCGCGGCCGTCGAAGTACTGCTCGGACAGACGCGCGGCGCGTTCGGTGAGTTCCGCGTCGCCGAGGGTGCGCTTGCTCTCCTGGGCGGCGAGCTTGTCCAGCATGACGCCCACCCAGCGGCGCTCCTCCGCCTCGGACATCCGGGCAGGGATCAGCACGACCGTCCGGTCACCCTCGCGGTAGGCGGAAACGGTCCTGCGGCGGCGCGCGCTCCGGCGTACTTCGACGGCGCGCTGGGGTGGGTCGGCGGACACGCCTCGACGGTACCCGGTCGCCGTGGCCGAAGTCCCGCGCGTCCGCCGTTCGAACATGATCGAGGCGGCGGGGAGGGCACGAACGCCTCTTTTCTCATTTCATATGCCTTATACCTGCTGCCTGTGGACAAACTTCCGCACGTCGGGCGGCGGCCGGGCAAGGTGGTGGACGACAGCGGAAGGCAGTGGAAGCGGTTCGTGGGGGGATGTCATGTATCCGAAGGTGAAGCCCGCGCTGGCGCGGGCCTGGCGGGATCTGCAGACGGTCCAGTTCGGTGTGACGCCGGCGCACGCGGTGGTGCTCGGGCCGGTGGACACGGCCACCGGCTCGCTGATCGACCGGATCGACGGGACGCGCGGGATGGACCTGCTGCGGGCGGAGGCCCGGGCGGCGGGGCTCGCGGAGGGCGGGCTGGACGAGCTGGTGCGGCGCCTCGCGGGGGCCGGGCTGCTCGACGACCTGACGGCGGGCGGGCCCCGGGCCCAGGCGGTGCGGCGCCGCCCGGAGGTGCTGGAGCGGCTCGGGCCCGACCTGGGGTCCCTCTCCCTGGTGCACCGGGAGCCGGGTGGTGATCTGCGGGGGCTGGCGGCCCGGCGGGCGATACGGATCCAGGTGCGCGGGAGCGGCCGGGTCGGGGCAGCCGTCGCGGCGGTCCTGGCGGGGGCCGGGGTGGGGCGGGTCGAGGTGCTGGACGGGGGCCGGGTGACGGCGGCCGACGTGGCTCCGGGCGGGCTGGGTCCCGCGAGTGTGGGCCGGCTGCGGGCCGAGGCGGCGGCCGCTCTGGTCCGCGAGTCGGCGCCGGGCCGGGCGCCGCGTACGGGGGATCCCGAGGGGCCGGGGCCCGCACCGCCCGCGCTGGTGGTGGTGGCGCCCCGGGACGGGCTCCAGGCGTGGGCGCCCGATCCGGCGACGGCGGCCGACTGGGTGGCCGCGGGCACCCCGCACCTGTACGCGGGGGTGCTGGAGGGGACGGGGCTGGTCGGCCCGCTGGTGCTGCCGGGGGCCACGGCCTGCGCGGGGTGCATGGAGCGCGACCGCGTCGACCGGGATCCGGCCTGGCCGCGGATGCTGGTCCAGTGGCGCTCGGCGCACCGCCGCCGGGCCACGGCGGCCTGCGACCTGGGGCTGGCCACGGCGGTGGCGGGGCTGGCCGCGGCGCACGCCCTGGCCTTCCTCGACGGGGAGCTCCCCGCCTCGACCGCCGCCCGCTGGGAGGCGGCCCTGCCCGGGCTGCACTGGGAGCATGCGGCGCTGCGGCCCCACCCCGACTGCCCGTGCGCGGCGGCGGCCCCCGCCGTGGACGCCGGGGCGGTGCGGTCGTGAACGGCCGGACCGCCGCCGGACCGGGGGCGGGTGCCCGGGTCCGGGCCGCGGGGGTCGTGACAGGATGCGCGGGGGGCCGAGGGGCCGTCCCGGAACCGCCGCTCGCGGCGCAGCCGTCTGGGAACTGGAGGGGCGAATGTCTGATCTTCCCCGGAAGGCGGTCACCCGTACCGTCAAGCTGGCCGCTCTCCCGCTGGGCATCGCGGGACGGGCGACCTGGGGCCTGGGCAAGCGGATCGGCGGGAAGTCGGCCGAGATCGTGGCCCGTGAGCTCCAGCAGCGCACCGCCGATCAGTTGTTCCGCACCCTCGGCGAGCTGAAGGGGGGCGCCATGAAGTTCGGGCAGGCCCTTTCGGTGTTCGAGTCGGCGCTGCCCGAGGAGGTCGCGGGCCCCTACCGGGCGGCGCTGACCAAGCTCCAGGAGGCGGCTCCGCCGCTGCCGGCGGCGCGGGTGCACCAGGTGCTGGCCGAGCGGCTGGGCGAGGACTGGCGGGAGCTGTTCGAGGAGTTCGAGGACAAGCCGGCCGCGGCGGCCTCGATCGGCCAGGTCCACCGCGCCGTGTGGCACGACGGACGGCAGGTCGCGGTCAAGGTCCAGTACCCGGGGGCCGGGGAGGCGCTGCTGTCCGACCTCAAGCAGCTGAGCCGGTTCGCCGGGCTGCTCGGCCCGCTCGTCCCCGGCATGGACATGAAGCCGCTGATCACCGAGCTGCGCGACCGGGTCGCGGAGGAGCTGGACTACGAGCTGGAGGCGGAGGCGCAGCGCACCCACGCGGACGCCTTCGACGGCGATCCGGACGTGGTGGTGCCGGACGTCGTGCACCAGGGCGACCAGGTGCTGGTGACGGAGTGGATGGACGGAGTCCCGCTGTCGGAGGTCGTCGCCGACGGTACGCGGGAGGAGCGTGACCGCGCGGGGCAGCTGCTGGCCCGCTTCCTCTTCTCCGGGCCCGCGCGCACCGGGCTGCTGCACGCCGATCCGCATCCGGGGAACTTCCGGCTGATACCGGGAGCGGACGGCCGGATGCGGCTGGGCGTGCTCGACTTCGGCACGGTGGACCGGCTGCCGGGCGGCTGGCCGAAGCCCATCGGCCGGTCGCTGCGGATGACCCTGGACGGGGACGCCGAGGGGGTCTACGGGCATCTGCGCGCCGAGGGCTTCGTGAAGGAGTCCATAGCGCTCGACCCGGAGGCGGTGCTCGATTACCTCAAGCCGATGCTGGAGCCCGCCGAGGCCGAGGAGTTCACCTTCACCCGGCCGTGGCTGCGCGGCCAGGCGGCGCGGATCGCCGACCCCCGCTCCCCCGCGCACCAGTTGGGACGCCAGATCAACCTGCCGCCCTCGTACCTGCTGATCCACCGGGTCACGCTGAGCACCATCGGGGTGCTGTGCCAGCTGGGCGCGACGGTACGGCTGCGCGACGAACTGGAGTCGTGGCTGCCGGGGTTCCTGCCGGAGGACTGAGCCCGGCCTCGGCCACGGTCAGGCGGCATCGGCCATGGTCAGGCGGCGGTCACCACCAGGAGGAGTCGAGGCGGCCCTCGATCGCCCGCAGGTTGGCGCGCGCGCAGGCGACGCAGAAGTACTGTCTGGTCCCGTTCTCCACCGAGCAGGTCCAGGTGGGCGGGGCGCCGTCCGGGGAGCGGGCGCCGCATCGCGCGCAGACGACGGGCTGGGCCCCGGGTCCCGGCGGGGAGGGGTGGGGAGGCTGCTGGTCCACCTCCAGACGATATCCCCGCGGGGGGTGCGGCCGGCTCCGCAACGCACCGGGGGGACCAGTCCGTTCGGACCGGTCCCCCCGGTGGTTCAGTCGGTGGCTCGGTGGCTCACCGGCCGGTCAGTGCATGACGGCCATGGCGAGCGCGCGCCGGGCGCGCAGGGAGACGCGCTCGGCCTTGCGCTGCATGCGCCGGGCGGCGACCAGGCGCAAGGCGTGACGCTCGGCGTCCGCCTCACGCATGCGGTCGTCCATATGGGCACGAGCCAGGGCTTCTGGGATGAGTTGCATTTCGCGGGTCCTGTTCTGACGCGAGGTGTTCGCGCCTGCGGTGATGAAGTCTGCGGTGGCGGCGCCGTGCGGCTGCTCGCTCGTGGTGGTGAAGGGGGACATCGGGGCCTGCTTCAGGGGGTCGTGCGTGACGGGGCGGTCGATGGTTCCGATGGCGGTCATGCCGCAGCAACCGGGTTCTTGCGCGGACGGCCACGCGGACGCTTGCGCGCCACGACGACGCCCTGGACGAAGAGCTCGCCACCCCAGACGCCCCAGGGCTCGCGGCGCTCCTTGGCGCCGGCGAGGCAGGCCTCGACCAGCGGGCAGGTGCCGCAGAGGGACTTGGCGTACTCGACGTCGGCCGGGGACTCGGCGAAGAAGACCTCGGGGTCGAAGGTGCGGCAGGGGACGGGTACGCCGAGGTTCTCGATGGCGTCGTCGAGCGCGGTGAGCGCGGTGAGGGGGGTCAAGGCGGAGTCCTCCGGGACTGCGGGCGGGGAGATCGTTTGGGTCTGCGGTACGGACGGGGCGTGCGCTTCGAGTTGCACGGTGTTTTCTTCCTCGTCTTGTTCGGCTAGTCGTTCCGGCCGGTCGGCCGGTCGCGGCTTGGTACCTGGTCTTGCCAGTCCCGAGGCCCCTTCGCTCCGTCGTCCCCGGTCGGGGACAAACAGAAGGGCCGCGGATCCCGGTTGGGTTCCGCGGCCCTGAAGGCGCCGGCCTGATCGTGAGATCAGGCTGGATCACTCCAGGGTTCGAGCCCGCGGAAGGCCCACATCAGGTGGTGCTGGTGCTGCTTCGTCGTCTGCGTCCGGGATCCGGCACCGGCTGCGGCCGCGGAGCCATAGGCGGCGTGCGCCTGGGCTTCCAGTACTGCCACCGGTGCCTGGGTCGGTCGCTCATTGCGCTCGCTGACCGGAAGGGTCGCCATCAGGGCGGGGCTGACAGCGGAAATCGCGGACAGACCGGTACCCAGGAAGGAGACGGAGCCGAGCAGGCAGGAAGCGTCGACCGAGCGATCGGTCATTTTGGTGAAGGTCATGAAGCTGGTCACTGGTCTCGCCTCCTCTCGGCGTCTCGGGGACTGGGCCCGAGGGCCTGTCCCATGCGTATTCGGATAAGTACAGCACGAATCCAGGGCTTCGGAGAAGCCACCGTTTCCGTTGCTAAGAACCTATGGGGCTTCGCCGGGCATGTGCAAACTATTTTTCCGACGAGTTTCTACGCGTCGTCAGGATCCGCACCGCCGGGCTCCTGGCCTGCGCAGATGGCCAGCACATCGGCCCCGTACCGCTCAAGCTTGCGACCGCCCACGCCGGAGATCATCGAGAGCTCTCCCGCCTCGGAGGGCGAGGCCTCCGCGATGGCCATGAGGGTCTTGTCGGTGAAGACGCAGTACGCGGGCAGTCCCTGGGCCTTGGACTGGCCGGCACGCCAGTCGCGCAGCCGTTCGTAGAGCCCTTCGTCCATGTCGGACGGACACTCCTCGCAGCGCGTCAGTTTGATGTCGCCGGCCTCCGTCAGGGTCTTGCCGCAGACCCGGCACAGCACCGGGCCGCGGCGGCCGCGCTTGCGGGCGCCCTCGGCCGGGGCGCCGGTCCGGCTCGCGGGGACCGCGGAGCCCGGCCGTAGGCCGTTCAGGAACCGGCTGGGGCGGCGGGAGGCCCGGCCGCCCGGCGCCCGGGAGAGCGCCCAGGAGAGCGTCAGGTGCACCCGCGCCCGGGTGACGCCGACGTACAGCAGCCGGCGCTCCTCCTCCACCTGCTCGTCGGTCTTGGCGTAGGTGATCGGCATCATGCCGTCGGTGAGGCCGACCAGGAACACGGCGTCCCACTCCAGGCCCTTCGCGGCGTGCAGCGAGGCGAGGGTGACGCCCTGGACGGTCGGCGCGTGCTGGACGGCCTTGCGTTCGTCCAGCTCGACGGTGAGATCGGCCAGGGTGGCGCCGGGGCGGGCGCGGGCGAAGTCCTCGGCCAGCCGGACCAGCGCGGCCAGGGATTCCCACTGGTCGCGTACGGCGCCGGAGCCGGCGGGCGGCTCGGCGGTCCAGCCGGTGGAGCTGAGCACGGCCCGGACCTGGGAGCCCAGCTCCACGACGTCTTCGAGCAGCGGATCGTTGCTGCCGCCGGAGCGGGCGGCTCCGCGCAGGGCGAGGACGGCCTTCTGGACCTCGGCCCGCTCGAAGAACCGCTCGGCCCCGCGCAGCTGGTACGGGACCCCGGCGTCGGCCAGGGCCTGCTCGTACACCTCGGACTGGGCGTTGATCCGGTAGAGGACGGCGATCTCCCCGGCCGGGACGCCGGCCGCGATCAGGTCCCGGACCCGGCCGGCGACGCCCTCGGCCTCGGTGGGCTCGTCGGAGTACTCGGCGTACACGGGGGCGGGGCCGGGCTCGCGCTGGGAGACCAGCTCCAGGCGGTGTTCGGCGGCCCGCCCCTTGGCCTGGCCCAGCAGGCCGTTGGCCAGGTGTACCACCTGGGGGGTGGAGCGGTAGTCGCGGACCAGCTTGACCACGGTGGCCTGCGGGTAGCGGTTGCGGAAGTTCAGCAGGTGGTCGGGGGTGGCGCCGGTGAAGGAGTAGATGGTCTGGCTGGCGTCGCCGACGACGCAGAGGCTGTCGCGCTCGCCGAGCCACAGGTCCAGCAGGCGCTGCTGGAGCGGGCTGACGTCCTGGTACTCGTCCACCACGAAGTGCTGGTACTGGGAGCGGATCTGTTCGGCGATGTCGTGGCGGTCCTGGAGGATGCCGACGGTGAGCAGCAGCACGTCCTCGAAGTCGATCATGCCGCGGTCGCGCTTGAGCTGTTCGTACGTGCCGTAGATCTGGGCGGTCTCGGCCAGGTCGCGGGGGGCCTCGCGGCCCGCCTTGAGGGCGGCGGCCGGGTAGTCGGCGGGCACGGTCTGGGTGACCTTGGCCCACTCGATCTCGCCGGTGACGTCGCGCAGCTCGTTCCGGTCGAGGCGGATGCGGCAGCGGGCCCCGGCCTCGGCCACGAACTGGATCTTGCGTTCCAGGAGCCGGGGCACCTCGCCGCCGACGGCTCTGGGCCAGAAGTACTGGAGCTGGCGCAGGGCGGCGGAGTGGAAGGTGCGGGCCTGGACGCCGCCCGCGCCGAGGGTGCGCAGGCGCCCGCGCATCTCGCCGGCGGCGCGGTTGGTGAAGGTGACGGCCAGCACGCTGGCCGGCATGAGCCGGCCGGAACGCACCCCGTAGGCGATGCGGTGGGTGATCGCGCGGGTCTTGCCGGTACCGGCGCCCGCCAGCACGCACACCGGGCCGCGCAGGGTCGTGGCGACCTCGCGCTGCTCCGGGTCCAGGCCGAGGAGCACCGCGTCGGCGTCGGCCGCGTCGCTGCCGGTGGCGGCCGGGAAGTCTGAGAAGTGCGTTGCTGCTGTCACCCCGCCATGCTGCCAGGTCCCGAGCGCCGGGCGGGAAAACTGTCCACAGGTGAGGCCGTTCATCACACCGGACGACCCCGTCCGGCGCCCAGTGGATCAGTCGGATCCGTCACACCGCCCGCCCGGGGCGGCCGGGCCGGGAATGGCGCGGAGACGGTGCGCGTTCGAGTACTCGGGTCGGCCGCAGGCTCCGATCCACCGAGACCTCACAGAGGAGCGAGCATGCAGGACACGGGCACCGTCACGATGTACAGCACGACCTGGTGCGGCTACTGCCGTCGGCTGAAGTCGCAGATGGACCGGGAGGGCATCGCGTACAACGAGGTCAACATCGAGCTCGACCCGGCGTCCGCGAAGTTCGTCGAGGAGGCCAACGGTGGCAACCAGACCGTGCCGACCGTCCTCGTGAAGTCCTCCGCCGGTGTCGAGTCCGTCATGACGAACCCGAGCCTCGCCCAGGTCAAGCAGGCGCTCGCCGTCTGACCGGCGCGCCGCCCACCGGCCCCCAGAGCGGCCCCCGCCACGGCGGGGGCCTTCTGCGTGTCCGGGGCGGGGCCACGCCCCCAGCGTCCCGTCAGACCGCCGCGGCCGGCTTGGGCAGGGGCTGGCCGTACCAGAGCTCGACCAGGCGGGCGGCGATGGAGACGCCCGACGGCGGGAGGACCTCGCCGGTCTCGATGGCGGCGCGCAGGTCCTCGCGGGAGAACCAGCGGGCCTCCTGGATCTCCTCGCCGTCGACCGTGATCTCCGAGGTCACGGCCCGGGCGGTGAAGCCCAGCATCAGGCTGTACGGGAACGGCCACGGCTGGCTGGCCACGTACGCGACCGTGCCGACCTTGACGCCCGCCTCCTCCCACACCTCGCGTATCACCGACTGCTCGATGGACTCGCCGGGCTCCACGAACCCGGCCAGCGTCGAGAAGCGGCCCTCCGGCCAGTGCACCTGGCGGCCCAGCAGCGCTCGGTCCTGCTCGTCCGTGACCAGCATGATCACGGCCGGGTCGGTGCGCGGGTAGTGCTCGGCGCCGCAGCCCGGGCAGCGGCGGATGTGGCCGGCGGCCGCGACGACGGTGCGCTCGCCGCAGCGGGAGCAGAAGCGGTGCATGCGCTGCCAGTTCTCCAGCGCCACCGCGTGCACCATCAGCCCGGCGTCGCGCGGGGACAGCAGCAGCCCGGCCTCGCGCAGGCCGGCCGGGCGGGCCGACTGGTCGATGCGGCCCGGCAGCGAGTCCTTCTGCAGCGCGAAGTACCGTACGCCGTCCTCGTCGGTTCCCAGGAAGTAGCGGTGGGTCTCGGTGAGCGGCGCCTCGAAGGCGGGCGTCATGACGATGGCGGACCCGCCGTCGGGGGTGTCGTCGATCAGAACCTGGCCGCCGGAGACCACGAAGACGCGGGTCGTCGGGTGGCTCCAGGCCGCGGCGAGCCAGGCCTCGTCGAGGCGGTGGTGCGCGGCGCGGTCGATGTCGCTGGGCGCGGCGAGCGAGATCGGGCGCTCGGGCTCGGTATGGGTGCTCACAGGTACTTCCAACTCCCCCGGTGGGTGGGACGAGGCAGGCGGCGCTGCGCTGCTCTGCTCTGTTCTGCTCAGGTGGCGGTACGGCGGGTGTGGCTGGTGCGGCGCGTGCGGCTGGTGTGGCGCGTGCGTCAGGCGGTGGGCTTCCAGTGCTCGGCGAGGTCGCCCCACAGGTAGGCGGCGGTCTCCACGCCCTTGAGGAGGAGGTCCAGCTCGACCTTCTCGTTGGGCGAGTGCCAGCCGTCGGAGGGGACCGAGATCCCGAGGAAGAGGACCGGCGCGCCCAGCACGTCCTGGAGGTCCGCCGCCGGGCCCGAGCCGCCCTCGCGGGTGAAGCGGACCCGCTGCCCGAAGGCCCGGCCCATGGCGCGGACGACCGACTGCAGGGCCGGGTGGTCCAGCGGGGTCAGGCAGGGCCGGGTGGGGGCGCCGAAGGTGATGGAGTGGCGGATCCCGGCGGGCACGCGGGCCGCGACCCAGTCCCGTACGGCCGCCTCGACCTCGTACGGGTCCTGCCCCGACACCAGGCGGAACGACAGCTTCAGGTGCGCGGAGGCGGGCACGATGGTCTTGCCGCCGGGGCCCTGGTAGCCGCCGCCGATGCCGTTGACCTCGGCGGTCGGGCGGGCCCAGACCCGCTCCAGGGTGGAGTACCCGGACTCGCCCGCCGCCGCGTGGGACTTCGCGGTGCGCAGCCACTCGGCTTCGTCGAAGGGCAGCTCGGCGATGAGCGCGCGTTCGGCGTCGGTCAGCTCGGTGATGCCGTCGTAGAAGCCGGGGATCGTGACCCGGCCGTCCTCGTCGTGCAGGGCGGCGACGAGGCGGGCGACGGCGGTGGCCGGGTTGGGCACGGCGCCGCCGAAGGCACCGGAGTGGATGTCCTGGTCGGGGCCGTGGAAGTCGATCTCGCAGTCGGCGACGCCGCGCATGCCGGTACAGACGGTGGGGGTGGTCTCGGACCACATGCCGGTGTCGGAGACGATCACGACATCGGCGGCGAGCCGCGCGGCCCGCTCCTCGACGAGGGCGCGGAAGTGCGGGGAGCCGGACTCCTCCTCGCCCTCGATGAGGAGCTTGAGGTGCACGGCGGGGGCGGCGGCGCCGGTCGCGGCGAGGTGGGCGCGCACGCCGAGGGTGTGGAAGAGGACCTGGCCCTTGTCGTCGGCCGCGCCGCGCCCGTACATGCGGCCGTCGCGGACGACCGGCTCGAAGGGCTCGGTGTGCCAGCCGTCGGCGAGGGCGGCGGGCTGGACGTCGTGGTGACCGTAGACGAGGACGGTCGGGGCCGCCGGGTCCTCGGCGGGCCACTCCGCGAAGACGGCGGGGGCGCCGGGCGTCGGCCAGACCTCGGTGACCGGGAAGCCGGTCTCCTTGAGCTTCGCGGAGAGCCATTCCGCGCTGCGGCGCACGTCGTCGGCGTGCTCGGGCTGGGCCGAGACGGACGGGATGCGCAGCCACTCGGCGAGGTCGCCGAGGAAGGCCTCGCGGTGGGCGTCGATGTACGTGCGGACGGCGCTGTCCGGCAGGGTGTCGCTCATGGCCACGAGCCTAGCCGTCCACCTGAGGGTCACCGTCCGTGTCCGGTTCGCCTTGGAGGATCCGCTCAAGGCGGGCCCGACCGGGGAGGTCGCGCGGGCGGATCACGCGGCCGCTGCGGACGTGCAGGAACGCGGCGGCGACCCGGTCGAGGGGCGTGCCGGTGGCTTCCGCCCAGGCCAGGCGGTACACGGCGAGCTGAAGGGGGTCGGCCTGGGTGGTGCGGCCGGTCTTCCAGTCGACGACCTCGTACGAGCCGTCGGGGTCGCGGTAGACGGCGTCGATCCGGCCGCGGATGACCCGGCCGGCCAGGGTCAGCTGGACCGGCGCCTCCATCCGGTACGGGGTCCGCTCGGCGTACTCGCTGCGCTCGAAGGCCGCCTTGAGGGCGTCGAGGTCGGCCTCGTCGGCGACTTCCTGGTCGGAGCCGGGGAGGTCGGTGGCGGGGTCGAGGAGGCCGTCGAGGAGGGGCAGCGGCAGTTCGTCGAAGCGGGACTCGACCCAGGCGTGGAAGCGGGTGCCCTGGCGGGCGGCGGGCTGCGGGGGCTTGGGCATGGGGCGGGCGAGGTCGCGTACGAAGCCCTGCTCGTCGGCGGCGAGGCGCATGAGCTGGCTCGCGGACAGGGCGGAGGGCAGCTCGACCTCGCGGACGGCTGCGCGGGCGCGGCGGAGCTCGCCCTCCAGGGCGTCGAGGTCCCGGTCCCAGGACGCGACGGCCCGCGCCTCCTCGGCCGTGAGCCCGTCCCCTGCGGGACGCCGCCGGGGCCCGGGCACCGAGACCGGCCCACCGGGGTACGCGTGCCCCGCGCGGGGTCGGGCGGTGTACGGGGCTTCCCCCTGGGGATCGGCGCCGTACGCGGCCCCCCCTTGGGGGTCATTGCCGTACGCGGCCTCGCCCCGGGCGTCGGCGCCGTACGCGGCCTCCCCCTCGCGGGGAGCGTCGGCGCGTGCGGTCTCCCCGTCGCGGGGGTGCCCGGCGGGGTACGCGGTTTCGCCCGCCCAGAGCTCGTCCGTCTGCGCGGGGTCGTCGGCCCAGGGGCCGTCCGGCTCCCCCGCCCACGGCTCGTCGGCGCCGGCCGGGGGGTGGATGTCCCCCGCCCCGCCCCTTCCCGAAACCGGGGCGCTGCCCCGGACCCCGTCCCGGGCAGCGCCCGCCGCCCCGGCACCCGCCCCCGGCGGCACCGCCGAAGGGGCGTCGGCCCCGGACGGCTCCGCCCAGGGGACGTCAGCGCCGGACACCTCCGTCCAGCCGTCGTCGGCGCCGGATGGCTCCGCCCAGGAGCCATCGGCTCTAGACGGCCCCGACCAGAGGTCGTCGGCACCCGACGGCCCCGCCCACGGGTCGTCTGCGCCCGGCGGCACCGCCGAAGGGTCATCAGCCGCAGACGGACCTGACCAGAGGTCATCCGCGCCGGGCGGCCCCGCCGAAGGGTCATCAGCCCCGGAGGGCTCCGCCCAGGGGGCGTCAGCGCCGGGTGGCTCCGGCCAAGCGTCCTCCGGCCACAAGGGGTCGGCCTCGGGTGTGGGGTCCTCGCGGTGGGGGTCCGGGGTGGGGGTGGTCAGGTGGGATTCGACCAGGGTGGCGGCTCGGCGGCGGAGGGTCAGGGACGTGGGGTCCAGGGGGAGGGGCCAGGTCTCGGCGGGGGACGCCTCCGTGTCCAGGGCCGGGTTCTGCGCGTCCTCGGGGGGTTCCTGGGCCCAGGCGTCGATCTCGCCGAAGCCCGCCTCGCAGTGGGCGCGGAGGGACTCCAGGAACGCCGACGGGCCCCGGCGGCGCTTCTGCGTCGGGCCCCACCAGTGGCCGGAGGCCAGCAGCAGGGAGCGGGGGCGGGTGAAGGTCACGTACCCGAGGCGGAGTTCCTCGGTCTGCTTGTGCGTCCTGAGGGCGGTCTTGAAGGACTTGAGGCCCGCCGAGGTCCACTCCGGGTCCGCCGGCAGGGTGGGGGCGTCGCCGCGCAGGGCGTACGGGAGGACCTTCGCGTACGAGGTCCAGGCCTCGGGGGCCTTCTCCTTCGGGAAGGAGCCCGCGCACAGTTCGGGGACGACGACCACGTCCCACTCCAGCCCCTTGGACTTGTGGGCGGTGAGCACCTTCACGGTGTTCTCCCCGCCCGGCAGCGCGTGGTCGAGCCCCTTCTCGTACTGCGCGGCCGTACGCAGGAAGCCCAGGAACGCCAGCAGCGTCGCCTCGCCGTCCAGCGCCGCGAAGCCGGCCGCCACGTCCAGGAAGTGCGACAGGGTCTCCCGGCGCCGGGCCGCCAGCGCGTGCGGGGACGCGGACAGCTCCACCTCCAGGCCGGTGGCGGCCAGCACCCGGTGCAGTACGTCCATCAGCGGATCGGCGAGCGCACGCCGCAGGTCCCGCAGCTCCTGCGCCAGGTGCGCGAAGCGGACCCGGGCGTCGGCGGAGAAGGGGAGCTCGTCGGGGGCCTGCCCGGCGCCGTCCAGGAAGGTCTCCAGCGCGTCGGCCAGGGAGACCACCTCCGCCGGGTCCACCCCCTCGACCGCCGCCGCGAGCCGCCCGTCGGGCCCGCCGTCGGAGGCGGCGCGGGCCACCAGCTGCCGGGCCCGGCGCCCGAGCAGCGCGAGGTCCCGGGCGCCGATGCGCCAGCGCGGCCCGATGAGCAGCCGGACGAGGGCGGCGTTGGCCCCGGGGTCCTGGAGCACCTCGCAGACGGAGACCAGGTCGGCGACCTCGGGCAGGTGCAGCAGCCCGGACAGGCCGACGACCTCCACCGGCACCTCCCGCGCCACCAGCACCGCCTGGATCCGCGCGAAGTCCGCCGCGGAACGGCACAGCACCGCGATCTCGCCCGGCTCCTTGCCCGTGCGCACCAGGTGGGCGATGGAGTCGCCGAGCCACTCCAGCTCCTCCTCGTGCGTCTCCAGCAGCGCGCACCGCACCACCCCGTCCCGCTCGGCGCCCGGCGCGGGCCGCAGCGCCTCGACCCCCTCGTGCATCGCGCGCAGCGGGGCGGCCAGGCCGTTGGCCAGGTCGAGCAGGCGGCCGCCGCTGCGCCGGTTCTCGCTGAGGGACAGGCGGGTGGCGGGGCTGCCGTCGGCGTGCGGGAAGTGCTCGGGGAAGTCGTCCAGGTTGGCGACGGACGCGCCGCGCCAGCCGTAGATGGCCTGGCAGGGGTCGCCGACGGCGGTCACGGCGTGGCCGGTGCCGCCGCCGAAGAGGCCGGACAGGAGCAGCCGCTGGGCGACGGAGGTGTCCTGGTACTCGTCGAGCAGGACGACGCGGAACTCCTCGCGCAGCAGCGCGCCGACCTCGGGGCGGGTGGTGGCGAGCCGTGCGGAGAGGGCGATCTGGTCGCCGAAGTCGAAGAGGTCCCGGGCCCGCTTGGCCGCGCGGTAGCGGCCGACGAGTTCCAGCAGCTCCAGGCGGCCGCGTACGGCCTCGGGCACCTTGCGCAGGTCGTCGTTGGTGAGCTTCACGCCGACCAGGGAGTCCAGCAGCCCGGTGTCGTACGCGCGCAGCGCGTCGGGCTCCACGAGGTGCTCGGAGAGTTCCCCGTCGAGCGCGAGGAGGTCGCTGACCAGGTCGGGGACGGATTTGGTGAGGGAGGGGTAGGGGCCGGGGGCCTCGCGGATCACCTTCGCGGCGAGCTGGAAGCGGGTGGCGTCGGCGAGCAGGCGGGCGCTCGGTTCCAGGCCGATGCGCAGGCCGTGGTCCTTGAGGAGCTGTCCGGCGAAGGCGTGGTACGTGGAGATGCGCGGCTCCCCGCCGGCCGCGGGCCCGGCTCCGGCCGGGGAGGGGTCCGGGTCGGTGACGCCGGCCCGGGCGAGAGCCTTGCGGACGCGCTCGGCGAGCTCGCCGGCGGCCTTGTTGGTGAAGGTGAGCCCGAGAACCTGTTCGGGGGCGACCGCGCCGGTGCCGACGAGCCAGACCACGCGGGCGGCCATGACGGTGGTCTTGCCGGAGCCGGCGCCCGCGACGATCACCTGGGGGGCGGGCGGGGCGGTGACGCAGGCCAGCTGTTCGGGCGTGAAGGGGATCCCGAGGAGCTCCTTGAGCTGCTCGGGATCGGTGAGGACGGGGGTGCGCCCGGCCTCGTACGCGGTCACGGCGGTCACCCCGAAAGGCTAGCCGCCGGCACCGACATCCCGGTCCGACGGCTGGTCGGGCGTCCGGTCCGGCGTCCCGGCCGGAACACTCGGCACAGGCTCATTCGACGGTCTGGCGGCCCTCGGGGCGGGCGCTGCACGCGCTGCGGAAGGAGCAGCGCTTGCAGTGTTCGCCGGTGGCGGGGGTGAAGCGTTCGTCCAGGACCCGGCCGGCGGCGGTGGCCAGCAGATCGCCGACCCACGCGCCGGACGGCCCGGCGTCGAGCGGCTGCTGCGCCTGGACCTTGGGGACCTCGTCGCCGCCGTCCTTCTTCGCGGCGCCCTGGCGGAGCTGGACGAGCTCGGCGCCGCCCGGCTCGGGCCGCAGGCCGTCGAAGACCTCGTCGACGGCGCCCTCGCGGACGGCGAGCTGGTAGACGGCGAGCTGGGGGTGGCGGGCGACCTCGTCCTTGGTGGGGGCGCCCTTGCCGGTCTTGAAGTCCACGACGTACGCGCGGCCCTGCGGGTCGGCCTCGACCCGGTCCATGGAGCCCCGAATGCGGACGGCGTACTCCCCCGCGTCGAGGGTGACGTCGAAGTCGTGCTCGGTGGCGACGGAGGTGCGGCCGCCGCGGTCGGTGGTGTGCCAGCGCAGGAAGCGTTCCAGGGCGGCGCGGGCGTTGTCCTTCTCCTGGCGGGACTTCCAGGGGGCGTCGAAGGCGAGGGCGTCCCAGACCGAGTCGAGGCGTTCCATGAGGACGGCGAGGTCGGCGGGGGTGCGGCCGGAGGCGACCTCGTCGGCGAGGACGTGGACGACGTTGCCGAAGCCCTGGGCGGCGGTGGAGGGGGCGTCGGCCTTGACCTCGCGGCCGAGGAACCACTGGAGGGAGCAGGTGTTGGCGAGCTGCTCCAGGGCGCTGCCGGAGAGGGCGACGGGCCGGTCGCGGTCGCGCAGGGGCACGGTGGAGGCGGTGGGCTCGTACAGGCCCCACCAGCGCTGCGGGTGTGCGGCGGGGACCAGGGGGCGGTCCTCGTCGTCGGTGAGCGCGGCGAGGCGGGCCAGGCGCCGGGCGGCGGCATCGCGCATCGCCTCGGAGGCCCCGGGGTCGACGGTGGTGGCGCGGAGTTCCGCGACGAGCGCGGGGACGGCGAGGGGGCGGCGGGGGCGGCCGGTGACGTCCTTGACCGGTACGCCGAGTTCGGTGAGGAAGCGGGAGGGCTGGTCGCCGTCCTCGGCGGGGGCCTTGACGGCGGTGACGACGAGGCGGTGGCGGGCGCGGGTTGCGGCGACGTAGAAGAGGCGGCGTTCCTCGGCGAGGAGCGCGCCGGGGGTGAGGGGTTCGGCGAGGCCGTCGCGTCCGATGCGGTCGGCTTCGAGGAGGGAGCCGCGGCGTCGGAGGTCGGGCCACAGGCCCTCCTGGACCCCGGCGACCACGACGAGGCCCCACTCCAGGCCCTTGGAACGGTGGGCGGTCATGAGACGGACGGCGTCGGTGCGGACGGCGCGGGTGGTGAGGGTGTCGGCGGCGATGTCCTCGGCGTCGAGCTGTTCGAGGAAGTTGAGGGCGCCGCGGCCGCCGGTACGTTCCTCCGCGCGGGCGGCGGTGTCGAAGAGGGCGCAGACCGCGTCGAGGTCGCGGTCGGCGTTGCGGCCGGCGGCGCCGCCCCGGCGGGCGCGGCGTTCCAGGCGCTGCGGCCAGGGGGTGCCGTCCCAGAGGGTCCAGAGGGCCTCTTCGGCGGTGCCGCCGCCCTGGAGGAGCTCGCGCGCCTTGCGCAGCAGCAGGCCGAGGCGTTGCGCTCCGCGGGCGTACGCGGGGTCGTGGGCGGTGAGCCGTTCGGGCTCGGCGAGGGCGCGGGCCAGCAGGACGTCGGAGGGCGCGGGGACGGTGACCCCGGCGGCCCGCTCCTCGTCGCGCAGGGCCCGGCCGAGGCGGCGCAGATCGGCGGAGTCCATCCCGCCGAGCGGCGACCCGAGCAACTCGATGGCCGCCTCGACCCCAACCCACCCCTCGCCTCCGGCGGCCCCCGCGTAGGCGTCGGACCCGGCACCCGCGTCGGCGGCCGGCACCCCGCCCTCGGCGGGGCCCGCGTCGGCGGCGGATGCGGCACCCGGGTCGGCGGTCGGCGACGCGCTCGGGGCGGCGGGGTCCGGGCTCAGGCCGAGGGGCGTCCCGCCCGCTGCGGCGGGGTCCGCGTCGGCGGCGCGGGCCGGGTCCGGGGCCAGGGCCCCGGTGGTGGTCGGGGTGGTGGCCATCGCCGTGACCCGGAGGGCCGTGAGGAGGGGGGCCACGGCCGGTTCGTGGCGCAGCGGGGTCGCGGAGGCGTCGGTTTCCGCCGGGACGCCCGCCGCGATCAGGGCGCGCCGCATCGCCGGGAGGGTGCGCCCGCCGGCGCGAACCAGGACGGCCATGTCCCGCCAGGGCACGCCGTCCTCCAGGTGGGCCCGGCGCAGGATGTCGGCGATGTTGTCGAGCTCGGCACCGGCCGTCGGGTACGTGTACACCTCCACCCGGCCCCCCTCCCGTACCGGCTCCAGCGCCCGGTGCGCCCGTACGGCCGCCGACGGCAGCCGCGGCACCGGCATGCGGGTGGTCAGCAGCCGGGTGGCGGCCAGCAGGGCGGCGCCCGAGCGGCGGCCGACCGTCAGGGCGCGGACGCGCGCGCCCGGGAAGGCCGACTCGAAGTCGAGGACGTTGTTGATGTCGGCGCCCCGGAAGGCGTAGATCGACTGGTCCGGGTCGCCGAAGGCCACCAGCGTCCCGCCCGGGCCGTTCAGCGCGCGCAGCAGCCGCAGCTGGGAGGCGTCGGTGTCCTGGTACTCGTCGACGTAGATCACGTCGTACGCGGAGGCGAGCGCCGGGGTGCGCTCCGCCAGCAGCACCGCGCGGTGCAGGAGTTCCGCGTAGTCCAGCGCGCCCTGGAGGTCCAGGACGTCGAGGTACTCGGAGAGGAAGGCGGCGGCCGCCTTCCAGTCGGGGCGGCCGATGCGGTCGGCGAAGTCGGACAGGGCCCGCGGGCCCAGGCCCAGCTCGCGGGCGCGGGCCAGCACGGCCCGGACCTCGTCGGCGAACCCGCGGGTGGTCAGCGCGGCCCGCAGGTCGTCGGGCCAGCGGATGGTGCCGAGCCGGCGCTGCCCCTCCAGCAGAGTGCGGACGGTCACGTCCTGTTCGGGGCCGGAGAGCAGCCGCAGCGGGTCCGCGAACAGTTCGTGGTCCTGGTGGGCCCGCACCAGGCCGTAGCAGAAGGAGTGGAAGGTGGTGGCCTGCGGGGCGCGGGCGCCGCCGAGCCGCAGGGCCGCCCGGTCGCGCAGCTCCACCGCGGCCTTGCGGCCGAAGGTGAGGATCAGGACGCGCGCCGGATCGGTGCCCGCCTCGACCCGGGCGGCGGCCGCCTCGACCAGCGTGGTCGTCTTGCCGGTGCCCGGCCCGGCCAGCACCAGCAACGGCCCGCGGGTGTGGTCAACCACCGCGCGCTGCGCTGCGTCCAGGACAGGGGGAGCCACCTGCTCCGGCCCGGTACGCACCAGCCGGTACGCGTCAGGGGTCCGCGTACGCCGCTCGGAGCGGCCGGAGGAAGAGGTGATCACGTGGGGTGCCGGTCCTGGTGGGTCTGCGGCCACCGCGGTGGCCGCGGTCGCCGCGCGTGCGGTGACGGAGTCGCCGGCGGCAGCGGCCGCCATGGCCGCCGCGTACGCCGAAGAGGCAACGCTACGCCAACCGCGCCGGCCGCCGCAGTCCGTCCCGGGGGGCGGGAACGTCGCCTCCGGGGCCCCGGAGGTCGTCCCCCGTACGGGCCTTCGACCCTCCGTCCGCGTCCCGCATGGCGGAAGCTGTCAGGTGTGAGCCTCGTCGCCTCCGTCCCCCTCGTCACGTCCGTCCCAGCGCGCCCGCCGCATCGCCAGCCGGGGCTCGCCGGAGGGGGTCTCGCGCAGCGGCGTGCCCTCGGTCCGGTAGTGCTCCAGGGCCCGCCGCTCGCTCCCGGGCAGGGGCACGCCGTCCGCCCGCACCACCCGCCACCAGGGCACGGCTGCTCCGTACAGGGCCATGACACGGCCGACTTGGCGGGGTCCGCCCTCGCCGAGCCACTCCGCGACGTCCCCGTAGGTCATCACCCGGCCGGGCGGAATCCGCTCGGCCACCTCCAGCACCCGCTCCGCGTACGCGGGCAGCTCTTCGCTCATTCGGGACATGGTGCCGGACGCCGGGGAGGGCGCGGCGGAAGTCTCGCTTCCGCACCGGCGCGCACCCTGCTGCCCCGCTGGGCCGCCGGTCCGTGCCACCATCTTCCGGGCGGTGACTGGTGATACGTGATCAAGAAGAGACGGATGTGACGGCGAAGGAGCAGGGTGTGAGCCCTCCGGACGGTGCGTCGAGGGACGACCGCGCGCGCCCCGACGAGGGCGCGCCCGCGGACCCCGACGCGCGGGCGGACGGCGACGCGCACCCCGCGACACCCGCGAACGACCCCGCGGACCCGGCGGGCACACCGCCCGCCGACGGGCACGCGGACCCCACGGGCACACCCCCCGCCCACGACCCCGCGGCCACGCCCCCCGCCCACGAGCCCGCAGAGCCCACCGGCACGCCCCCCGCGACCCGCGGCGCGCACCCCGACGACTGCGACCCGCACCCCGACGACCCGCCCGGCCACACCCCGACCGCGGCCGACCGCGTCGAGGTCGACGAGCCGCTGCTCGCCGCCCGCGTGCACCGGCCCTCGGACCTCGTACGGCTCCTCGTCGGCGTCCTCGGCATCGCCGTCGTCCTCGGCATCGCCGCCTTCGCCCACGGGACCACCGCGGGCCTGGAGGAGGACATCACCAAGGGCACCGGCCAGGCGCCCGACCTGCTGATCAAGGTCGCCGGCCTGGTGTCCTCGATCGCGGTGCTGCTGGTGCCCGTCGCCTTCGCCATCGAGCGGCTGATCAAGCGCGACGGCCTGCGCATCGCCGACGGCGTCCTCGCCGCCGTGCTCGCGCACGGCGTCACCCTCGCCACCGACCTGTGGGTCTCCCAGGCCGCGCCCGGCACCATCCAGGAGGCCCTGACCCGCGCGACCGACACCGCGGGCGGTTCCACCGACCCGGTGCACGGCTACCTCGCGCCCGTGATCGCGTACATGACCGCCGTCGGGATGACGCGGCGGCCGCGCTGGCGGGTGGCGCTGTGGGTGGTCCTGCTGCTGGACGCCTTCGCGATGCTGGTCAGCGGGTACACCACCCCCTTCTCGATCATCCTGACCGTGCTGATCGGCTGGAGCGTCGCGTACGGGACCCTGTACGCGGTCGGCTCCCCCAACGTCCGGCCCACCGGGCAGAACCTCCTCGCGGGCCTGCGCCGCGTCGGTTTCCAGCCGGTCAGCGCGATGCGCGCGGAGGCCTCCGAGGCGGACGGCGCCGAGGCCGGCGACCGCGGCCGGCGCTACCACGTCACGCTGGAGGACGGGCCGCCGCTGGACGTCACCGTCGTGGACCGCGAGCAGCAGGCCCAGGGCTTCTTCTACCGGGTCTGGCGGCGGCTGACCCTGCGCGGGATCACCACCCGGCGCAGCCTCCAGTCGCTGCGCCAGGCACTGGAGCAGGAGGCCCTGCTGGCGTACGCGGCCATCGCGGCCGGGGCCAACGCGCCGAAGCTGATCGCCACCTCCGAGCTCGGCCCGGACGCCGTGATGCTCGTGTACGAGCACCTGGGCGGCCGCAACCTCGACGCCCTGCCCGACGAGGAGATCACCGACGACCTGATCCGCAACGCGTGGGAGCAGGTACGGGCCCTCCAGTCGCGCCGGATCGCGCACCGCCGCCTCACGGGGGACGCGCTGGTGGTGGATCGTTCCGGCAATGTCGTCCTCACCGACCTGCGGGGCGGCGAGATCGCGGCGGGCGACCTGGTGCTGCGCATGGACATCGCGCAGTTGCTGACCACGCTCGGCCTGCGGGTCGGCGCGGAGCGGTCGGTGGCCTCGGCGGTCTCGGTGCTCGGCCCGGACGCGGTGGCGGACTGCCTGCCGCTGCTCCAGCCCATCGCGCTGAGCCGCTCGACCCGGGCGACCCTGCGCAGGCTGGCCCGGGAGCGGGCCGACCGGCAGCGGGAAGCCGTACTGGAGTCCTCGCGGGCGGCGAAGGCGGCCCGCGAGGCGGCCGCCGCGGCCGGGGCGGAGGCCGCCGCCGCGCCCGCCGCCAGTCCCGCCGCCGACCGCAAGGCCGAGAAGCGGGCGCTGGACGACGCGCTGGAGGACGCCCGCGAGGAGGACCTGCTCAGCCAGATCCGCCGGCAGGTGCTGCTGATCCGTCCGCAGGCGCCGGTGGAGCCGGCCCGGCTGGAGCGGATCCGGCCGCGCACGCTGGTGTCGTTCATCGCGGGCGCCTTCGGTGCGTACTTCCTGCTCACGCAGCTGGCCCACGTGGACTTCGCGACCATCGTCGGCGAGGCCCGGTGGGGCTGGGTCGGGGCGGCGCTCGCCTTCTCGGCGCTGAGCTACCTCGCGGCGGCGATGAGCCTGCTGGGCTTCGTACCGGAGCGGGTGTCGTTCGCGCGGACGGTGGTCGCCCAGGTCGCGGGGTCCTTCGTGAAGCTGGTCGCCCCGGCGGCGGTCGGCGGTGTCGCGCTGAACACCCGGTTCCTCCAGCGGGCGGGGATCCGGCCGGGGCTGGCCGTGGCCAGCGTCGGCGCCTCGCAGCTGTTCGGGCTGGCCAGCCACGTCCTGCTGCTGCTGTCGTTCGGCTACCTGACCGGCACCGAGAAGACCCCGGAGATGACCCCGTCCCGGACGGTCATCGCCGGGCTGCTGACGGTGGCGGTGCTGGTGCTGGTGGTGACGGCGGTGCCGTTCCTGCGCAAGTTCGTCGCGACCCGCGTACGGGCACTGTTCGCCGGGGTCGTGCCGCGCATGCTGGACGTGCTCCAGCGGCCGCAGAAGCTGATGACGGGCATCGGCGGCATGCTGCTGCTGACCGGCTGCTTCGTGATGTGCCTGGACGCCTCGATCCGCGCCTTCGGGGGCGGGCAGGCCATCAGCTACGCGAGCATCGCCGTGGTCTTCCTGGCCGGCAACGCCCTGGGCTCGGCGGCGCCGACCCCCGGCGGCATCGGCGCGGTGGAGACCACGCTGACGCTGGGCCTGATCGCGGCGGGCCTGGAGAAGGAGGTCGCGATCTCGGCGGTCCTGCTCTTCCGCCTGATGACCTTCTGGCTGCCGGTCCTGCCGGGCTGGCTTTCGTTCAACTTCCTGACCCGCAAGGAGGCGATCTAGCTCCGGCCCTTCAGGGCCGGAGCCGGAACGCCGGGGACCCGAAGGCGCAGACCGGAAGCGGCGCCCCCGGCGGGCCGTCCGTCCCCCGGACGGGTCAGCGCGCGGGCGGGGCGGCGGCAGGCGGCAGAGGATGAGGGCATGCCCAGAATCGTCCTGCGGACCGCCGCCGCCGCCACCCTCGCCGCCGCGCTGCTCACCACCAGCGCCTGTTCCGACGGCGGCGGGACCCAGAAGAAACCGCGGGCCGGCGGCACCAAGGACGCCAAGCCCCTGAAGTGGGGCGAGTGCTCCGCCCCGACGGCCGCCGAGGGCGGCGGGCAGACGCCCGGCAAGTCCTGGCAGTGCGCCACCCTCGACGTCCCCCTCGACTACGCGGACCCCGGGGGCGAGCAGATCCCCCTCGCGCTGATCCGCGCGAAGGCCCGCGACCAGAAGCACCGCCTCGGCTCGCTCGTCTTCAACTTCGGCGGCCCCGGCGGCTCCGGCATCACCACCCTCCCCGGCGCCGCCCAGGAGTACGCGGCCCTGCGCGGCCGGTACGACCTGGTGAGCTTCGACCCGCGCGGCGTCGGCCGCAGCGCGCCGGTGCGCTGCGAGGACGACAAGCAGCTGGACGCGTACTACGCCCAGGACAACACTCCCGCCACCCCGGCGCAGGAGAAGGCCTTCGTCGACGGGATCAGGAAGTACCAGCGGGCCTGCTCGGCGAACTCCGGCAAGCTCCTGCCCCACGTGGGCACCGAGAACGCCGCCCGCGACATGGACCGCATCCGCCAGGCCCTCGGCGACGAGAAGCTGAACTACTTCGGGATCTCCTACGGAACGGAACTGGGCGGGGTCTACGCCCACCTGTTCCCCAAGAACGTCGGCCGGGCCGTCTTCGACGCCGTCGTGGATCCCACCGCCGACGCCGAACAGGGCGCGCTCGGCCAGGCGAAGGGCTTCCAGCTGGCCCTCGGCAACTTCGCCCGGGACTGCGTGGACCGGGGCGACGAGTGCCGCCTGCCGGGCAGCACGGCCCAGGAGATCGAGGCGGACGTCATCAGCCTGCAGAAGCGGCTGGCGGCCAAGCCCATCCCGGGCATCGGCGACCGCGAGCTCACCGAGTCCGCCGCCACCAACGGCATCGCGCAGGCCCTGTACTCCAAGGAGCTGTGGCCGCTGCTGGAGCAGGGGCTGGACGAGGCCGACGGCGGTCAGGGCCAGTTGCTGATGGCCCTGTCGGACGCCCTCAACGGCCGGGACCAGCAGGGCCGCTACAGCAACATCGGCGCCGCCAACACCGCCATCAACTGCGCCGATTCCAAGGACCGGTACACCCTGGCGCAGACCAAGGCGAAGCTGCCGGAGTTCCGGGCCGCCTCGCCCGTCTTCGGGGACTTCCTCGGCTGGGCCATGATGAGCTGCACCGACTGGCCGGTGCCGGGCGCCTGGAGCACCCCGGACGTCTCCGCCCCCGGCTCCGCGCCGATCGTGGTGATCGGCAACACCGGCGACCCGGCGACCCCGTACGAGGGCGCGCGCAAGATGGTGGAGCGACTCGGCAAGGGCGTGGGCGTGGAGCTCACGTACAAGGGCGAGGGGCACGGCGCGTACAACAGCGGCGACAAGTGCGTACAGGCGGCGGTGAACTCCTACCTGCTGGACGGACACGTCCCGTCCGCCGGCACCGTCTGCACCCCGTCCCCCACCGCCACCCCGACGGCCGAAATCCCCTCCGCCCCGACGCGCGCCTAGGCCGCAAGGGCCGCGGGCGCGCCGAAGGGGCCGTGCCCGGTGTGGGTGCGGCCCCTTCGGGGTGCTGCCGTGCGGCAGGCGGTCGGGACTAGTAGACCGGCTTCTCGGGCTCGATCTGGTGGACCCAGCCGATGACGCCGCCGCCGACGTGCACCGCGTCGGAGAAGCCGGCGGACTTCAGGACCGCGAGGACTTCCGCACTGCGGACACCCGTCTTGCAATGCAAGACGATCCGCTTGTCCTGCGGCAGGTCCTGGAGGGCGGTGCCCATCAGGAACTCGCCCTTGGGGATCAGCTTCGCGCCGGGGATCGAGACGATCTCGTACTCGTTCTTCTCACGGACGTCGATGATCTCGATGGGCTCGTCGGCGTCGATCCACTCCTTGAGCTGCTTGGGAGTGATCGTGGAGCCGGCCGCCGCCTCCTGGGCCTCCTCCGACACGACGCCGCAGAAGGCCTCGTAGTCGATGAGCTCGGTGACGGTCGGGTTCGGGCCGCAGACCGCGCAGTCGGGGTCCTTGCGGACCTTCACCTGGCGGTACTGCATCTCCAGGGCGTCGTAGATCATCAGCCGGCCGACCAGCGGCTCGCCGACGCCCGTGAGGACCTTGATGGCCTCGGTGACCTGGATGGAGCCGATGGACGCGCAGAGGACGCCGAGGACGCCGCCCTCGGCGCAGCTCGGGACCATGCCCGGCGGCGGGGGCTCCGGGTAGAGGCAGCGGTAGCACGGGCCGTGCTCGGACCAGAAGACGGAGGCCTGGCCGTCGAAGCGGTAGATCGAGCCCCATACGTACGGCTTGTTCAGCAGCACGCAGGCGTCGTTGACCAGGTAGCGGGTGGCGAAGTTGTCCGTGCCGTCGACGATGAGGTCGTACTGGTTGAAGATCTCCATTACGTTCTCGGCTTCGAGCCGCTCTTCGTGCAGGACCACGTTGACGTACGGGTTGATGCCCAGCACGCTGTCGCGGGCCGACTCGGCCTTGGAACGGCCGATGTCCGCCTGGCTGTGGATGATCTGGCGCTGCAGGTTCGACTCGTCGACCTCGTCGAACTCCACGATGCCCAGCGTGCCCACACCGGCCGCGGCCAGGTACATGAGGGCGGGGGAGCCGAGGCCGCCCGCGCCCACGGCCAGCACCTTGGCGTTCTTCAGGCGCTTCTGGCCGTCCATCCCGACATCCGGGATGATCAGGTGGCGGGAGTACCGACGGACCTCGTCAACGGTGAGCTCAGCAGCTGGCTCTACCAGGGGTGGCAGCGACACGGGGACTCCGTAGATGGGAATGTCTGAACGGTGGTGCTTCCCGTAACACTGCCACGCCCTTCTTCATTCCGAGACACCTGGTCCGACACGCGAGACGATTTCGTCCCAGTACCCGGGCATCGAGGCCCAGGGGTCGCGGTCCCCGGCGGCCCGCCGGTCGGTGAACCAGACGGTTCCGGCACCCTGCCAGCGGGCGATCCGCAGGGCTTCTTCCAGGTGGCCGCGCGGCACCCCGTGGACGAGGTGGCAGAACCGCTCGGGCGGGTGGTCGGCCGTCCACTCGGCCACCTGCGACCAGCGGTAGTCGGCCCAGGGGCCGCAGAAGGTGACCAGTTGGTCGGCGGCCTCGGTGTAGCCCTCGCAGGGGTGCGTGCCGTGTCCGAGGACGATCCGCAGGTCCGAGCCGAGCCCGCGCAGGGCGTCGGTGACCCGGCGGACCCCGGCCAGGCCGTCCCGGCCGGCGGGGACGTCGGCGAGGTAGAAGCCGCCGACCCCGTACCAGTCGCGGAAGCGGTGCGCGTCGGAGACCAGCTCCGCGAAGGACCGGCTCCCGTCCCGCATCGCGAGATGACCGAGGATCACCCCGCCCGCCTGCCGGAGCCGGGCCGTGGTCTCGGTGCAGTGCGGGTCGGGCCGGCCGCCCGGCCCGTCGGCGACGTTCAGCACGGCCCAGTGCAGCGGGGTCCCGGGGCGGGTCAGCTCGGCCCACTCGACGGGGGCGAGCAGCGGGTGCGCGTAGCCGGGGATGCCGAGGCCGAGGCGGCCCGCCCCGGTCCCGGCCGTCGCCGTGGCCCCCGGCGGGGTGGTCAGATGCGGCACGCCGCCTCCATCCAGATGTCGGCCAGGGACTCCTCCAGGTTGATCCGGGGCCGCCAGCCGAGCCGGTCGCGGGCGGTGCGCACGTCGGCCTGCTGCCAGGCGCCGCAGCCGTCGGGGTAGGGGAACGGCTGGGGGGCCGCGGCGGCGATCTGTTCGGCGGTGGCCTCCGAGCGGGGCGCGCCGATGGCGGCCAGGCCCTGCGGCCGGCCGGGGTGGCCGTGACCCGCCCCGCCGTGGCCGCCCCCGCCGAGGACCGCTCCCCCGTGGCCGCCCGCGCCGTGGCCGCCGTGCTGCGGTCCGCCGTGCGGGACGTCCAGCTCGTGCAGGGCGCCGCCGTACCCGGCGACCCGGGCCAGGACGGACGCCGCGTCGCGCAGCCGGACCGCGCGGCCGGTGCCGATGTTGACGACGCCCTGGGCGGCGGAAAGGGAAGCGGCGTGCACGGCCCGCGCCACGTCCCGTACGTCGACGAAGTCGCGCTGTACGCCGAGGCCGCTCAGCTTCAGCTCCCCGTCGCCGGACTGCATGGCGCGGCGCATGGCCTCGGCGAGCCGGCCCAGCGGGGAGCCGGCCGGGGTGCCGGGGCCGACGGGCGAGAACACCCGCAGTACGACGGCGTCCAGCCCGGAGCCGAGCACCAGCTCGGTCGCGGCCAGCTTGCTGACGCCGTACGGCCCGCCGGGTCTCGGCACGGCGTCCTCGGCCGTCGACGAGCCGGGCTGGCTGGGCCCGTACTCGGCGGAGCAGCCGAGCTGGACGAGCCGGGCCCCGCAGCCGCTGCGGCGCAGCGACTCGCAGATGGTGGCGACGGCGACGGTGTTGTGCCGGGTGAGTTCGCGGGCGCCACCGCGGGTGGCGCCCGCGCAGTTGATGACGACACCGGGGTGGACGGCGTCCAGGAACCGGGTGAGGGCGCCGGGGCTGCCGGTGGCGAGGTCGAAGCGGACGTCGGCGTCGTCGCCGCGGCCGAGCGCGGTGAGCTGGACGGCCGGGTCGGCGAGCAGCCGGTCGGCGACGTAGCGTCCGAGATAGCCGTTGGCTCCGATCAGCAGAACCCTCATCGCGCGGCCCCTCGGGTGGTTGGCTGGCCGGTCATCCTGTTTCTCCTTGACTGGGTGGGGTGGGCAGAGGGGGTACGGGGCTCAGGCCCGGGCGTGGGCGGAGGCCCGGGCCAGCGTGAGCACGGCGGGTACGAGGAGTCCCGCGGCGGCGACGCTCACCGCGGCCCCGGCCGGGACCAGGGCGAGCGCCAGGGCCAGGGCCACCGGTGCGCGGTGCGCCCCGTGCCGCAGCAGCAGCCGGACCAGGAACAGCAGCACCGCGAGCGGTACGGCCGTCGCCGGGGCGGCTCCGGCGAGCGCGGCGGCCCCCGCGGCGGCAGCGGTGAACAGCAGCAGGATCCCGGCGAGCAGCGGCCGCGCCCCGGCGGCGAAGTCCTCCAGGGCCCGGCTCCCGGCGAGCCGGCGCCGCGCCCGGGCCGCGTACAGCGCGGCGGCGAGGTGCCCGGGGGCCACCGCCAGCGCGAGGGCGACGCCGAGCGCCGGTCCGTGCCGGTGGACGGCCCAGCCGACGGCGGCCGCCGCGAGCAGGTGGGCGGCGTACGGCGGCCGCCCCCCGGCGCTGCGGCCGGGCCACACCAGCGCGGCGACGGTGACGAGCACCGCGAGGGGGCCCGCCCCCGGCATCCCGGCGGCGGCCGCCCCGCAGGCGAGGGCGCCCGGCAGCAGGGCGTACCCGAGGCCGCGCACCGCCCGCGGCCCGGCCGGCTCGGCGCGCCGCGCGGGGTCCGCGGGGGCCTCGCCGCGCGGGGTGCGGGCGTACAGCTCCTCGGCGAGGGAGAAGACGTCCCGGTGCCGGAAGCGCGCGGCGGTGCGGTCGCTGATGCCGTGCGCCTCCAGCCCGGCGGCGATCTCCAGCGGATCGACGGCCCGTTCGCAGAGCTCCCGGTGCCGGTGCAGCAAGGCCTTGACGGGGTCCGCGCCGCCCCTGCGCCGGCCGTCCCGCGCCGCCGCGCCCGCGAGGTCGGAGGTGGTCATACCGCGGCCTCCGTGCCCGCCGCCGGGGCGACGGGCGCCCAGGTCGGCGTGGTCCAGTGGCCCGGCACCCGCGCCTCGGCGGGGCGTTCGAAGGGGACCTCCCCGTCCGGCCGCGCGCAGCCGCGGGCCAGCAGCAGCAGGTAGCTGTCGCCGAAGGCCGTCACGTTCTGTTCGACGGTGAACAGCTCCAGCGCCCTGGCCCGGGCCGCCGCGCCCAGCCGCTGGGCCCGCTCGGGGTCCCGCAGGAGGGCGAGGCAGGCGTCGGCGAGCGCGCGCGGATTGCGCGGCGGGACGACGAGCCCGGTGCCGCCGATGACCTCGCAGACGGCCCCGACGTCCGTGGAGACGGTGGCGCGGCCGCAGAACATGGCCTCGGCGAGGGTGCGGGGGAAGCCCTCGATCACCGAGGAGAGCAGCACGATCCGCCCGGCCCCGTACGCGTCGGCCGGCGAGGGCGCCTCGGGTCCGCCGACCTCCTCGAAGGCGACGGGGTTCTCCCCCGCCGTCCGCGCGTCGGCGGCCTCGTCGGGGAAGAGCTGTGCGGCGAGCGAGCGGCAGCCGGCCAGGTAGCCGGGGTCGACGGCGGTCGCGAAGATCCGCAGCCGGGCCCCGGGCGCGGCCCGGCGGACCTCCGCGAAGGCGTGCAGCAGGCCGATCAGGTCCTTGGCGGGTTCTATCCGCCCGACCCAGACCAGCGTGTCGGGGTCCCCGCAGCCGGGATCCTCGCCGACGGCGGCGAATCGGTCCGCCTCCATCCCCGGGTACACGGTCCGCAGCCGCTCGCGCGGGGCCCCGCAGCGTTCCTGCCAGCGGCGGGCGTGCGCGTTGCCGGGGGTGAGCAGGTCGGCGCGGGCGTAGATCTCCCCGGCGAGCCGGACGTGAAAGGCGCCGAGGAGGGCCCGTACGGCGGGCCGGTCGTCCGCCCCGTGCTCCAGGTAGTGGGCGCGCAGCTGGACCCCGTACTCGGTGACCAGCAGCGGAACCCCGAAGAAGCGTTTGGCCAGGAGTCCGGGCAGGGCCGCGACCCCGCCGGCGGCCGCGTGGCAGACGTCGACGGCGCCGAGGCCGGGCCCGTCGTGCCGTTCCTCGTACCAGTCGAGGGACAGCGGCCGCAGCATCCGCTCCAGCGCGTCCACGAACTCCAGCAGGTCCGGCACCCGCGCCGCCGCCACGGCGCGGCCCGCGCCCGGGGCCCGGCAGCCCGCCTCGACCGCCCGTACGGCCGTCTCGGAGCGCAGGGCCGCGTACAGCCCGCCCTGCTCACGGGCGAGTTCGGCCAGGGCGTAGAGCCCGGTGGCGAAGGGCTCCGCCGCGTCCGCGCAGATCCCCCGGACCAGTTCCCCGAACCCGTCGGCGAAGCGCCGCCGTTCGCGCCGGGAGTACGTGCGCCCGTCGTCGGCCGGCGCCCACAGCGGGGCGGTCCGTACGCGGGTGACCTGCCGCGGGAGCGGGAGGTGTCCGCGCTCCTCCTGGCCGGCGCTGCGGCTCAGCGCGTACAGCTCGAACTCGTGCTGCGGCATACCGCGCACGAGCCGGTCGCACCAGAGCCCCGCCTCTCCCGCCGCATACGGATAACCGCCTTCCGTGAGCAGTCCGATCCGCACGAGTGGCACCCCCGATCTCCCGTCCAGGCGGTCGCCGTTCGGTCCGGTGACCCGCTGCGGGAGAACTCAAGCGGATGCGCCGGTGGCGCGACGGACGGTTGTCCGTCGCGCCACCGGAAGGGGTGAAGAGTCGTAACTTTCCCCTGCGGCCCGCGTTCGAGCGCGCTAAAAAGGGGCTCCTCGCGCCCGCGCGGCGGGTGCGAGACGCATTTCTCCGGTCAGCTGCCGGGAAATACCCAGGGATTGGGCAGGCAGTGAATGTTGTCGATGTCGAGGGATTTCGTCTGCTGCTGCATGATCGGGGCCAGTGCGCCGGGAGTCCGGCAGCTCACGTGCCCGTGGCCGAGCCGGTGGCCGACCTCGTGGTTGATGAGCATCTGCCGGTAGGCGAGCATCTGGTCCGGGCCGTAGGTCGGTGAACCCTGGGCCCACCGGTAGGCGTTGATCATCACGCGTTCGGTCGCGGCGGAGTCGCACGAGACGTTGTCGACCGTGGTGTCCAGGCCGGACTTCGCGCACCAGGCGCCGGTGGTGCCGGGGCTGGCCAGGGTGATCACGAAGTCGGCCTCGCCGCCCGGGACCCGTTCGAAGGTCATCGCACCGCCGTGGCCCCAGCTGCGCGGGTCGTTGAGGGTGCGCTGCACCGCCTCGGCGAACAGCTGCGGGTCCAGCCCGAGGCCCTGCTCGACGTCCACCCGGTAGCGCACCGTCCTGCCCTTGCCGGGGGCGGGGGCCACGCCGGGCACGGTGTCGAAGAGGCCGGAGCCGGTGAGCTTCGCGTCGATCGGCAGCTGCCGCGCCATCTGCTCCTCGTACGTGGCCGGTTGCGCGGGCGGGGAGGCGGGGGTGGGGCGGCCGTCGGAGCGGGAGACGGCGGACTGCCCGCTCAGGGAGCGGTCGGCGCCGTCCTCGCCGGCGGCCCGCGCGCTGCCGGCGCCGGGACCGTCCTCGGTGGCCACCTGGCCGGCCACGACGACGGCCAGCACGGTGGTGACGGCCGCCGCGGCCATCCCGGTGTACGTACGGAGCCGCGAGCCGCGCCCGGCGGGGGGCCGTTCGGCGGCGGCGGGTCCGGAAACGGGCTCGGCGAGCTCGACGGGCTTGCGCGGGCCGGGCACGCGGCGGTGGGAGCCGGTGGAGGTGAGGGGGTCCGCGGCGGGCCCGGCGGGCGGCACGGCCCGGGGGGTGCCGGCGGCGGGGGTGCCGGTGTCCCGGGCAGGTCCGGGGGCGGGGGCCTTGGGCGCCCCGCGCCAGTCCCCGTACACGCCGGCGGGCTCGGTGCCCGGCCCGGAACCCCAGGCTCCCCCGGCCTCACGCTGCTCGGGGTGCCCCCCGTCCCGCGCACCGGGCAGGGCCGAGGGGACGTACCCCCGGTGCCGGACGGTGGACTCGGGCCGGCGCGCCTCGGGCTGACGGGATTCGGGCCGGTGCGCCTCGGGCCGGTGCGGTTCGGCGGGCGCGGGCCGGGACTCGTGCGCCTCGGGCCGGTGCTGCCGGGAGAGGTAGGGCCGCGGCCCGGGCGCCTCGGGCCGCTGCGGCCGGGGCCGTTCGGCGGCAGCGGCGTACGGCCGGGACGCGTACGGCCCGGATGCGTACGGCTCGGGCTCATACCGGCCGGGGGTCCCGCGCGTCTCGTCCCCGTACGGCGGCGCCGGCGCCGCGGCCGTCGGCGGGCCGGGTTCCGGGCGGGCGGGGGCGGGGTCCTTGCGACTATGTCGTCCCACGGTCCTCAGCCCTTGCCGTCTTCGGTGTCCCGCTCGGTGTCGTGCAACAGCTCCCGGAAGGCGGCGGCCACCACCTCGGGGTACTCCATCATCGCCACGTGTCCCGCCTCGGGCAGGCACAGGAGCCGCGAGCCCCGGAAGGCCGCCGCGGCCTTGCGCGCCATACGGTACGCGACCAGTTGGTCCCGCCCACCGTAGACCAACAGCGTGGGCGCCAGCACCCGTTGCGCCTGACGCCACAGTCCGTGCTGCCCGCCGAGGGTGTACGCGTCGACGATCCCGCGCGAGGAACGGGTCATCGCCTCCCAGAAGTACGGCAGCGCCATCCGGCGCCCCATCTCCTCGACGGCCGCCCCGAAGCCCTCCTCCGTCACCCGTGAGGGGTCCCCGTAACAGAGCTGCGTCACCCCCCGGGTGCGCTGCTCGGCCGACAGGTTCCGGGTCAGGCGCACCAGCACGGCGGCCATGCCCGGCATCGCGAGCAGCGCCGTGGGCACGGCCGAGCGCTGTACGCGCAGCTCGGGCAGCGCGGGCGAGACCAGGGTCAGCGTGCGCACCAGGTCGGGCCGGACGGCGGCGATCCGGGTGGAGACGGCGCCGCCGAGGGAGTTGCCGAAGAGGTGGACGGGCCCGCGGCCGGCGGCGTCGAGGTGGCGGATGACCCCGCGGGCGAGCGCGCTGATGGTGTAGTCGCGGTCGGCGGGCGGGGGCGACCAGCCGAAGCCGGGCAGGTCCACGGCCTCGGGGTCGACGCTGTCGGCCAGCTGCTCCATGAGCGCCGACCAGTTCTGCGAGGACCCGCCGAGCCCGTGGACGAACAGCGCGGGCGGCAGACCCTCCCGCGCGGGTGGCCGGAAACGTACGTTCATCTCCAGGCCCGGCAGCGCGACGGTGCGCAGCTGCTCTCCTTCGGCCACCCGCGCGGATCCCACCTGGGAGATCGGCTCGACGGCGGACCGCACACCCGGCAGCTCGGTCGAAGACATGGCCCAATGTTACGAGAGGATCACGCTCACCCCCGGGTCTTCGCTTGTGTTGGCGGTCACAAGACCACCTGGCGGCGCGCTCCCGATCCTCCTAGGCTCTAAGGGGAAACGACCGAAGGCGAGGGGAGCCCCATGACTGTCGACCCCGCGGACCCGGACACCTTCCGGGAACAGCTCCGGGAGACGCCCGGCCCGGAGGCCCCGGAGGCGGACGCCGCCGAGCAGGACACCGATATCCAGCCGCAGGAGGACGACGCGCTCGACGGCCTGGAGCCGCTCGACGCCCCGGAGGCCGATGCCGCCGAGCAGGCACGGGTGGTCCCGCTGGACGAGGACGACTACCGCTGACCGGCGCTGACCAGCGGGTCAGCGGTGTCCCAGGGCGGTCCGCACCGCGAGAAAACTCGGCTTGAACCCACCAGATTCGGTTACCGAAAAGTACGATGGCGGGCGCGGCGCAGAACGCACTGTGTTCTTAGAGAAAGTGGGAGGCGGCGTGACAGCCATCGAGCAGACCGAGGCAGCGCGTCCGCGGGGCACGCGACTGCCGCGCCGGGCCCGGCGCAACCAGCTCCTGGGCGCGGCCCAGGAAGTGTTCGTCGCGCAGGGCTACCACGCCGCCGCGATGGACGACATCGCGGAGCGCGCCGGGGTCAGCAAGCCGGTGCTGTACCAGCACTTCCCCGGCAAGCTCGACCTGTACCTGGCCCTGCTGGACCAGCACTGCGAGGCACTGCTGGTGGCGGTGCGCACGGCGCTGGGGTCCACCAGCGACAACAAGCTGCGCGTCGCGGCGACGATGGACGCCTACTTCGCGTACGTGGAGGACGAGGGCGGCGCGTTCCGGCTGGTCTTCGAGTCGGACCTGACGAACGAGCCGGCGGTGCGCGAGCGCGTCGACCGGGTGTCCCTGCAGTGCGCGGAGGCCATCTCGGACGTCATCGCCGAGGACACGGGCCTGTCGAAGGACGAGTCGATGCTGCTGGCCGTGGGCCTCGGCGGGGTCTCGCAGGTCGTGGCCCGCTACTGGCTGTCCAGCGCGAGCCCGGTCGCCCGCGATACGGCGGTGGGCCTGCTGACCTCCCTCGCCTGGCGCGGCATCGCCGGATTCCCGCTGCACGGCAGCGAGGGCGGAGCGGAGGCCTGACCGGCCACTGTTCGCTGCGAGCGTGTTCGCGGGGAAGCGGTCGTGTCCTCTCTACGGGCTAATGTGGTCCGGGTACGGCGCGGCTGATCGCGCGAAACGGACCGTCGGAGGGACATAGCCGTGGAGGTCAAGATCGGCGTGCAGCACGCACCCCGGGAGATCGTGCTGGAGAGCGACCTGAGCGCCGAGGAGCTGGAGTCCGTGGTCACCGCCGCGCTGTCCGGCCAGTCGCCGCTGCTGAGCCTGACCGACAACAAGGGCCGCAAGGTCCTCGTGCCGTCGGAGCGCCTGTCGTACGTCGACCTGGGCGAGCCGAGCGTGCGCAAGGTCGGTTTCGGCGCTCTCTGAGTCGTATCTGCGTCACATCTGAGTCACCGGCATCATCGAGGTACGGCCCGGCGGTTGGTTCCGCCGGGCCGTTTCCGTTTCTTCCGCTTCGGGTAGGACCGCTGTGACCCGGTTCGCCCTGACGTAGGGGAGTGACGTGATGCTGCTGATGGAGGCGCTCGGCTCCGGCCTGATCGGCCTCGCGCTGGCGGGAGCTGCCGTCCGCGTACTCGCCAAGCGGCTGCCCTCCACGAGAACGGTGCTGGTCAGCGGTGTGTCGGGGGCGCTCTTCGGGGCATATCTGACACACACCGCGCTCGGCCCGGGGCACAACACGCTGCTCGCGACCTTCCTCGGCGGCCTCAGCGTGTCGGCCGTCGTGGTCTCGCTGCTGCTGCGGCCTTCCGGGGGTTCCGGCAGGACCTCCCGGCGGCCTCCGTTTTCGCTCCCGTCGCGCGGTTGAGCGGGACTGGAGCCTGACCCGGAGCCCGGCCTGAACCCCACTCGTACGCCGGCCCCGGCCGCGGAGGTTTCCGCGGCCGGGGCCGGTGACGTAGGGAGGCGGGGTGAGCGGTCAGGCGGCGAGGCCGAGGGCCGCCATCCGCCTGGTGTGGGCCTTGGTGATCCGGGTGAACATCTCGCCGACGGCCGCGAGGTCGAAGCCCGCCGCCATCCCGTCGACGCCGCCGACCAGCATGGTGGAGAGGGCGTCGCGCTCGGCGACCACGCGCTGGGCCTGCGAGAGGGCCTCCCCCATCAGACGGCGGGCCCACAGCGCGAGTCGGCCGCCGACCCGCGGGTCCGCCTCGATCGCCGCGCGCACCTTCTCGACGGCGAAGCCGCCGTGGCCGGTGTCGTCGAGGACTCCGACGACCAGGGCGCGGGTGTCGGTGTCGAGGTGGGTGGCGACCTCGCGGTAGAAGTCGCTGGCGATGGAGTCGCCGACATAGGCCTTGACCAGGCCCTCCAGCCAGTCGGAGGGGGCGGTCTGGCGGTGGAAGTCGTCCACGCCCTTGGCGAAGGGCTCCATCGCGGCGGTCGGCTCGGCGTCGATCGCCGCGAGCCGGTCGCGCAGCCGCTCGAAGTGGTGGAACTCGGCGGAGGCCATCTTCGCCAGCTCGGCCTTGTCGCCCAGGGTGGGCGCGAGCTTGGCGTCCTCGGCGAGGCGCTCGAAGGCCGCGAGTTCCCCGTACGCCAGCGCGCCGAGCAGGTCCACGACGGCGGCCCGGTACTGGGGGGAGGCCGAGGCGGTCGCCCAGTCCTGGGCGGCGATGCCCTGCGCCTCCTCGGGCGCGCCGTCGTCGGCGGGAGATGCGTTTTCTACGGTCGACATGCTCCGCACAATAGCCCGCCGAAAGGCGGCACGAACCCCCTGCTCAGTCCGCCTAAACCCGCCTACCCGGTGAATTCACCCGACACACCTGCGCGATTCCGGGGTACAGTGGTAATGCGCCTGCCGGATACTCGGCGGGCCATCCGAATGAGGATGCCCGGTCGGTGGCCCGATCGGCTCCACCCCGACCGCCCTCGGTGCGGTGCGTACGTCCATGCGTACCGCCTCCGCACGAGGGGCCCCCTCAGCGGCAGAAGCGCTTGAGCGAAGGCTAGTGGTCCCGCGCAGCTTTGTACGGCCCGCCCGAACGTGGGTGGGCGTTACTGCAAGCCCGGCACGGTACGACCCCCCTCGCCGCCTCGCGCCGCGTCTCACAGAAGAGGCAGCACCCTGACTACGTTCCGTGACCTCGGGATCTTTCCCGAGACGGCCGAGGCTCTGGAAGCCGTCGGCATCGTGTCCCCCTTCCCGATCCAGGAGATGACCCTCCCCGTCGCCCTTTCCGGCACGGACGTCATCGGCCAGGCCAAGACCGGCACCGGCAAGACGCTGGGCTTCGGCCTCCCCCTGCTGGAGCGGGTCGTCGTCCCCGCGGACGTCGAGGCCGGCCGGGCCACGCCCGCGCAGCTGACCGACGCCCCGCAGGCCCTCGTGGTGGTTCCGACCCGCGAGCTGTGCACCCAGGTCACCAACGACCTCCTGACCGCGGGCAAGGTCCGCAACGTCCGCGTCCTCGCCATATACGGCGGCCGCGCGTACGAGCCCCAGGTCGAGGCGCTCAAGAAGGGCGTCGACGTGATCGTCGGCACCCCGGGCCGCCTGCTGGACCTGGCCGGGCAGAAGAAGCTCGACCTCTCCCGCGTCAAGGCCCTCGTCCTCGACGAGGCCGACGAGATGCTCGACCTGGGCTTCCTGCCCGACGTCGAGAAGATCATGAACTACCTGCCCGCGAAGCGCCAGACGATGCTGTTCTCGGCGACCATGCCGGGCGCCGTCATCGGACTGGCCCGCCGGTACATGACGCAGCCGACGCACATCCGCGCCACCTCTCCCGAGGGCGAGGGCGTGACCGTCGCGAACATCAAGCAGCACGTCTTCCGTGCGCACAACATGGACAAGCCGGAGCTGGTCTCCCGCATCCTCCAGGCCGAGGGCCGTGGCCTCGCCATGATCTTCTGCCGCACCAAGCGCACGGCGGCCGACATCGCCGAGCAGCTGGAGAAGCGCGGCTTCGCCTCCGGCGCCGTCCACGGCGACCTCGGCCAGGGCGCCCGTGAGCAGGCGCTGCGCGCGTTCCGCAACGGCAAGGTCGACGTGCTGGTGTGCACCGACGTCGCCGCGCGCGGCATCGACGTCGAGGGCGTGACGCACGTCATCAACTACCAGGCGCCGGAGGACGAGAAGACCTTCCTGCACCGCGTGGGCCGCACCGGCCGCGCGGGCAACAAGGGCATCGCCGTCACCCTGGTCGACTGGGACGACATCCCGCGCTGGCAGCTGATCAACAAGGCGCTGGAGCTGGACTTCCACGACCCGGTCGAGACGTACTCCACGTCCCCGCACCTGTACGAGGAAATGAACATCCCGGCCGGCACCAAGGGCATCCTGCCGCGCGCCGAGCGCACGCGGGCCGGCCTGAAGGCCGAGGACGTGGAGGACCTGGGCGAGACCGGCGGGCGCGGTGGCCGTGGCGGCCGCGGTCCGGCCGCCGCCGCCGTGGTCACCGAGGAGCGCCCCGCGCGCACCGGGACGCCGCGTCAGCGCCGCCGTACCCGTGGTGGTTCGGAGCTGGGCGCCGAGGACGCGTCCGCCGCCCCGGCGGCTCCGGCCGCCGAGGTCCCCGGTGCCGCTCCGGCGGGCGAGGAGGCGCGCCGTCCGCGCCGCCGCCGCACCCGGGTGGGCGCCCAGGCCGCCGCGGCCGTGGCAGCCGAGGCCGCCGTGGCCGAAGCCGCCGTGGCCCCGGCCGTGGTCGAGGCTCCGGCCGCTCCGGCGGTCGTCGAGGTCCCGGCTCCGGCCGTGGCCGAGGAGGCGCCGGTCAAGGCCCGCCGTACCCGGACCCGCAAGGCCGCCGAGGCGCCCGCCGCCGTCGCGCCGGTCGCCGAGGCCGCCGCCGTGGTGGAGGAGGCGCCGGTCAAGGTGCGTCGTCCCCGCAAGGTCGCCGCGCCCGCCGTGGACGAGCCGGACTTCCAGATGGCCCCGATGGTCGAGCCCGTCAAGGCCCGCCGCACCACCACCCGGCCCCGCAAGGCCGTGGCGGCCACCGCCGCCGCTCCGGCCGCCGCCGTGGCCGAGGAGGCGCCGGTCAAGCCGAAGCGCACCCGGACGCGGAAGGCCGTCGAGGCCCCCGCCGCCGAGGCGCCCGCCGCCGCCGAGGCCGCTGCGGCCAAGCCGAAGCGCACCCGGACCCGCAAGGCCGCCGAGGCCGCGCCGGAGGCGTAGCACCCCGTACGAGAACGGCCCCGGTCCCCTTGCGAGGGGGCCGGGGCCGTTCTCGTACCCGGGGCGTACGGGCCGGTAACCTCGGGCCATGAGCAAGCCGCCGCGCCTGACCCTGCCGCCCGCCGCCCGCGCGTACCGCCTGAGCACCGCGCGGGGTGACTTCGCCGTGCACGAGGCGGGCGGGCCCGTGCGCGGCACCGCCCTGCTGGTCCCCGGGTACACCGGCAGCAAGGAGGACTTCATCGGCCTGCTGGAGCCGCTCGCCGCGGCCGGCTACCGGGTGGTCGCCGTCGACGGGCGCGGCCAGCACGAGAGCCCCGGCCCGCGCGAGGAGTCCGCGTACGCGCTGGAGGAACTCGGCCACGACGTGCTGGCGCAGGCCGCCGCGCTCGGTGCGGGCCCGGTGCACCTGGTCGGGCACTCCCTCGGGGGGCTCGTCGCCCGCGCGGCGGTGCTGCGCGACCCGGCTCCCTTCGCCTCCCTCACCCTGATGAGCAGCGGGCCGGGCGCCATCGCCGAGGAGCAGCGGGCGCGCACGAAGCTGCTGGTCGCGGCACTGGAGGGGCTGCGCGAGCTGCCGCCCGCCGAAAGCATGGCGGCGGTCTGGGCGGCGATGCGGGCCGAGGACCCCACCGACCCCGAGGAGTCGGCGGCGGACACGCCCGAGCTGGCGGAGTTCCTGCGGACGCGCTGGCTGGGCACCGTACCGGAGCAGCTGATCGCGACCGGGCGGGTGCTGATCGGGGAGCCGGACCGGGTGGCGGAGCTGGCGGCGGCGCCGCTGCCGAAGCTGGTGCTGTCGGGGACGGTCGACTACGCGTGGCCGGTGCCCGAGATGGACGAGATGGCCGTGCGGCTGGGCGCTTCGCGGGTGCGGGTGGAGGGCGCGGAACACTCCCCCAATGCGGAGAATCCGCAGGTCACGGCGGGTGCTCTAGCGGACTTCTGGCGTTCTTCGAGCGGCCGGTAGTTAGCTTATGAAAAAATTTCCTTAGCGTAGGGAATGTTTCATGCAGGCCCTCCGTTGAACACTCTGCAAGGAGAACACCGACGAAGGGAGAAGCGATGCGCTTCGAGATTCTGCGCCTGAACGACGTCGACGGGTCCGCCGTGGACAGCACCGTCGTGGACGCGGCCTCCGTCAACCGGATCGTGCAGCAGGCCGCCGCGGTGGGCCAGCGCATCCTCATCCGGCCGGCCGAGACGGCGTCCTCCTGATGCTTTCGCGAAAACGCCCCCGCACCGACGACGGTGCGGGGGCGTTCGTGTGCGCGGGCGGCCTCAGGCGCCGCGGACGACCTGGAGCACGCCGTTGATGATCTGCTGGACGGCGATGGCCGACAGCATCATGCCGGCCAGGCGGGTGACGAGGACGACGCCGCCGTCCTTGATGACCCGGATGATCACCAGCGAGTAGCGCATGGTCAGCCACAGCACCAGGTGCATGGCGATGATCGCGCACCACACGGAGACCTGGCCGGTGAAGCCGTCGGCCTTCTGCACGGCGAGGATCACGGACACGATCGCGCCGGGCCCGGCCAGCAGGGGCATGCCCAGCGGGACGAGGGCGACGTTGACGTCCTTGGTCTGCTTGGGCTCGTCCGTCTTGCCGGTGAGCAGGTCCAGCGCGATGAGCAGGAGCAGCAGACCGCCCGCGATCATCAGCGCCGGGATGGAGACGTGCAGGTAGTCCAGGATCTGCTGGCCGCAGATGCCGAAGACGGCGATGACGCCGAAAGCCACGCACACCGCCTGCCAGGCCATGCGGCGCTGCACCTTGGCGGGGCGCCCGGAGGTCAGGGCGAGGAAGATCGGCGTGATCCCCGGGGGGTCCATAATCACAAAAAGCGTGAGAAAAAGGGATCCGAAGACGGCGAAGTCGAACACAGTGATGCCTTGCAGGTGAGGGGTGTGACGAAAAGGGGGGAAGGGACCCGAACGACGCGGCGCGGCGCCCCGGGCGTGGCGCCTCAGGCGCGGGCGTCTCCACCGGCGCCGGGGACGGGGAAGGCCCCGGTGGCGCGGCGGGTGATCTCGCCGTAGATCTCGGGGTCGGTGGTGTACTCCCCGAGGCGGCAGGTCTTGCGGCTGCCGTGGTAGTCGCTGGAGCCGGTCGTCAGCAGACCGAGGTCCGCGGCCAGGCCGCGCAGACGCGCCCGGGTGGCGGCGTCGTGGTCCATGTGGTCCACCTCGATACCGTCCAGACCAGCGGCCGCGAGCGCGGCTATGGCGCTCTCGGGCACGCACGCGCCGCGCTTGACGGCGGCGGGGTGCGCGAAGACGGTGACCCCGCCGGCCGCCTTGACCAGGCGGATGGCATCGAAGGGGTCGAGCTCGTGCTTCTCGGCGTACGCGCGGCCGCCGTCGGCGAGCCAGTCCGCGGTGAAGGCGTCCGACACGGTCGGTACGACGCCCAGCTCGACCATGGCGGTGGCGATGTGCGGGCGCCCCACGGAGCCGTCCCCGGCGATCCGGGCCACCTGCTCCCAGGTGACGTCCACGCCGAGCGCGCGCAGCTTGGCGACCATGGCCCGGGCGCGCGGGGTGCGGTCGTCGCGTACGAGTTCCCGCTCGCGGGAAAGCTCGGGCTCCTCCGGGTCGAAGAGGTACGCGAGCATGTGCATGCCGATGCCGTCGAGGCGGCAGGACAATTCGGCGCCGGTCACGAGCGTGAGCCCGGCCGGGAGCGCGGCGATGGCCTCGGCGTGTCCCCCGACGGTGTCGTGGTCGGTCAGCGCGATCACGTCCAGCCCCGCGCGGGCGGCGCCCCGTACCAGTTCGGCGGGGGTGTCGGTGCCGTCGGAAGCCGTGGAGTGGGTGTGCAGGTCGATGCGCACAGCCGGGCTCCAGGATTTCGAACGGACGAGGGGGACACTCCAGGATACCCACCCGTCGGCCGCCCCCGGCCACGCCCGGCGGCCCCGCCCGGCGGCCGGCGGCCGGCGGCCTAGGACAGGATGCGCGGCGTCAGGGCGCCGCAGGGCAGGAGTTCGACTTCGGAGCCCGCGTCGCGGAGGTCGGTGAGGACGAGTTCGTCGTACATCAGGAGTCCGGACTGCTCCGGCCAGACGATGGCCCACAGCCACAGCCCGCGCGCCTCGCCCGCGAACACGGCCCGGTCGTCCGGCACCCCGCTGACGTGCCACAGCGGCGTCGGCCGCCCTGCGGCGACGACCTTGGCGTGCGGCGGGGCGGAGACGTCGATGTAGGAGCCCGGGTCGGGGGCGTCGATGCCCGCGAAGCGGGAGCCGAGGCCGACGCCGAGTTCCTCGGCGACCAGCAGGAGCTCGCCGAGTCCGCCCAGCGGCCCGGGGCCCGAACAGGCCACGGCGGTGGCGCGGCCCCCGCTGCGGTCGTCCCCGGCGGAGGCGACGCCGGTGAACAGCCAGCCCACCGGCAGCGGCCACGGCATCCACACGGGCACCCGCGCCCGGTTCACCACCACGCTGAGGCCCTCGACGCTGGGCGGGATGACGGGTTGCAGCGGATGCACGGCGCCGTGGATCGCGCACTGCCAGGAGTCGCCGAAAAGACCGGGCGCCCGCACCCGGCCACCGCACTTCGGGCAACTCGGTTCGCCCCTCATAGGAAGCACGCTCCTCCCCGCCCGGCGCCCCGTCAAGGCACGATCACCCGTCCGGATGTCATCCGTACCCGCGGGCGCGCCGCTCAGTCCAGCGCGACGGCCGTACGCAGGGGATCACGCAGATCGGTACCCCGGGCGAGCCAGCGTTCCTGGAGGGCCGCCGCGCCGTGCACCCGCTTCCAGGCGGCCTCGTTCGCCGTCATGGGCAGGAGGGGCAGGAAGCGGACAAGGTCCATCGGCTCGTCCAGTTCCAGGTCTTCGACGAGGCCCCCCGGCTCGGCGACGAGGACCGAGCTGAACGGCGCCTGGTCCCACAGCGGTTCGCCCACGTCGAGGGAGGCGCCCGGGGCCACGATCAGCCCCTCCACCATCGGCGAGGCCGCCAGCACCGCGAGCGGCCGCAGCAGCTTGTCGGTCGGCGCGAGACCCGCCCGTACGGTGAGCACCAGCTCGGCGCGCGGGCCGCGCACCGGGTCGGCGACCACGGCGGTCGGGTCGGTCATCGGGTGCGCGGACATCCCGAGGGTGGCGTAACGGACGAGGTCGCCCTCGGCGAAACGGAGTACCTCGATGCGGTCGGTGCCCAGGAAGGTGACGGCGGCACGGGCGTCGGGGTCACCGAACGCACCGCGCAGCCGGGCCTCGACGAGGGCCAGAATTTCTGCCATGAAGTGAGCATAGAACTCCTATCAGCCGGGTAAAGGGCGGGTCTTGACCATCCGTCGGCTGATAGTGTTGACAGCTGGTCGGGGTGACACGCAGCAGGGGTCCCTCCCAGCGGTGGCTGGGGGAGATGTTTCAGCGCTCCGGCGACAGGACGTCCCCCACGGGGGACCGGCCGGAGGAGGTGGGGCTGCGATGGATCGAAGTCGATCGTGCAGTACCGATCGCTCTTCCGCTTCTGTGCAGGGCGTTCCGCGCCCCCTTTGATCTTCCGATCAGCAGAAGGGCGACGGCAGAACTTCGTCCTCCCGTCCTTTTCCCTCCCCCTGCCCGGGCCTGCCCGCCCCCGCTCCCGGAGGGCCTCCCACCCGTACGGTCCGCAGCCGTACGCGCGAAGGAGCCTGCCATGTCGATGCTGCCCTACCTCCGTGCCGCCGTCCGCCCGGCCCTGCGCCGCTCCACGCCCGTGCAGCCCGGCTACGACACCACCCGTGACCCGTCCGCGAGCAGCGCGGTGGTCGACTGCGCCGTGTACCGCGACGGCCGGCGCGACGCCCGGGCCTCGGGACGCGGCTGTCTGACCCCGCGTGAGGCGATGCGCCGGGTTCGTCAGGACGGCGGCTTCGCCTGGATCGGCCTGCACGAGCCGACCGGGGCGGAGTTCGCGGGGATCGCCGCCGAGTTCGGGCTGCACCCGCTGGCCGTGGAGGACGCGGTGCACGCGCACCAGCGGCCGAAGCTGGAGCGCTACGACGACACGCTGTTCACCGTCTTCAAGACGATCCACTACGTGGAGCACGCCGAACTCACCGCGACCAGCGAGGTCGTGGAGACCGGCGAGGTGATGTGCTTCACCGGTCCCGACTTCGTCATCACCGTCCGGCACGGCGGCCAGGGCTCGCTGCGGAGCCTGCGCCACCGCCTCCAGGACGATCCCGAACTGCTCTCGCGCGGCCCCTCCGCCGTCCTGCACTCCCTCGCCGACCACGTCGTCGACGGCTACATCGCGGTGGCCGCCGCCGTCCAGGACGACATCGACGAGGTGGAGAGCGCGGTGTTCGCCGCTCCCGCCAAGGGCGTCGCCCGGGGCGGCGACGCGGGCCGGATCTACCAGCTCAAGCGCGAGGTGCTGGAGTTCAAGCGGGCGGTCGCCCCGTTGCTGCGGCCGATGGAGCTGCTCAGCGAGCGGCCCATGCGGCTGGTCGACCCGGACATCCAGAAGTACTTCCGCGACGTGGCCGACCACCTGGCGCGCGTCCACGAGCAGGTCGTCGGCTTCGACGAGCTGCTGAACTCGATCCTCCAGGCCAATCTGGCGCAGGCCTCCGTCGCCCAGAACGAGGACATGCGCAAGATCACCTCGTGGGCCGCGATCATCGCCGTGCCGACGATGATCTGCGGGGTGTACGGGATGAACTTCGACCACATGCCCGAGCTGCACTGGCGCTACGGCTACCCGGTGGTGATGGCCGCGATCGTGGGCAGCTGCTTCGTCATCCACCGGACGCTCCGGCGCAACGGCTGGCTGTAGCCGCCGGGGCCGGAGCCCCTAACCTGTCGGCATGACTCTCAGCACGCTCGATCTGGCCCTCGTCGAGGAGGCCTCCAAGAAGTCCGGCCTGATCTGGGTCCGCGGCGCGGGCGCCGACCGGGCCCTGTGGCACGCCTGGGTGGACGGTGCGGCGCACGTGCTCGGGGACGGGCCCGGTGAGCAGCCGTTCCCCGGCCTCACCGACGGCGGCGCCGCCGAGGTGACCGTGCGCAGCAAGGACAAGGGCGGCCGGCTCGTCGCCTGGACGGCGGCCGTACGCGAACTCGTGCCCGGCAGCCGGTCGTGGGAGGCCGCCGTCGCCGAGCTCAAGGGCAAGCGGCTGAACGCGCCCGACTCGGAGCGGATGACCGAGCGCTGGGCCCGCGAGTGCCGGCTGCTGCGCCTGGAGCCCGTCGCGGTGGCCGGTGAGCTGCCCGGCGGTTCGCTGGCCGCGGCTCCGCTGCCCTCCCCCGCGATCACCCGCAGGGCCGTCCCGGCGGGTCTGCCGAAGCTGCTGCTGAAGCGGAAGAAGAGCAAGGGGTAGGCGGGGGCCGGGCGGGTCAGCCGCTGCCCGGGTCGGCGCCCTGGCCGGAGCCGGAGCCCCCGGTCTTCGCCGGGGCCGGCCCGCCCGAGCCCGTACCCGTACCGGTGCCCGTGTCCTTGCCGTCCTTGGTGGTCGGCAGCTGGGAGCCGTAGTCCACCGTCTGGTCCTCCGCGGGCGCCTCCAGCGGGAAGGGCCTGCCCCATTCGGAGAGCTCCACCCGGCCGGCGCCGCCCGCGCGTTCCATCAGCAGCGGGTACGGGGTCCCCTCCAGGGACACCGTCAGCTTGCCGCTCTTGCCCGCGTCCGCCGAGACCGGCACCGCGCGCACGTGCCCGACGGTGGTGTAGGCGCCCTTGGTCAGCTTGCCCTGGAGCCCGAGCAGCCCGTCGAGCAGGACGTGCATGTCGGTGAACCCGCGGAACTGCTTGTACGAGGGGTCGTTCTCGGGGACCTTCACGTACTTGCCGCCGAGCTTGCCCGCCGAGTCCGACTTCCCCCAGAAGGCCGCGCCGGCCTTCAGGTACAGCGCTTCGCCGACCCGCAGCAGCTGGAAGGTGTCGCTCGGGGACTTCACCTCGCCGGAGCCGCCGTCCGCCTTCAGCCGCATGTCGAGGGTGAAGGTCGTGCCGCCGGTGACCAGGGTGCCCGACAGGTGCACCGAGCCCGCCGCCGTCGCGGCCGCCTTCGCCTGGTCCTCGATCTTGTCCGCGCCGAGCTTGCCGACCCCGTTCGTCCCCTTGTCGGGGTCCTCCGCAGTGCCCCCGCAACCCGTCGCGGTCACGGTGAGGCCCGCGCACAGGACACCGATGAAGGCGGCCCGGCGCAGCCGTGCGGCAGGGGTGTAGGCGGTCACGGGCAGGTGCCTCTCCTCGGACGTCTGCGGGCAGCAGGCAGCGTACCCGCCCCCGGACGGGCCCCCGCGGGACCCCCGGGAGGAGGCCCCCACCAGGACGGTTTCCCGTGGCACGGGCTAGCCTGAGGCACGGCAGGACTGGTGATGGACGCTCTAGGAGGCGCTCGGATGGCTGCAGGCGCCCCGCGGATCTTCGTCTCGCATCTGTCGGGTGTGCCCGTCTTCGACCCCGGCGGCGACCAGGTCGGCCGGGTCCGCGATCTCGTCGCCATGCTGCGCGTGGGCGGCCGCCCGCCCCGGCTGCTGGGCCTGGTGGTCGAGGTGGTCAGCCGCCGCCGGATCTTCCTGCCGATGACCCGGGTGACGGGCGTGGAGTCCGGACAGGTCATCACCACCGGTGTCGTCAACATGCGGCGCTTCGAACAGCGCCCCACCGAACGGCTGGTCCTCGGCGAACTGCTGGACCGCCGGGTGACGCTCGTCGCCACCGGCGAGGTGGTCACCGTCCTGGACGTGGCCATCCAGCAGCTCCCGGCCCGCCGCGACTGGGAGATCGACCGGATCTTCGTACGCAAGGGCAAGGGGGGCGCGCTGCGCCGCCGGGGCGAGACCCTGACCGTCGAGTGGTCGGCGGTGACCGGGTTCTCGCTGGAGGAGCACGGGCAGGGCGCCGAGAACCTGGTCGCCACCTTCGAGACGATGCGCCCGGCCGACCTCGCCAACGTGCTGCACCACCTGACGCCCAAGCGGCGCGCCGAGGTGGCCAACGCCCTCGACGACGACCGCCTCGCGGACGTGCTGGAGGAGCTGCCCGAGGACGACCAGGTGGAGATCCTCGGCAAGCTGAAGGAGGAGCGCGCCGCCGACGTCCTGGAGGCGATGGACCCCGACGACGCGGCCGACCTGCTCTCCGAGCTGCCGGAGGAGGAGAAGGAGCGGCTGCTCACGCTGATGCAGCCCGACGACGCGGCCGACGTGCGGCGCCTGCTGTCGTACGAGGAGAACACCGCGGGCGGCCTGATGACCACCGAGCCGATCGTGCTGCGCCCGGACGCCACGGTCGCCGACGCGCTGGCCCGCGTACGCAAGTCGGACCTGTCCCCGGCGCTGGCGGCGCAGGTGTACGTGTGCCGGCCGCCGGACGAGACGCCGACCGGCAAGTACCTGGGGACGGTGCACTTCCAGCGGCTGCTGCGGGACCCCCCGTTCACCCTGGTCAGCTCGCTGGTGGACGCGGACCTGCCGCCGCTGCGGCCGGACGCCTCGCTGCCGGCGGTGACCAGCTACCTGGCCGCGTACAACATGGTGGCGGCGCCCGTCGTCGACGAGAGCGGCTCGCTGCTGGGCGCGGTCACCGTCGACGACGTACTGGACCACCTGCTGCCGGACGACTGGCGGGAGACGGACTTCCATTCCGAGGAGGCCGTGCGTGGCCACTGAGCGGGGCCGCGGGGACGCGGCGCGCGAACGGCGCCGTGAGCGGCGCGACCAGGCCCGCGAGGGGCTCTCGGACCGGCTGGAGGAGGCGGCGGAGCGGCTGCGCCACGAGCGGCCGGAACGTCCCGCCGAGCGGGCCAAGGCCGGCGCGGCCACTGGCGCGAGCGCGCTCGCGCGGCCGCGCGTACGGCTGGACCAGCCGCGGCCGGCCCGCCGCAAGCTGCTGCCCGAGTACGACCCGGAGGCCTTCGGCCGGCTGTCGGAGCGGGTCGCCCGCTTCCTCGGCACCGGCCGGTTCATCGTCTGGATGACGCTGGTCATCGTCCTGTGGGTGCTGTGGAACATCTTCGCCCCCGACCACCTGCGCTTCGACCAGTACCCCTTCATCTTCCTGACGCTGATGCTGTCCCTCCAGGCGTCCTACGCCGCCCCGTTGATCCTGCTCGCGCAGAACCGGCAGGACGACCGCGACCGCGTCACCCACGAGCAGGACCGCAAGCAGAACGAGCGGTCCATCGCGGACACCGAGTACCTGACGCGGGAGATCGCGGCGCTGCGGATGGGCCTGGGCGAGGTGGCCACCCGCGACTGGATCAGGTCGGAGTTCCAGGACCTGATCAAGGAGATGGAGGAGCGGCGGCTGTTCTCCGACGAAAGTGACGAAGGCGACCGCTGACGGGCTTTCCCGAGCCGCGCCACCGCGCCGTACCATCGGGGCATGGCTACCGACACAAGCTCCGCCGCCGACGCCGCCGCGCCCGAGCAGGACGCGATCCTGGACGCGCTGTCGACGGTGAACGACCCCGAGATCCACCGGCCGATCACCGAGCTCGGCATGGTCAAATCGGTGGAGATCGGCGAGGGCGGCGCCGTCGCCGTCACGGTCTTCCTCACGGTGTCGGGCTGCCCCATGCGCGAGACCATCACCAAGAACGTCACCGAGGCCGTCGAGAAGGTCGCGGGCGTAACCTCCGTCGCCGTCACCCTCGACGTGATGAGCGACGAGCAGCGCAAGGACCTGGCGGCCACGCTGCGCGGCGGCACCGCCGAGCGCGAGGTCCCCTTCGCCAAGCCCGGCTCCCTGACCCGGGTGTACGCGGTCGCCTCCGGCAAGGGCGGTGTCGGCAAGTCCTCCGTCACGGTCAACCTCGCCGCGGCGATGGCGGCCGACGGCCTGAAGGTCGGCGTGGTCGACGCGGACATCTACGGCCACAGCGTGCCGCGCATGCTCGGCGTCGAGGGCCGTCCCACCCAGGTCGAGAACATGATCATGCCGCCGTCGGCGCACGGCGTGAAGGTCATCTCGATCGGCATGTTCACCCCGGGCAACGCGCCGGTCGTGTGGCGCGGCCCGATGCTGCACCGCGCGCTCCAGCAGTTCCTCGCGGACGTCTTCTGGGGCGACCTGGACGTGCTGCTGCTGGACCTGCCGCCGGGTACGGGCGACATCGCGATCTCCGTGGCGCAGCTGGTGCCGAACGCCGAGATCCTCGTCGTGACCACCCCGCAGCAGGCGGCCGCCGAGGTCGCCGAGCGGGCCGGCTCGATCGCCGTGCAGACCCACCAGAAGATCGTCGGCGTCGTCGAGAACATGTCGGGCCTGCCGTGCCCGCACTGCGACGAGATGCTGGACGTCTTCGGCTCGGGCGGCGGCCAGAAGGTCGCCGACGGCCTGACCAAGACGGTCGGCGCGTCCGTGCCGGTGCTCGGCACCATCCCGATCGACGTACGGCTGCGCGAGGGCGGCGACGACGGCCGCCCGGTGGTCCTCTCGGACCCCGACTCGCCGGCCGGTGCGGCGCTGCGCGCGATCGCGGGGAAGCTGGGCGGGCGCTCCCGCGGCCTGTCGGGCATGTCGCTGGGCATCACCCCGCGCAACAAGTTCTGACACCGCTCCACCGCGAAGGGCACCGCCAGCCGGCGGTGCCCTTTCCCGTACGCGGGCGCCCGCGCGGCTACTCGTACGCGCCGAGGTCCGGGATCGCCGAGAAGCCCAGCCCGTACGCGCTCATCCCGCGCCCGTACGCGCCCAGGTGGACCCCGCTCCCGGTGGAGCCGGCCAGCACCCAGCCGAACTCCGACTCGCGGTAGTGGAACGGCGTCGGCTCCCCGTCCACCGGCAGGGACAGCGTCGACCAGTCGGGCCCCGCGAGGTCGTCGGCGAGCTCCCAGGCGGCTTCGGTCTGCTGCTCCAGCCAGTCGTCGCGCAGGGTGTGGTCCATCTGCTGCGGCCAGGTGTGGGCCAGCAGGCCGGAGCCGGCCAGCCAGGCCGCCGAGGAGACCGAGGTGGCCTCCAGGACGCCGGTGCCGTCGCCGCTGCGGCGCAGCGGGTTGCTGGCCACCGTGATCACCACCGCGAAGCGTTCCTTCTCGCCCGTCGCGATCTCCCCGCGGACGGACGGCTCGTCGCCGTGGCCGGTCGAGCCGTGCTCCACGGTGCCGTCGGCGCCGGCGGCGACCTGCATGAGCCAGCGGGGGCCGGTGAAGGCCGCGTCCAGCCCGTACCAGGGGAAGTCCGCCTTCAGGTACCCGTCCGCCGTCCGGCGGGCCGCCGGAACGGGCGCGCCGGCCTCGTGGGCCGGCTCCGGAGCGGGCTCCTGGGCCTGCTCCCGGCCGGGCTCGGCGGCGGGCTCGGGCGGCTGCTGCTCGGTCTGCGGGGGCGCGTCAAGGGCTTCAGCGGGCTGCACGCCCACCCGGCTGCTACGCGTCGTCTCCATCTGGGCGGCCTCTCGTTCCGTCGGGTCCGGAACCTCCGGCCCCCCTCGGGCGTCCTGGTTCCGGACAGATGGAGGATAGCCATCCGACCCCCGGCTCGCCGGTCAGGCGGCGGCTCAGGTGGCGTCGGCGTCGAAGGGCGTGCGCTGCTCCGGGGCCGGGGCGGCGGGCTTCTTCAGCAGATCGGGGCCGCCGGTCGCGGCGGGCGTGGCGGCCGCGGCGGGGGCGGCCGGAGCGGACGCGGCCTCCTTGCTGTTGACCGCGTCGGTGACGTCGTTCAGCTCCTTGCGGAGGTCGAAGCTGCTGCGGATCTCCCTGAGGTCCTCGTTCTCGGTCAGCTGCTTGCGGATGAAGTTCTTCGGATTGAGGTCCTCGAACTCGAAGTCCTTGAACTCGGGGCCGAGTTCGGAGCGGATGTCCTGCTTGGCGCTGTCGGAGAACGAGCGGATCTTCCGGATCATGCCGGAGACGTCCTGGATCACCTTCGGCAGCTTGTCCGGGCCGAAGATGAGGATGGCGAGCACCACGATCGTGACCAGTTCGAGTGCGCCTATGTCGTTGAACACCTTGCCGCTCCTCGGCTCTCTCCACGTCCGGCCCGGACAACGGTACCCGGCGTTCCTTGCGCGCTCCTACGCCGGTGCGGACCTCTTCCCTGATTCACCCGGGCGTCATGCGGTATTCGGGTCAGGAACCGCTCGCCGAGCCGAGCACCACCTCCAGGGTGCGCTCCCGGCCGTCGCGCAGCGCGGTCAGGGTGAGGCGGTCGCCCGGGCGGTGGGCGCGGATCTTGATGATCAGCTCGTCGCCGCCGTGCACGCGTACGCCGTCGACCTTGGTGATCACGTCCCCGGCCTTGATCCCGGCCCGTGCGCCGGGGCCGTCGGCGACGACGGAGGGCTTGCCGTCCTCGCCCTTGGCGTCCACGCGGGCGCCGTCGCCGGTGTAGTGCATGTCGAGGGTGACGCCGATGACGGGGTGGGTGGCGCGGCCGGTGCGGATGAGCTCCTCGGCGACGCGCTTGCCCTGGTTGACCGGGATGGCGAAGCCGAGGCCGATGCTGCCGCTCTGGCGGGTGGAGTCGCCTTCGCCGTCGCCCTTGTCGGCGCCGCGGATGGCGCTGTTGATGCCGATGACGTGGGCGCGGGAGTCCAGGAGCGGGCCGCCGGAGTTGCCGGGGTTGATGGGGGCGTCGGTCTGGAGGGCGTCGACGTAGCTGATGTCGCTGCCGTCGCCCTTGTCGCCGCCCGCCGTGATGGGGCGGCCGGTGGCGCTGATGATGCCCGACGTGACGGTGTTGGACAGGTCGAAGGGGGCGCCGATGGCCACCACCGGGTCGCCGACGCGGACGTTCTCGGAGTTGCCGAGGGCCAGGGGGCGCAGGCCGCGGACGCCGGTGACCTTGACGACCGCGAGGTCGTAGCCGCCGTCGCGGCCGACGAGCTCGGCGGGGACGCTCTCGCCGGTGCTGAAGGTGACCGTTATGTCCTTGGCGTCGGCGACGACGTGGTTGTTCGTCAGGATGTGGCCCTGGTCGTCCAGGACGAAGCCGGTTCCGGTGCCGCCGCCGGCGTTGCCGTTGACGTGCAGGGTGACCACGCCGGGCAGCGCGGTGGCGGCGATGCCCGCCACGCTCTCGGGCGCCCGGCCCTTGCCGTCCACGGCGGCCTGCGGGAGCTCCAGGCGGGTGTTGGTGCGCCGTTCGGCGAGGATGCCGAGGTAGCCGCCGACGCCTCCGGCGGTCAGGGCGATCAGGACGGCGAACAGCACCACCCGCAGCAGCCCGGGAGTGCGGCGCGCCGGCCCGTGATCCACCACCTGGAGCGGCTGCTCCGCCCAGGGGTCGTACCGCACCCCGCCCCCACTGTCCCCCGACAGCCCGACCCCGGGCCCGGCGTCCGTCGCGGTCCCGTACTCGGGGCTCGACGCGGCCCCGGGCTCCGCGGCCCCGGGCTCCGCAGCCCCGGGCTCTACGCCCGGCGGGAGCGCGGAGGCTGCCCCGACCGCAGGCGCGGGGCTCGACGCGGTCCCGGCCCCGGACGCAGGCTCGGGGCTGGGCGCGGTCCCGGACGCGGGTTCGGGGGTCGGCGCAGGCGCGGGGTCCGGCCGGGGGCCGGGCGGTGGGGTCGCGGGGTGGCTCCGCCCGGTCGGGGCCGGGCCGTTGTACTGACTGTCGGACATGGACGCTCCCCGCGGGCCTCGCACCGCAGGGCGGCGCATCTGCCGCAGATTCAACCAGGTGCCGGACCCCCACGGAGCCGGTGGGGCCCCCGGTTCCGGGGACCCCGCCGGCCCCGGACGGGTCAGCGGGAGAGCGAGACCGGCAGGGCGGTCGCCGGTGCGGAGGGCGTGGCCACAGGGAACGGTCCCGGCGAGCCCAGGGCGGGCACTCGGCCCGGGCTCGGCAGCCGGTCGCGGACGACCGCGTCGGTCAGCGGCAGCGAGGGCCCGGGCCGGGCGGCGGGGGCGTCACCCCGCGCGTTCGGCTCGACGGTGTCCATCGGCAGCGACCCCCCGAGCGCGAACGCCGCCAGCGACACCGCTCCCGCCGCGACCACGGCGAAACGGCGCCGGGGACGGCCCACCTCATGGATACGGAAACCCTCGCGCGGGCCGGCCGGAGCCGCGTAACCGAACGAAGCGAACGGATCGGCGCCCGGCGCTCCCCGGCCCAGCGGCGGCCGGTCCGGGGGCCCCGAGGGGCCCTCGGGCCCCTCGGGACCCGTACCCGGCAGCCCCTGGAGGCGCGCCAGCAGCCCCGCCGACAACGGCGGGGGAGCGCTCTCCACGAACATGGTCTTCAGCCGGCGCTGCGCGTCGGCCTCGGCCTTGCACTTGGCGCAGGTCGCCAGGTGCGCCAGTACCCGCTCGCGCGCGTCGTGCTTCAGCTCCCCGTCCACCAGGGCGGCGAGCCGGTCGCCCAGGTGTTGTTCGGCGGGGGACGGACTGACTCCGCTCACTCGGCTCCGCCCTCTCCCCCGGCGCCCGGGGCGCCCACCGACGCGCCCGCCAGGGCGCGCTGCTCCGCCCGGGCCGCGGGGGACCGGTGCTTGAGCGCCTTGCGCAGGTGCGAGCGGCCGCGGTGGATGCGGCTGCGGACGGTGCCGAGCTTCACGCCGAGCGTGGCGGCGATCTCCTCGTACGACAGCCCCTCGATGTCGCACAGCACCACCGCGGCGCGGAACTCGGGCGCGAGGGTGTCCAGCGCCTGCTGCACGTCCGCGTCGAAGTGGGTGTCGTGCAGGACCTGCTGCGGGGACGGCTCACGGCTCGGCAGCCGCTCGGCGGCGTCGTCGCCGAGGGCGTCGAAGCGGATCCGCTGCTTGCGGCGCACCATGTCCAGGAACAGGTTGGTGGTGATGCGGTGCAGCCAGCCCTCGAAGGTGCCCGGCGTGTACGTGGACAGCGAGCGGAAGACGCGGACGAAGACCTCCTGCGTCAGGTCCTCCGCGTCGTGCTGGTTGCCGGTGAGGCGATAGGCGAGACGGTAGACCCGCGCGCTGTGCGTGCTGACGATCTCCTCCCAGGTGGGAGGGGTCCACGCCTGAGTGCCCGCATCGGCGGCAAAGGTCGCGGTGGTCGCGGTCGCGGTGTGGGCGGTGTGGAAGCGGTCAGCAATGTCGGTCACGGATTTCGGCTCACCAGCCGACCAGAAGAGACGTCTCAGAACGCCTCCACGATCCACAGGCGCAGCCGCACCTCCCCTGTCGGCTCTGGTGGTGTCCAGCGGAGCCCCTACCATAGCCACCCCTCCCGTCAGCTCTGGATAAGCCTTTTTGCAGTAACTTTGCACGGGTGTCGGGTGCCCGGCCGCCGATCTGCCCGCTGCCGTCCCCTCTATCCCGCTCCACCCCTCCCAACGCCCGGTCCCATCTGCGGGTTCCCGACGTCAGCGGATACAGTCACCGTTGCGCCAACTATGGGGACAGGAGAGGGTCATTAGCGGCAACCGGCAGACGAGCTGGGCGTTCGCCGACGCGTTTGTCGCCGAGGACGACGCTCTGCGATGGGCCCGCGACCGGTCCAGGGAAGCGGGCCTGCGGTCCGTGTCCCCCGGAACCGGGGCCGCGCTGCGCCTGCTGGCCGCCACCGCGGACGCCAAGGCGGTCGCCGAGATCGGCACCGGGACCGGGGTCTCCGGCATCCACCTGCTCCACGGCATGCGCCCCGACGGGGTCCTGACCACGGTGGATCCCGAGCCGGACCGGCAGGCCTTCGCCCGGCAGGCCTTCCGCGCGGCGGGCTTCGCGGGCAACCGCGCCCGCTTCATCCCCGGCCGCGCGCTCGACGTCCTGCCGCGGCTCGCCGACGGCGGCTACGACCTCGTCTTCTGCGACGGGGACCCCTCCGAGTCCCTCGACTACCTCGCGGAATCGTTGCGCCTGCTCAGACCCGGCGGCCTGGTGTGCTTCGAGGGGGTCTTCTCCGACGGCCGTACGGTCGACTCCGCGGCCCAGCCGGTGGAGGTGATCCGGGTCCGCGAACTGCTGCGCAGCGTCCGCGAGAGCCCGGCCCTGGAGGCGGCGCTGCTCCCGGTGGGCGACGGCCTCCTCTGCGCGGTCCGCCGCTAGTCCGTACGGACGGCCGGCCGTCCGGGAAGCAGTGCCCGAGCGGCGCCCCGGTCCGGACGCAACACCGCCCCGGGCGCTGGGAGCGGCCGGGGCGGTGCAGAGATCAGATGGTGCCGACGCTTCAGCCGACGACCTTCTTCAGGGCGTCACCCAGGGCGTCCGCTTCGTCGGGAGTCAGCTCGACGACGAGCCGACCGCCGCCCTCAAGCGGTACGCGCATGACGATGCCCCGCCCCTCCTTGGTGACCTCGAGCGGGCCGTCGCCCGTCCGCGGCTTCATGGCCGCCATGCTCGTTCCCCTTCCTGAAACCAGCTCATCGTCAGCCGACGGCCCCGTTCAGGCGCCTAGTACCCGGCATCGAACACATTGCTTCCCAGCCATTATCCCGCATGTCAGGACCCGATGACCAACATCGGGTGGGAACGCTTGCGCAACGCGCTCGGCCAAAACCACTCATTTCGGGGATCCGCCTGCGATACTTCGCCGCCCCTCCCAGGACAGGGCCCCCGGTTCGTTTGACGCACATCACACACCCACCCCCCGTCCGGTCCGCCATGCTGACCCTTGGACCGGCCGGTACCGGCCGGTAGCCAAGCCCGCGACGAAGGGGGACCCCCGCCATGGCCGACAGCGTGCTCTACGAAGTGACCGACGGACTCGCGACCATCACGATCAACCGGCCCGACGCGATGAACGCCATGAACACGGAGGCGAAAGTCGCCCTGCGCGACGCGGTCCGCGCGGCGGCCGACGACTCCGCCGTACGGGCGGTCCTGCTGACGGCGGCCGGCGACCGGGCCTTCTGCGTGGGCCAGGACCTCAAGGAGCACGTCGGCAACCTCGCCGCGGACCGCGAGAACGGCTCCTCCCTCACCATGAGCACCGTCGCCGAGCACTACAACCCGATCGTCCGGGCGCTCACCGAGATGCCGAAGCCGGTGGTCGCGGGGGTGAACGGGGTCGCGGCCGGGGCGGGGTTCGGCTTCGCGCTGGCGGCGGACTTCCGCGTGGTCGCGGAGACGGCCTCCTTCAACACCTCCTTCGCGGGGGTGGCGCTGACCGCCGACTCCGGCGTCTCCTGGACCCTGCCCCGCCTGATCGGCGCCTCCCGCGCGTCCGACCTGCTGCTCTTCCCCCGCTCGCTGAAGGCCCGCGAGGCGTTCGAGCTGGGCATCGCGAACCGCCTGGTGCCCGCCGAGTCCCTGCGGGCGGAGGCCGAGTCGGTGGCCCGTACCCTCGCCGAGGGCCCCACGGTGGCCTACGCGGCCCTCAAGGAGTCCCTGGCCTACGGGGCCTCCCGTTCGCTCCCGGAGGCCCTGGAACGCGAGGAGGAGCTCCAGGCCCGCGCGGGCGCCTCCGAGGACCACGCCATCGCGGTGGAGTCCTTCCTCGCCAAGCGCCCGCCGCGCTACCTGGGCCGCTGACGGCGCGGGCCGCAGCCCTCGTACGCCCCTACGCCCTACACCCCCCGGGAGACGCAGCCCGCGAGGTGGTCGTCGACCAGCCCGCACGCCTGCATCAGGGCGTAGGCGGTGGTCGGCCCGACGAAGCGGATGCCCGCCTTCTTCAGGGCCTTGGCCAGGGCCACGGACTCCGGGGTCACCGCCGGAACGTCGGCGGTGCTCCTCGGGGCCCGGCCGGGCTTCTCCGGGGCGTGGGACCAGATCAGCTCGTCCAGCTCCCCCGGCCGCCAGCCCGCCAGCACCCGGGCGTTGGCGAGGGTGGCCTCGATCTTGGCCCGGTTGCGGATGATCCCCTCGTCCCCGAGGAGCCGTTCGGCGTCCTCGGGCCCGAAGGCGGCGACCTTCGCGATCTCGAAGGAGGCGAAGGCGCTGCGGAAGCCCTCGCGCCGGCGCAGGATCGTCAGCCAGGACAGCCCCGACTGGAAGGCCTCCAGGCACAGCCGCTCGTACAGCGCGTCGTCCCCGTGGACCGGCTTGCCCCACTCGGTGTCGTGGTAGACGACGTAGTCCGCCGTGGAGAGCCCCCACGGGCAGCGCAGCGCGCCGTCGGGTCCGGCGACGAGCCCGGCGCCGCTCACCGCTCGTCCTCGGCGCGGCCGGTCCCGTCGGCGGAGGCCGGGCGGGCGGCGGGCCGGGCGGCCTGCGGCGCGGACACGGCGGCCGTCAGCTCGGCGATCCGCGCGTCCCGCTCAGCGAGCTCGGCCGCCAGCCGGTCGAGTACGTCGTCCACCTCGGCCATCCGGTAGCCGCGCGGCGCGACCGGCAGCCGCAGGGCGTCGATGTCCGCCCGCGCCACGGGCCGGCTCTCCGGCAGGCCGTCGGCCACCCGGTCCGGCCCGGCCTCGGGCAGTACGGCCTCGGTACCTCCGCCGATCACCGCGAGGGTGACCGCGGCCACGACCACGACCAGCGCGATCAGCAAGAACCAGAACACGATCAACTCCCCTGAGAGACTCCGGCCACCAGGTTAAGGTCGCAGACGAGGCGAGCGGGTCGCCGAAGGAGGAAAGAGCGGGATGCTGCGACTGGGCAGGCGCGAGTTCGACACCCACGAGCCGGTCGTCATGGCCATCGTGAACCGGACTCCGGACTCCTTCTACGACCAGGGCGCGACCTTCCGCGACGAACCCGCGCTGGAGCGCGTCGAGCGGGCGGTGGCCGAGGGCGCGGCGATCATCGACATCGGCGGGGTCAAGGCGGGCCCTGGCGAACACGTCGACGCGGCGGAGGAGGCCCGGCGCACGGTCGGCTTCGTGGCGGAGGTGCGCCGCCGCCACCCGGACGTCGTCATCAGCGTGGACACCTGGCGGCACGAGGTCGGCGAGGCCGTGTGCGAGGCCGGGGCGGACGTGCTGAACGACGCGTGGGGCGGGGTGGACCCCCGGCTCGCGGAGGTCGCCGCGCGGTTCGGGGCGGGCCTGGTGTGCACGCACGCCGGCGGGGTCGAGCCGCGGACCCGGCCGCACCGGACCTCGTACGAGGACGTGATGGCGGACATCCTGCGCGTCACGGTCGGGCTCGCGGAGCGGGCGGTGGCCCTGGGCGTCCCCCGGGAGTCGATCATGATCGACCCGGGTCACGACTTCGGGAAGAACACCCGCCACTCGCTGGAGGCCACCCGGCGGCTCGCGGAGATGACGGACACCGGCTGGCCGGTGCTGGTCTCCCTGTCCAACAAGGACTTCGTCGGCGAGACCCTCGACAAGCCGGTCAAGGAACGCCTGCTGGGCACCCTGGCGACGACGGCCGTCTCGGCCTGGCTCGGCGCGCAGGTCTACCGCGTGCACGAGGTCGCCGAGACGAAGCAGATCCTCGACATGGTGGCCTCGATCCAGGGCCACCGGCCCCCGGCGGTCGCCCGCCGGGGACTGGCCTAGGCGGCCCCGGCGGCTACTTGCCGACTTCCTTCGTCACCAGGGCGATGGCCTCGTCGACGTCGTCCGTGACGTGGAAGAGGTAGAGGTCCTTCTCCGAGGCCTTGCCCTGGGCGATGACCGTGTCGCGCAGCCAGTCGATCAGGCCCTTCCAGTACTCCGTGCCGAACAGCACGATCGGGAAGCGGGTGATCTTCTGCGTCTGGACGAGGGTCAGGGCCTCGAACATCTCGTCCAGGGTGCCGAGACCGCCCGGCAGCACCACGAAGCCCTGGCTGTACTTCACGAACATCGTCTTGCGGACGAAGAAGTACCGGAAGTTCAGCCCGAGGTCGACGTGCTGGTTGAGCCCCTGTTCGAAGGGCAGCTCGATGCCCAGGCCGACGGAGATCCCGTTCGCCTCGCGGGCGCCCCTGTTGGCCGCCTCCATCGCGCCCGGGCCGCCGCCGGTGATGACGGCGAAGCCGGCGTCGACGAGCGCGTGCCCGATCCGTACGCCCGCCTCGTACTCCGGCGAGTCCACCGGCGTACGGGCCGAGCCGAACACGCTGATCGCGGGCGGCAGCTCCGCGAGGGTGCCGAAGCCCTCGATGAACTCCGACTGGATGCGCAGGACCCGCCAGGGATCGGTGTGCACCCACTCGGAGGGCCCCGCCGAATCCAGCAGCCGCTGATCCGTCGTACTGCCCGCCTGCACCTGGCCCCGCCTGCGCAACACCGGCCCGAGCTGCTGCTCCTCGGGCCGACGGCCTGCCGAACCTCCGGGGTTGCCCATGATGTGCTCCCTCCTGCTGATCGTTGGATCAGGTTAGGCGCACAAAGGTGGCCGGAAGGGGAATTTACGAGGTCAGCCAGGCACGGAGTCGCTCCTCGCAGTGCAGGATCGCCTTCGTCTCGACGCGTTCGTCGACCTTGTGGGCCAGCAGCGCGTCGCCCGGACCGTAGTTGACCGCCGGGACGCCGAGCGCGCTGAAGCGGGACACGTCCGTCCAGCCGAACTTCGGCATGGCGCGTCCGCCGACCGCCTCCATGAAGGCCGCCGCCGCCGGGTGCGAGAGGCCGGGGAGGGCGCCGCCGGAGGAGTCGTCGACCACGAACTCGGCGATGTCGCAGTCCGCGAACACCTCCCGTACGTGCTCCAGCGCGCCTGCCTCGTCGCGGTCGGGGGCGTAGCGGAAGTTCACCGTCACCGTGCAGGCGTCGGGGATGACGTTGTTGGCGACGCCGCCCTCGATCCGGACGGCGTTCAGCCCCTCGTGGTACTCCAGGCCGTCGATGACGGGCTTGCGGGGCTCGTACGCCGCCAGCTTCGCCAGGATCGGGCCCGCCGCGTGGATGGCGTTGGAGCCCATCCAGCTGCGCGCGGAGTGGGCGCGCTCGCCGCGGGTGCGCAGCAGGACGCGCAGGGTGCCCTGGCAGCCGCCCTCGACTTCGGCGTTCGAGGGCTCCAGCAGGACGGCGAAGTCGCCGGTGAGCCAGTCGGGGTGGGCTTCGGCGACCTTGCCGAGGCCGTTGAGGTCGGCGGCGACCTCTTCCTGGTCGTAGAAGACGAAGGTGAGGTCGCGGTTGGGTTCGGGGACCGTCGCGGCGATCCTCAGCTGTACGGCGACCCCGGACTTCATGTCCGTCGTGCCGCAGCCCCACAGGACGTCGTTCTCGTCCAGGCGGGACGGGACGTTGTCGGCGATCGGCACGGTGTCCAGGTGGCCGGCGAGGACGACGCGCTCGGGCCGGCCGAGGTGCGTACGGGCGACGACGTTGTTGCCGTGGCGGTCGACGGTGAGGTGCGGCAGGCCGCGCAGCGCGTCTTCCACGAGGTCGGCGAGCACCTTCTCGTCGCCGCTCACGGAGGGGATGTCGACGAGCCGGGCGGTCAGCTCGGCGGCGTCCAGGGTGAGGTCGAGCTCGGATTCGGGCATGGAACCGACCCTAACCCCAGGGGCGCGGCTGACCCGTGTCAGTCCGGACGGCGGACGCGCCATATGCCTCAAGTACGGTGGGCCGCGTGTCCGAGACCGATCGCTCCCGTCCCCGCCGCCGCAGGCCGCTCCGCGTGGCCTTGGGGCTGGCCGTCCTGCTCGCGGTGATCGGGTACTTCGCCGTGCAGCGCGCGTCCAACGGCGGCGGCGCCCCCTACTGCACGGTGACGGCGACGGGCGCGGGCGGCGCGTCGGCGGGCACGACGCAGTCGTACGAGATGACGCCCGAGCAGGCCTCCAACGCGGCGACGATAGCGGCCGTCGGGATCGCCAAGGGGCTGCCGGACCGGGCGGTGACCATCGCGCTGGCGACGGCGATGCAGGAGTCGGCACTGCGCAACCTGGACCACGGCGACCGGGATTCGCTGGGCCTGTTCCAGCAGCGGCCCTCGCAGGGCTGGGGCACCCCGCAGCAGATCATGGACCCGGTGTACTCGGCCGGGATCTTCTACGACCGGCTCGCCGAGATCGAGGGGTACACCCGGCTCCCGCTGACGGTGGCCGCGCAGCGGGTGCAGCTCAGCGGCTTCCCGCAGGCGTACGCGAAGCACGAGCCGGACGCCACGGTCCTGACGGCCGCCTTCGGCGAGAGCGCCACCCCGGCCACCCTGACCTGCTCCGGTCCGGCCCCGGCGGCCGGGGACCCGGAGAAGGTCCGGGCGGAGCTGGCCCGGGCGTTCGGCGCGCAGGCCCTGGCCGGCGCCCGCGCCACCGGGGCCACGGCCGGCCGGGCGAAGCCGGGCGTGACGGCGGAGGCGGGGATCACCCTGCGGCTGCGCAAGGACGGCGGGCCGGGCGAGGCGCGCCGGGGCCGGGCGATGGCGCACTGGGCGGTGGCCCGCTCGAACGAGCTGGGCATCGGCCGGGTCGCGTACGGCTCCTCGGCCTGGGTCGCGGGCAGCGCGGGCGACAGCTGGCGGCCCCGCGCCGACGACGACCCCGATCCGCACGACGCGGGGCCGGACGAGGTCCGGATCTTCGTCACCCGGCGCCACTGACACCGGGTCGCTCGTACGTACGGGGCCTCACCCGCACGGGGGTGGCGCGGCGGCCGGGAGGGGGCGCCCGGCAGGGCAAGAAGGCCTGGTGGGCGGGCGTCCATGGCGTTTGTCGCGGAAGCCGATAAAACGATGCGTTGCCGATCCTTTACCCACCGGGTCCGCAACTCCACCCACCCCGGGAGCGGTTGTACCGGCGTACTCAGCCGCTACCGCTTAGGAGCATCATGTCCCTCCCCCTGACCCGCCGGATCGCCCGCGCCGCGCTTCTCCTCGCAGCCGGAACCGCTCCCGTGGTCGGTGCGGCCGGCGCGGCCAGTGCCGCCGGCCTGGAGTCCGTGCCGCAGCTGGGCGCGCTCACCGCGCCGGACGCCTCCGCCGCCAACCAGGCCGCGGGCGCCGTCACCGAGGCCGTCCCGGCCGCCGCCCCCGCCGCCGCGGTGGCGGGCGGTGCGGGCGAGATGCTGGGCGGCCTGCCGGTCGCCGGGCAGCTGCCCGTGAAGGACCTGCCCGTCGGTCAGCTGCCGGTGAGCACCCTGCCCGTCGGCGGGCTGCCGCTCGGCGGCTGACCGCCGCCGGGCACGACGGAGGGGCCGGGAGTACGCACTCCCGGCCCCTCCGGGCGTTTTTGGCGGCGGTCAGCCGCGGGCGCCTCAGCCCAGGCGCTTGACCGCGGCCTCGACCCGCTCGTCGGTGGCGGTGAAGGCGACGCGGACGAAGTGCGCTCCGGCCTCGCCGTAGAAGTCGCCCGGCGCGACGAGGATGCCGAGGGCGGCCAGGTGCGCGACGGTGTCCCAGCAGGGCTCGTCCCGGGTCACCCACAGGTAGAGGCTGGCCTCGCTGTGCTCGACGCGGAAGCCGTGTGCCTCCAGGGCCGTGCGCAGCGCCTCGCGGCGGGCGGCGTAGCGGCCGCGCTGTTCCTGGACGTGGGTGTCGTCGCCGAGGGCCGCGACGACGGCGGCCTGGACGGGGGCGGCGGTCATCATGCCGCCGTGCTTGCGGATCTCCAGCAGCTCGCCGAGCACATCGGCGTCACCTGCGATGAACGCGGCCCGGTAGCCGGCCAGGTTGGACCGCTTGGAGAGCGAGTGGACGGCCACGACGCCCTCGTAGGAGCCGCCGCAGACCTCGTCGTGCAGGACGGAGACGGGCTCGGCCTCCCAGCCGAGTTCCAGGTAGCACTCGTCGCTGAAGAGCAGGACGCCGTGCTCCCGCGCCCAGGCCACGATCCGGGTCAGCTCCTCCTTGGGGATGACCTTCCCGGTGGGGTTGGAGGGGGAGTTGAGCCACAGGAGCTTCAGGCCGGCCGGGTCGAGCGCGGTCGGGTCGTCGTAGACCACGGCCTCGGCGCCGCACAGGCGCGCGCCGACCTCGTACGTCGGGTACGCGAGGCGGGGGTAGGCCACCTTGTCGCCGGGGCCGAGGCCCAGCTGGGTGGGCAGCCAGGCGACCAGTTCCTTGGAGCCGACCACGGGCAGCACGTTGCGGTGTCCGGCGGCGCTCGCGCCGAGCCGGCCGCGCAGCCAGCCGGTGATCGCGTCGCGCAGGGCGGGGGTGCCCCAGACCGTCGGGTAGCCCGGAGAGTCCGCGGCGCCGGTCAGGGCGCGCTGGATCAGCGCGGGCACCGGGTCCACGGGCGTGCCCACGGAGAGGTCGACGATGCCGTCCGCATGGGCCGCCGCCGTGGCCTTGTACGGCTCCAGCTTGTCCCAGGGGAAGGCGGGAAGACGGTCGGAAACTGCGGCCACGGTGGTCTCTGCTCTCTGTGGGTGGCGGGAAAACGGTTCGGTCCCGTGCGGCGGTGTGCCGTACGGGACCGAAGGGCGCGTCTGCCGTGAACGGTCAGTGCTCGCCGTTGATGTCGGCCGGCAGTGCGGCGACGAAGGGGTGGTCGCGCTCGATCAGACCGAGCTTGGAGGCACCACCGGGCGAACCGAGCTCGTCGAAGAACTCGACGTTCGCCTTGTAGTAGTCCTTCCACTCCTCCGGGGTGTCATCCTCGTAGAAGATGGCCTCGACCGGACAGACCGGCTCACACGCGCCGCAGTCGACGCACTCGTCCGGGTGGATGTACAAGGACCGCTGGCCCTCGTAGATGCAGTCGACGGGGCACTCTTCGATGCATGCCTTGTCCTTGACGTCGACACAAGGCTCCGCGATGACGTAGGTCACGCTCTCGTTCCTCCTCGGTAGGGCTGTCCATTCGCGCGGGAGCGCGGCGTCGTCGATGCCCGCACCTAGTATCTCCGTTCCCGGGCACGATCCGAACAGGAGGGGCGGACAGAGCTGTGGAATTCACTGCCGGAGGACTGCTGGAGATCCGTATCACCCAGGCTGACGTGGGGAAACGAGTCTCTGTACGACGGGTGGAGGAGGGGGGTCGCCTGCCCCCCGTCTTCCGTGACACCGTCGGGGTTCTCACATCCTGGAACGAGGGTGTGCTGACGATCACACGCAAGGACGGCGTGTCCGTCCACATCGCGGAATCCGCCCTGGTAGCGGGCAAGACGGTGCCCGCGGCGCCCGCCCGGCGCAGGGGTCCCGCGGCCTCCTTCGAGGAGCTCGCCCGGGTCACCGCGCGGGCCTGGCCGCCGCTGGAGAGCGAGGCCCTGGGCGAGTGGACCCTGCGCGCGGCCGAGGGGTTCACCCGGCGGGCCAACTCGGTGCTCCCGCTCGGCGACCCCGGGATACCCCTCGACGCGGCACTCGCGCGGGTGAGCGCCTGGTACGCGGAGCGCGGACTGCCCGCGTACGTGCAGGCGGCGACGGGCGCCGCCGGGACGCAGGAGCGGCTCTGCGCGGAGCTGGAGCGGCGGGGCTGGGTCAGGGAGGTCTCGGCGGAGGTACGGATCGGGGCGCTCGCCCCGGTCGGCGAGGCGGCGCCGGAGGGGGCCGAGGCGGCGGTGTCGGCCGTGGCGCTGACCCGGGTGCCGGACGAGGCGTGGCTGGCCCGCTACGGGAAGGTCCGCGACCCCGGGCTGGCCCGGCGGATGCTGGTCGAGGGGCCGTCGGTGTGGTTCGCCTCGCTGGAGGACGGCCGGGCGATCGGGCGCTGCGTGGTGGACGGGCGCTGGGCCGGCTTCGGCGCGGTGACGGTCGCTCCCGAGGACCGGCGGCGGGGGCTCGCGACGGTCGTGATGACCGCGCTGGCGCGGCGGGCGCTGGCGGAGGGGGCGTCGGCGGCGTGGCTCCAGGTGGAGCCGGACAACGCGGGCGCGCTGGCCCTGTACGACGGGATGGGCTTCGCCGCGCACCACGCCTACCACCACTTCCGGGCGGGCCGGTGAGCGCCGGGACGCGGGAGCAGTTCGCGGCGGAGGCCCGCTGCGAGCGGCCGGACCTCGCGCGGCTGTGCCTGCTGCTGGCGGCGGAGGCGGACCCCGGGCTCGACGAACGGGCCATGGACCGGGCGGAGATCGAACTGGACCGGCTGGCGGGGCTGCTGCCGTACGGGCTGCGGAGCCCGCGGGCGTGGGCCTCGGCGGTGACGGAGCTGCTGGGGGGCCGGATGGGCTTCCACGGCACCCCGGCCGACTACGACCGGCTGTCGTCCTCGCTGCTGCACGAGGTGCTGCTGCGGCGGCGGGGGCTGCCGATCCTGCTGTCGGTGGTGTGGCTGGAGGTTGCCCGGCGGGCCGGGGCGCCGGTGTACGGGCTGGGGCTGCCGGGGCACTTCGTGGTGGGGTTCGGGGATCCGGAGGAGGGGGTCGTCGCGGACCCGTTCGCGGGCGGGGCCTCGCTCGGGGCCGGGCCCGCGGAGCTGGCGGCCGGGCCGCGGACGCCGGCGCGGACCCTGGACATCGTGCTGCGGATCCTGAACAACGTACGGGTCTGGGCCTCCTCGCGGCCCGAGCAGTCGGGGGTCGCGCTGTGGGCGCTGGACCTGGCGCTGCTGTTGCCGTCGCATCCGGCGGCGCTGCGGTACGAGCGGGCGCGGCTGCTGGTGGAACGCGGGGCGTTCCGGGAGGGGGCCGGGGAGTTGGAGGCGTACGCGGAGGTCATGGACGCCATCGACGCCACCGCGGCGACCCGCATCCGCGCCGAGGCCCTCTCGGCTCGCGCCCTCCTCAACTGACACCCCGCGCCGGCCTTCGCGCCGCCGCGCCGGGCGCCGTCCGCCGGGCTGCCACCGGGCCACCGGGCGGGGCCGGATCCCGTGGCCGCCGGCCAGGCGCCGTCCCCGGGAGGCCGGTCCGCCGGGCGGGGTCGGTTCCCGTGGCCGGGAGCCGGCGGTCGTCCGCGGGTGGGTGGCCGCTGCGCGGGGCCGGCCCCTCCCCGCCCTTCCACCGTTCCCGCCTCAGGCGCCGGCGCGGCTGGCAGACCGAGCGCCGCCCGCGCCCGGCCCACGTCACTACACGGCGCTCCGCGCCCGCGCCTCAATCGCCGGCGAGGCTGAAGTTGCCGACCCCGGCCAGGAAAATCAGCCTCGCCGGCATCATCCAGCCCCGCCGGCGTTAAGGCCCCGGCCGGGGAAAATCAGCCTCGCCGGCGTTTGAGGCGCGGGGGTCCGGGGGCTGGCCCCCGGCAACGGCGCCGCGCCCGGCGGTGGCGGCGGTTAGAGCCAGCCCTTTTCGCGGGCTGCGCGAATCGCTTCGGCGCGGTTGCGGGCCGCTAGTTTCTGGATGGCCGTCGAGAGGTAGTTGCGGACCGTCCCCTGCGAGAGGTGCAGCCGCTCCGCCAGCTCGGCGTTGGTCGCGCCGGACTCCGCCGCCCGCAGCACCTCCCGTTCCCGTTCCGTCAGCGGGTTCGCCCCCTCCGCCAGGGCCGCCGCCGCCAGCGTGGGGTCGATGACGCGCTCCCCCGCCAGGACCTTCCGTACGGCCTGCGCCAGCTGCGCGGCCGGCGCGTCCTTGACCAGGAACGCGGAGGCCCCGGCCTCCATCGCGCCCCGCAGGTACCCCGGCCGGCCGAAGGTCGTCAGGATCACGATCTTGAGGGAGGGCTCGCACCTGCGGAGTTCCGCCGCGGCTTCGATGCCCGTCATGCCCGGCATCTCGATGTCCAGGAGGGCCACGTTCACGTCGTGGGCCCGGGCCGCGGCCAGCACCTCGTCGCCCCGCGCGACCTGGGCCAGTACCTCGATGTCCGGCTCCAGCCCCAGCAGCGCGGCCAGCGCCTCGCGGACCATCGACTGGTCCTCGGCCAGCAGGATGCGGATCGGGGCGGCTTCGGTCATGAGGGCGATCCTAGGGGGACGCGGGCCAGCACGCGGAAGCCGGTCCGGCCCGCAGGCCCCGCCGTCAGGCTGCCGCCGACCGCTTCCAGCCGTTCCCCGAGGCCGGTCAGGCCGTTGCCGGGGACGGCCGCGCCGCCCGCGCCGTCGTCGGTGACGGACAGTTCCAGCACCCGGCCGGCCAGCGTCTGGCTCGCCGTCAGGGTGACCACGCAGCGCTTGGCCCCGCTGTGCCGGACCACGTTCGTGACGGCCTCGCGCAGCGACCAGGCCAGGGCCGACTCCGCCTCCTCGGCCAGCTCCGCCGGGGCGTCGGCCGGCAGGTCGGCCACGACCCCGGCCGCGGTCAGGGCCGTACGGGCGCCCGCCAGCTCGCCGGGCAGGGTGGGCCGCCGGTAGCCGCTCACGGCCTCCCGTACGTCGACCAGCGCCTGCCGGCAGACCTGCTCGATGTCGGCCACCTGGCGGGCGGCCCGGTCGGGGTGGTCCGGCAGCATCCGGCCGGCCAGCTCGCTCTTCAGGGTGATCAGGGACAGGGAGTGGCCCAGCAGGTCGTGCAGGTCCCGGGCCATCCGCAGGCGTTCCTCGTTGGCGGCGAGCTGCGCCACCGTGGCCCGCGCCACGCGCAGCTCCATGGTGGTGCGGACCATGGCCCGGATCCCGACCATCGCGAAGCCGCCCATCAGGGAGGGGATCAGCAGCCCGGCGAGGTAGCTCTCGCCGCCGGGCACGGCCAGGGCCATCGCGGAGAGCAGGGCCGTGGCGCCGGGCACCGTCCAGCGGGAGTACTCCCCCGGCAGCGCGGCCCCGGAGGAGATGGACACGTAGACGAAGAGCACGAGCCATTCCCGGCCCAGGGAGAAGGACAGCAGCGTGGCCTGCGCGGCGAGGACGGCGAGCGAGACCAGCACCGGGGTGACGGCGTCCTCGCGTCCCGTCCGCAGGACGAGGATCAGGTACCAGGCGACGAAGGCCGCCAGGCCCAGCGCCCCCAGGACCCGGGAGCCGGTGCTGTGCCCGCCGCCGACGAGGTCGCTGACCGGGGCGCTGAGGTAGACGAGCCAGACGCTGATCCACATCATCTTCACGATCCGGTGGCGCCCGTTCTCGGGCCGCACCCCGATCCGGATGCCGCCCGTCGCCCCGGTCATGTCCTGCTCCGCCGCCTCGTACACCGTCACTGCCGTCACGCCTTCAGCGAGTCCTTGCGGTACAGCCAGGCGGCCGCACCGGTGAAGAGTACGAAGTACCCGGCGAGGATCGCCACGTCCTTGGCGTGCGGGGCGCCGCCCAGCTCGATGGCCTGGCCGAGGCCGGCGTAGGCGTGGGTCGGCAGCCACTCGCAGATGTTCTGGAGCCAGTGCGGGAAGTTCGCGGTGGGCATCCACAGGCCGCCGAGGATGGAGAGGCCGAAGTAGAACAGCATGGTGATGGGGCGGACGGTGTCCCCGCTGGCCAGGTAGCCGATGGCCACGCCCAGCGCGGCGAAGACGAGGCTGCCGGCCCAGATCGCGCCGGTGAGGGCGAGCCACTGCCAGACCTCGAACCGTACGCCCTTGGCGGCGGCGGCGACCACGAAGACGACGACGATGGCCGGCAGGGACAGCACGCCCGCGCTGGCGGTCTTCGCGAGGACGTAGCCGCGGCCGGGCAGGGCGGTCAGGCGCAGCTGGCGGACCCAGCCCTTCTCCCGCTCCTTGGCGATGCGTTCGCTGTTGCCCATCAGGACGGCGGTCAGGGCGCCGAAGGAGGCCATGGCGACCATGTAGAAGGCGGGCATCGTCAGTTCGGTGCCCTGCACCTTGGTCGTGCCGGACAGGGTGCCGCCGAGCATCAGGAAGAGGGCGGCCGGGTAGAGCACGGTGAAGAACAGGTACTTCTTGTTGCGCAGGGCGCGGGTGATCTCCAGCTTGACCAGCTGGTACGTTCCGGCGTTCACGGTGTTCACGGTCTGCACGGCGTTCATCGGGTGGCCTCCTCGGCCTCGGTGAGGGCGAGGAAGGCCTGCTCCAGGCCGAGGCCCGCGACCTCCAGGTTCCGGGGGTACAGGCCGAGCGCGTACACGGCGTGGACGGTCGCGTCGGCGTCGCTCGACTGGAGCTTGACGGTGGCGCCGTGGCGTTCGAAGGCCGTCAGGCCCGGCAGGGCGCGCAGGGTCTGCTCGTCGGCGTCCGCGTCGGCTCCGTCGAAGTCGAGGTCGAAGGCGATCTTGCGGGCTCCGGCCTTCGCCTTGATCTCGGCGGCGGTGCCGTCGGCGAGGAGCCGGCCCTTGTTGAGGACCAGCACCCGGTCGGCGATGGCGTCCGCCTCTTCCAGGTAGTGGGTGGCGAACAGGACCGTGCGGCCCTGGGCGGCCTGCTCGCGCATCGTGGCCCAGAAGGCCTGGCGGGAGGTGACGTCCATGCCGGTGGTGGGTTCGTCGAGGACGATCAGGTCGTTGTGGCCCGCGGTGGCGAGGGCGAAGCGGACCCGCTGCTCCTGGCCGCCGGAGAGCTTGTTGACCATCCGGCCGGCGATGTCGGCGATCCCGGCCCGGGTGAGGACCTCGTCCACCGGCAGCGGGCGGGGGTGCAGGGCGCAGCCGAGCGAGACGAGCTCGCGTACGGAGACCTCCTCCATCAGGCCGCCGCTCTGCAGCATGGCGCCGACCCGGCCGGCCGCGAGGGCCTCGCGGGGGGTGGTGCCGAAGAGCCGGACCTCGCCGGAGTCGGCGGGGCGCAGGCCCAGGAGCAGGTCGAGGGTGGAGGACTTGCCCGCGCCGTTGGGGCCGAGGAGGGCGACGGTTTCGCCCGGGTGGAGGGTGAGGGAGAGGCCGTCGACCGCGCGGACGCGGCCGTAGCTCTTGGTCACGTTCTGGAAGCTCACCACCGTTTCGTCGGTGGTGCCGGGAGCGGCGGCGGGGTGCGCCGAGGTCGTCGTCGTCATGGCCCAAGACTCGCCCGTACGGGGGCGGTCCCGGCAGTGTCCGCCGTCGTGACTGCGGCATGACATCCGTCATGCCATGGACATGACGCCGGCCCGGGGCGGAGCCGTCGCGGACGGGGCGGGACGCGCCGCGGCCCCTCCCCGGATCCGGGAAGGGGCCGCGCGGTGCGGGCGGGACCGTCAGTTGGCGTCGGTGTCGATGGCCACGATCCGCTCGGCGGGGGTCTTGCCGACGAGCGCCTTGCCGAGGGCGCCGACGACGTCCTGCGGGGTGACGGCGGTCTTCGCGCCGGTGCCCCGCGTGATCATGACCCCGTCGAAGGTGTTGCCGTAGGTCGCCTTCAGGGCCTCCAGGTCGTACTTCTCGACGAGGCGGCCGTTCACGGGCGTCATGCTGAGGATCTTCGGCAGCGACTTCGCCCCGAAGGGGAGGCTCTTGGCGCCCGCCTTGACGGTCGCGGGCCCGGACATCGCCGGTTCGGCGAACTCCTTCATGGCCCGGTTGAGTTCCGCCTGGGTGATGGTGGGTTCCATGGTGGCGGTGGGCAGTTCGACGGGGGCGGCCTTGCCGGTGGCGACCAGCTCGCGGAAGGCCTGGGTGACCTTGGCGACGGAGCCGTCCACGTCGAGGCTGGTGCCCGCCTTGCCGGGGACGGCGACGGGCTTGCCGGTGTCGAACTTGATGGTGCCCTCGGTGGCCGACCCGGCGGTGCCGGCCAGCTCCTGGAGGGCGACCCGCAGCTTCTCCTCGTCGACGGGCATGACGGCGGTGGCCGTGCGCTCGACGCCGAAGAGCGAGCCGATGACGGTGACGGGGTTGTAGTCGCTGCCCGCCGCGTTGCGGACCGTGGTCTGGCTGTCGAGGGTCAGGCCGGCCTTCTCGGGCTTCAGCTCGACCTGTTTGCCGCCCACCATCAGCTGGAGCGGGGCCGCGGCGCGGGCGCCGAAGGCGGCCTGCACCTTGGCGACGGCCTCGTCGCGGCCACCGCCGATGTCCTGGCCGAGGACGGTGGTGCCCTTGGGGACGTCGGAGTGGTTCAGCAGCAGCCCGGCGCCGTAGGCCACGCCGCCGAGGAAGACCACGGCGCCGCCGAGCAGGGCCAGCTTGGAGCGGCCCTTCTTCTTCGCGGGCCGGGCACTCTGGGCGGGCGCGGGCTTGGCGGCCTTCGCGGTCTTGGCGGCCTTCCCGGGCTTTCCGGCCTTCCCTGCCTTCTTGCCCGCCGGGGCGGGCGGGGGCACCGGGACGCTCTGGCGCGGCGGCATCGGGCCGGGCGGCGGCGCGACCGGGCCGGGCGCGGGGGCCCCGGGGGTGTCCAGGGCCTCGGGCCCGGGCCAGCGCGGGGGCTCGTCCCGTACGGGTACGGTGCCCAGCGCGGGTCCGCCGGTCGGCCCGTCGGGCTCCGCGAAGGCCGGGAAGGCCTCCGTGACGGGGCCGCCGTCGTACGCCGGGTACGCGGGCGCCCCGCCGCCGGGGCCACCGGCCACGGGGTCGGGCGCGAACCCGGCACCGCTGCCGTGCGGGGCCGGGGGCCGCGGGCTCCCGGGCGCGGCCGGCGGCGCGAAGCCCGCGCCGGGAGCCGCCGGGGAGACGTAGCTCGCGCCAGAAGGGCCGGCCACGGGACCCGGCGCGGGCGCGGGTGCCGGGGCCGGCGCCGGGGCCGGGGCCGGAGCGGGCGCCGGGGCGGCGGACTTGCGCGGGGCGAACCAGTTGCTGGCCGGCGCCTCCCCGCCGCTCCCCCCGGCCGGCGCGTCCGGCGCGGGCCCGCCCGGCCGGGCCGGGGCGGGGGCCGGCGGCGGGGCCTGGTGCGCGGCCGGCGCGGCGGGCGGGGCCGGGCGCGCCGGAGCCGGCGCCGGCGGCTGGGCGGGCGCCTGCGCGGCGGCGTCCCGCTCGGGAGCGGCGGCGCCGCCCTTCACCGGCTTGCGTACGACCACGGGCGGGATCGGCCGCGAACCCGGGATGTTGATCCGGATCCGGGTCGTCAGGGTGGTCTCGGTCTTCGGCCCGTCGTTGTCGGGCGTGGACGGGTTCGACGTCACAGGGTTCTCCTCCGGGGCGGTCGTCGCGCCGGGCCCGGTCGGCACAGTCGCGGACGGCTGGCGGCCGGTTCCGTACGGCGGTGTACCCGAGGGGTAGGCGGCTCCACCGTGCCCTTGGGGCCCGGGGGACGAACTGTCAGTTTCACGACTCAAGGCAGGTTCTCCCGGTTGGCTCCGCCGCCCGTCATAGCGTGCGCGGGCAGCTCGGCGGCCCGTCCACCATACTGGCCGTCGCCTGCCCGCAACTGTCCACCGGGAATCCCGGGTTCCTCTTTCCCGGGCGGAGGCCTCCGGCCGAGGGTGCGTCAAACCCCCGCAACCCGTCCCCGATCGGAGAACGGCGGAGTTCAGCCACCCTTCAGCGGCGGGGCCGGGAGGCCGAAACCGGCCCCTCCAGGGCGCCGCGCATCGTGGCACAGATCACAGCGACCACACTTCCCCCCAAAAGGTATGCGTACATGCCGATTCCGGAGGAACCGAGCAGGAAGTCCCCTTCGGGGCGCGGGACGCTGAGGAGTACGTAGGACAGGAACCAGCCGGCCGCCGCCGCGCCCACGCCGACCCCGGTGCCGAGGGCGATCCGGGCGCCGAGGAAGAGGCCGAACAGGGCCAGCAGCGCGAGCAGCAGCCCGGCCGGGAACCAGAGGTCGACCACGAGCCAGCCGGCCGCGCCGGTGAGGGCGCCGAGGACGAGCAGGCCGAGCAGGGCGGCGACCCGGCCGGGGGTCCAGGGCGTGGTCATGCCTCCACCCCCGCGAAGAGGTCCCGCTCGCGGACGCCGGCCGGCGCTCCGGGCCGGCCCGCGGCGAGTTCGTAGTACTCCCGGACGAAGAGGGGCTGTCCCAGGTCGTTGGAGAGCGCGAAGAACGGGCCGTCCACGGCGATCTGGGTGGCGTGGGCGCGCATCGCGGCGGTCTTCGCCTCGACCAGGCCCCGCCCCTCGTCGTCGCCGATCTCGGCGGTGATCCGCGCGTCGTCCACCACTCCGGGGACGTCGTCCACGCTCGCGGTGCCGGGGAAGGGGGCCCCGGTGGCGCGCAGGTGCGCGAAGCCCTCCTCGGCCACCGAGCGCGGGACGCGGTTCCAGTACAGCTTCGCGACCGCGTGCGGGGCGCCGAGCCCGGGGCGGTGGCCGGCGTCGGCGGCTAGTTCCGCGCCGCGGGTGGCGACCCGGTGGGCCTGGATGTGGTCGGGGTGGCCGTAGCCGCCGTCGGGGTCGTAGGTGACGAGCACCTGCGGGCGCAGCTCGCGGATCACCTCGGCGAGGTGGCCGGCGGCCTCGTCCAGGTCGGCGGACCAGAAGGCGCCGGGGCGCGTGTTCTGCGGGGCGCCCATCATCCCGGAGTCCCGGTAGCGTCCGGCGCCGCCGAGGAAGCGGTGGTCGCTGACCCCCAGCTCCTTCATGGCGGCGGCGAGTTCGCCGGCCCGGAAGGGGCCGAGGGTGTCGTCGCGGTCCGGCGCCAGGTGTGCCAGCTCCGCCGGGATGACCTCGCCCTCCTCGCCGAGCGTGCAGGTCACCAGGGCGACGTGGGCGCCCTCGGCCGCGTATTTGGCCATGGTGACGCCGTTGTTGATCGACTCGTCGTCCGGGTGCGCGTGCACGAGGAGCAGACGACGGGCGGGAAGAGCGTTCATGGGCCCAGCCTACGAGCAGCGGCTACAGCTTGAGGCCACTGATCATGCTCGCCACGTTGGACGTGAGCTGGCTGAGCGTCGGAGCGATCGTCGAACTCGCCAGGTAGAACCCGAGCAGTACGCAGACGAACGCGTGCCCCGCCTTCAGTCCCGACCTCCGGACCAGAAGGAAGACGACGATCGCCAGCAGCACCACGGCCGAGATCGAGAGTGCCACGGCGTTTCACCTCCACGTCGAGCGGACATCGGTTCGCGTACTCGTGCTCGGCGAAAGACATACCCACCGTGCGCTACGGATCATAACTATCCGTACCAGCGCATCGATCGAATTCCGGCAGCACGAGGGGCGCATGGCGCGCACTCCCGGGGGCATACGGGGGCCCGCCGCCGGGGCGTCGCGCCCGCCGGGCCCGCCGGAGGGGGGCGCATGGCTGCTTCCCGGCCAGTCCGGCCGGTTCCCGATTCGGGGCAGAGTCGGTCAAGTCGCCCGCGCTATAGGCAAGTTGGGGTGGCCGGAACCCGACGGGAGCCCTCCGTGCACGGTGGCGCAAAATGATCGGCCGGACGACCGAGGTCCGGCGGGTTCCGCCGGCGCTACGCCCCCGGCTCCAGCGGGGGCGCGGGCGGCTGCGGGGAGGGCGAGGGCGGGGACGGCTGGGACGAGGACGGCGGAGGGGACGGCGGCGGAGCCGTGGCCGGCACCACCCGCTTCTCGGCCGCGAAGTGACAGGCCGAGGGATGCGCGGCCGGCCCGGTCGGGTAGGCCGCCGGGACCGCCAGCAGCGGGACCTCCCGGGCGCACTTCTCCTCGGCCTTCCAGCAGCGGGTGCGGAAGCGGCAGCCCGAGGGCGGGTTGGCCGGGGAGGGGACGTCGCCGGAGAGGATGATCCGCTCCCGCCGGGCGCGCGCCCCGGGGTCGGGGACGGGCACGGCGGAGAGCAGCGCCTGGGTGTACGGGTGGGTGGGGTGGTCGTAGATCTGCGTGTCGGTGCCGATCTCGGCGATCCGGCCGAGGTACATGACGCCGACCCGGTCGGAGATGTGCCGGACGATCGACAGGTCGTGCGCGATGAACACGTACGAGAGGCCGAACTCGCCCTGGAGCCGGGCCAGCAGGTTGACGACCTGGGCCTGTACGGAGACGTCGAGGGCGGAGACGGGCTCGTCCGCGACGATGACCTCGGGGCGCAGGGCGAGGCCGCGGGCGATGCCGATGCGCTGGCGCTGGCCGCCGGAGAACTGGTGCGGGTAGCGGTTGATGTACTCCGGGTTCAGGCCGACCACGTCCAGCAGCTCCTGGACCTTGCGGCGCCGGTCGCCCTTGGGGGCCGCCTCGGGGTGGATCTCGTACGGCTCGCCGATGATGTCGCCGACCGTCATCCGCGGGTTCAGCGAGGTGTAGGGGTCCTGGAAGACCATCTGGATGTTGCGGCGGACGGCCTTCAGGGCCTTGCCGGACAGCTTGGTGATGTCCTGGCCCTTGTACGCGATCACGCCCGCGGTGGGGCGTTCCAGGTGGACCAGCATCTTGGCGACGGTGGACTTCCCGCAGCCGGACTCGCCGACGATGCCGAGGGTCTCTCCCCGCGCCAGGTCGAAGGAGACCCCGTCGACGGCCTTGACCGCGCCGATCTGCTTGCGGAAGACGATGCCCTGGGTGAGCGGGTAGTGCTTGACCAGGTCGCGTACCTCCAGGATGGGCTCAGGCATCGAGGCACTCCTTCCAGAAGAAGCAGGCGCTGGCCCGGTCCGGGGCGACCTCCGCCAGGGGCGGGACCTCGGTACGGCAGACGGCCCGGGCCATCGGGCAGCGCGGGTTGAAGGCGCAGCCGGGCGGGATGTGCAGCAGGTTGGGCGGCAGGCCCTTGATGGCGTAGAGCTCCTGGCCCTTCTGGTCCAGGCGCGGGATGGAGTCGAGCAGGCCGCGGGTGTAGGGGTGGGCCGGGGCTCCGTAGAGGGCGTGCACGGGCGCGGATTCGACGATGCGGCCGGCGTACATGACGGCGATCTTGTCGGCGACGTCGGCGACGACGCCGAGGTCGTGGGTGATCAGGATCAGGCCCATGCGCAGTTCGCGCTGGAGCTCGGCGAGCAGGTCCATGACCTGGGCCTGGACGGTGACGTCGAGGGCGGTGGTGGGCTCGTCCGCGATGATCAGGGAGGGCTCCAGGGCGAGCGCCATGGCGATCATGATGCGCTGGCGCATGCCCCCGGAGAACTGGTGCGGGTAGTCCCCCACGCGTTGCCGCGCCGCCGGGATCTTCACCCGGTCCATCAGCTCGACGGCCCTGGCCCTGGCGTCCTTGCGGGACATCCCGCGGTGGGCCTCGAACATCTCGCCCAGCTGGGCGCCCACGCTGAGCACGGGGTTGAGGGAGGAGAGGGCGTCCTGGAAGATCATCGCCATCTGGGCGCCGCGGATCCTGCGCCGGTCCTCCTCCTTCATCTTCAGGAGGTCCTGGCCCTTGAAGAGGATCTCGCCGCCCGCGATCCGGCCCGGCGGCACGTCCAGGATGCCCATCACGGCCTGGGCGGTGACCGACTTTCCGGAGCCGGACTCGCCGAGCACCGCGAGGGTCTCACCCTCGTCGACCGAGTAGTTCACCCCGTTGACGGCCTTCGCGACGCCGTCGCGGGTCCTGAACTCCACGTGCAGGTCGCGGACTTCGAGCAGCATCTGCCGGCTCACTCCTCAGCGCAGCTTGGGGTCGAGGGCGTCGCGCACCGCGTCGCCGAGCATGATGAAGGCGAGCACGGTGATGCTCAGCGCACCGGCCGGGTACAGCAGCATGTGCGGGGCGTTGCGGATCTGGGAGGCGGCGTTGGAGATGTCGATGCCCCAGGAGACGGTGGGCGGGCGCAGCCCGACGCCGAGGAACGACAGGGTGGCCTCCAGCGCGATGTACGTGCCCAGGGCGATGGTGGCGACGACGATGACGGGGGCGACGGCGTTGGGGGCCACGTGCCGCAGCATCATGCGGGCGTTGCCGGCGCCGAGGGCCCGTGCGGCCTGGACGTAGTCGTTCTGCTTGGCGGTGATCACCGAGCCGCGGGCGATGCGCGCGAGCTGCGGCCAGCCGAGCAGCACGATGAAGCCGACGACGGGCCACACGGTGGTGCTGGTGACCACCGAGAGGAAGACCAGGCCGCCGAGGATGACGGGGATGCCGAAGAAGATGTCGGCGACGCGGGAGAGCAGGGCGTCGCCCCAGCCGCCGAAGAACCCGGCGAGCCCGCCCAGCAGCGAACCCAGCAGGGCGGCGCCGAGGGTGGCGCAGACGCCGACGGTGATGGAGGCGCGGGCCCCGTACACGGTGCGGGTGTACACGTCACAGCCCTGAGTGTCGTACCCGAAGGGGTGGCCGGGCTCGGCGCCCTGCTGGGACTTGGACAGGAGGCAGTACAGCGGGTCCCCGTCGGCAATGAGCTGCGGCCGGATGGCGATGACGACGAGGAAGAGGATCAGCAGCGAGGAGACGAGGAAGACGGGGTTGCGGCGCAGCTGGTGCCAGGCGTCGGACCAGAGGCTGCGCGCCTTCTCGCGGGGCCCGGTGCCGGGTCCGGGGGGCTTCTCCAGGCTTTCGGCCTCTTCCAGCGCGAGGTCCATGGCTCCTCCCTGGCCGGTGGGTGAGACCGCTTCGCGCGGGCGGGGGCCGACCGGGTCGTAGCCGCCGGGGCCGTCGGGGTGCTCGGGCTCAGGCATAACGGATCCTCGGGTCCAGGACCGCGTAGAGCAGGTCGACGAGCAGGTTCGCCAGCAGGAAGACGATGACGAGGATGGTCACGAAGCCGACCACCGTGGGCGAGTTGTTGCGCAGGATGCCCTGGTAGAGCTGGTAGCCGACGCCGTGGATGTTGAAGATCCGCTCGGTGACGATGGCCCCGCCCATCAGGGCGCCGATATCGGTTCCGATGAAGGTGACGACGGGGATGAGCGAGTTGCGCAGCAGGTGGCGGGTGACGACCCGGCGGCGCGGCAGGCCCTTGGCGGTGGCGGTGCGGACGTAGTCGGCCTTCACGTTCTCGGCGATGGAGGTCCGCGAGAGCCGGGTGACGTAGGCGAGGGAGACGAGCGCGAGGACGATGCCGGGCAGGATCAGTTCGCCGAAGGGGGCGTCCGGGGAGACGGTGGGCCGCACCCAGCCCCATTTGACGCCGAAGACGTACTGGAGCAGGTAGCCGGTGACGAAGGTGGGCACCGAGATCACGACGAGGGTGAGCACGAGCAGGCTGGTGTCGACGGCCTTGCCCCGGCGCAGGCCGCTGACCACGCCGAGGGTGATGCCGACGATGATCTCGATGACGATCGCGACGATGGTCAGCCGCAGGGTGACGGGGAAGGCCGAGGCCATCAGGTCGGTGACGGACTGCCCGTTGAAGGCGGTGCCGAAGTCGCCCTGGAAGATCTGGCCCATGTAGTGCAGGTACTGCTTCCACAGCGGCTGGTCGAGGTAGAGGTCCGCGCGGATGCGGGCGGCGGTGGCGGGATCGGGGGCCTTGTCCCCGAAGAGCGCCGCCACCGGGTCGCCGAGCGCGTACACCATGAAGAAGATCAGGAAGGTGCTGCCGATGAACACCGGGATCATCTGGAGCAGCCGCCGGATCACATAACGTCCCATGGACTGCTCCAGGATCGATCCGTCGAGGGGGTCAGCTGACCTTGATCTGGTTGTAGACGGGGACGCTGAACTGGTTCAGGGCTACGTCGGAGAGCCGCTCGGAGTGCCCGGCGCTGCCGTTCTGGTACCAGAGCGGGATGGAGGGCATCTGCTCGGCGAGGATCTTCTCCGCGTCCTGGAACTTGCCGACGGCCTTGGCGGAGTCGCTCTCCTGGTTGGCCTCGTCGACGAGCTTGTCGAATTCGGGGTTGCTGAACTTGCCGTAGTTGGAGGAGGCGCCGGTGTAGTACAGCGGCTGGAGGAAGTTCTGGATCAGCGGGTAGTCGGCCTGCCAGCCCGAGCGGAAGGGGCCGGTGAGCTTGTAGGCGCTCTGCTGGTTGCGGAAGTCCGCGAAGGTGCCGACGGGGTTGACCGTGCAGACCGGGCCCTCGCCGAGCGCGTTGTTGACGCTGTTGCAGACGGCGTCCATCCATTCGCGGTGCGAGCCGGTGTCGACGTTGGAGGTCAGCGTGACCTTGCCGCCGGGCAGTCCGCCGGCCTCCTGGACGAGCTTCTTGGCGGCCGCCGGGTCGAACTTGCAGGCGTCCCCGCAGGCGGTGGCGCTGAAACCGCCCTTGGCGCCGAGGGCCGGGGAGGTCCAGTCCTTGGCGGGGGTGCGGGTCTCGCGGAAGATCTGCTGGGTGATCTCGTCGCGGTTGATGGCCATCGAGATGCCCCGGCGGACCTTCTCCATGCCCTCCTTGCCCCACTGCGGGTCGTACTGCGGGAAGGTGAGGGTCTGGATGATGAGCGCGGGCTGGTTGATGTACCGGTCGCCGAGGTCGTTCTTGACGTTCTTCAGCTGCTGCGCCGGGATGTCGTCGACCAGGTCGAGGTTGCCGGAGATCAGGTCCGTGTACGCGGTGTTGTTGTCGGTGTAGACCTTGAGGTCGACGCCGCCGTTCAGCGCCTTGTCCGACCCGGTGTACCCGTCCCACTTGCGCAGCTTCATGCCGGTGCCCTTGGTGTACGAGTCCACCGTGTACGGGCCGTTGCCGACGGGCTTGTTCAGCCAGCCGGAGTGGTCGGTGAAGAAGGACTTCGGCAGTGGCGAGAAGGCCTGGTAGCCGAGGGTCTCGGGCCAGGTGGAGAACTTCGACTTCAGGGCGACGGTGAAGGTCCTGGCGTCCTTGACGACCAGTCCGGACATCGTCTTGGCCTTGGGCTCGCCGGAGGCGGGGTGCACGTCCGCGTAGCCGACGATGGCGGAGAAGAACGGCGAGTTGTTCTGCTTGTTGCGCACGTCCGCGCCGTAGTTCCAGGCGTCCACGAACGACTGGGCGGTGACCGGCTCGCCGTTGCTGAACTTCCAGCCGTCCTTCAGGGTGATCGTGAAGTGCTGGCTGTCCGTGGTGTCGATCTTCTCGGCGAGCATGTTGTTCGCCGCGCCGGTCTTCGGGTCGTAGCGCTTGAGGCCCCGGAAGAGCATGTCGAGGACCTTGCCGCCCTGCACCTCGTTGGTGTTGGCGGGCTCCAGCGGGTTCTGCGGGTCGCCCCAGGAGGAGCTGACGATCCCCTCGGCACCGCCACCGCCGCCACTGTCGCTTCCGCCGCCGCAGGCCGTCGCCGCGAGGGCGACGGCCACCGCACATGCGGCCCACTTGGCGTGGGTGGCTCCGCGCATGGAGTGCCTCCTAGGGGTACCGAAACTCGCTTCGGGGGCTATGTCACCCCATGGATGTCCCGGCACACCGCAGGTTCGACCGATTGCACCCTCGCGTCCCTCGGCTGTCACCCCTGCGAGTGCAAAGGCAGCTCCCAGGTGTCGACGGCGTAGTGCGGCCGCATGCCGTGCGCCTCGTAGAGCGCGAGCGCGCCGGTCTCGTTGGCGGTGTCCACGCCCAGGCCGACGGTGTCACGGCCGCGGGCCGCGTAGGCGGCGAAGGCGTGGCGCAGCAGGAAGCCGCCGAGGCCCCGGCCGCGCAGTTCCTCCCGTACGCCGAGGTGGCTGAGCCAGCCCATGCTGGTGCGGTCGTCGCGGGTCAGGAGCACCGCCGCGTCGCCCCGGCCGGGCAGGCTCGCGATCCACACCAGGGACCAGTCGAGGTCGTGGGCGTCGAGGTGGTCCAGCCAGGGCCCGTACGCGCGCGGGGCGTGGCCGAAGTGGGCGGCGAAGGTCTCCTCCACCAGGGCGTGGGCCCGGCGGCGGTCGGCCTGGTCGGTCCCGCAGTGGCGCAGGCGCACTCCGGCGGGCGCGGCCGGCCGGGCGGCGTCGGCCGGGGTGAGGCGGCGGGTGAGCACCTGGTGGCGGCGTACGGGGCGGTAGCCGCGGCGGGTCAGGAGGGCGGGGTCGAGGGTGGGTACGGCGCCCAGCTCGATCCGCAGCCGCGGCCGTTCGGCCCCGGCGGCCATCGCCCGGGCGCGGGCCTCCATCAGCTCCAGCAGCCGCACCGCCGCGTCGGCCCGGCCGGGCAGGACGTAGTGGTCGCCGTCGATCCGGCCGGGCCCCGAGTCGTTCCAGACGAGGGCGTAGGCGACGGGCCGGCCGCCGTGGAGGGCGAGCCAGGAGTCGGTGGCCAGGTCCACGCCGGGGTTGGTGAGGTCGGCCGCCACGGCGCCGAGGCCGGTCTCGGGTCTGCCGATCTCGATGACGTCGACGGCGTTGAGCAGGGCGCAGATGTCGGCGGCGTCCCCGGGGCCGGCGGGCCGGACGGTCAGCGTGTCGGTCATCGGTCCACTGTGGTCGGCGCCCGCGGAACGCCGCAAGCCGCTTCACCGTACGCGGAGGGAACGCGGGGGGGAACGCGCCGGGGCGCCCGGGCCGGAAGGTTCCGGCCCGGGCGCCCCGGGATGCGCGTACGGAGGGGGTCAGACGGCCAGGACGGCCTTCTCCTCCGCGAAGTGGCACGCCGACTCGTGGGCGGCCGGGGTGTCGACACCCCGGAAGCGCGTCGGGATCGCCAGCAGGGGCTCCTCCGTGGCGCACTTGTCCTCGGCCTTCCAGCAGCGGGTGCGGAAGCGGCAGCCCGAGGGCGGGTTGGCCGGGGAGGGGACGTCACCGGTGAGGATGATGCGCTCGCGGGCCTCGCGGACCTCGGGGTCCGGCACCGGCACGGCGGAGAGCAGCGCCTGCGTGTACGGGTGGGTCGGGTGCTCGTAGATCGCGGCGTCGGAGCCGATCTCGGCCATCTTGCCCAGGTACATGACGCCGACGCGGTCGGAGATGTGCCGGACGATCGACAGGTCGTGCGCGATGAAGAGGTAGGACAGGTTGAACTCGTCCTGGAGCTTCTCCATCAGGTTGATGACCTGCGCCTGCACCGACACGTCGAGCGCGGAGACCGGCTCGTCGCAGATGATGATCTCCGGGTTGAGCGCGAGGCCGCGGGCGATGCCGATGCGCTGGCGCTGACCGCCGGAGAACTGGTGCGGGTAGCGGTTGATGTACTCCGGGTTCAGGCCCACGACGTCCAGGAGTTCCTGGACCTTGCGGCGCCGGTCGCCCTTGGGAGCCACCTCGGGGTGGATCTCGAAGGGCTCCCCGATGATGTCGCCGACCGTCATGCGCGGGTTCAGCGAGGTGTACGGGTCCTGGAAGACCATCTGGATGTTGCGGCGGACGGCCTTCAGGGCCTTGCCGGACAGCTTGGTGATGTCCTGGCCCTTGTAGAAGACCTCGCCGGCGGTGGCGCGCTCCAGGCTCATCAGCAGCTTGGCGACGGTGGACTTGCCACAGCCGGACTCGCCGACGATGCCCAGGGTCTCGCCCCGGTACAGGTCGAAGGAGATCCCGTCGACGGCCTTGACCGCGCCGACCTGCTTCTTGAACAGGATGCCCTGGGTCAGCGGGAAGTGCTTGACCAGGTTGCGCACCTGGAGGATCGGCTCGCGCTCGGGGGCGTTCTTGGTGAGCTCAGCCATGGATCTGCTCCTTCCAGAAGTGGCACGCGCTGCCGCGGCCGGGCAGCTCGCTGCCGTCGCGCTCGGTCACCTGGTGCAGGGCCGGCACGTCGGTGCGGCAGATGTCCTGCGCCTTCGGGCAGCGCGGGTTGAAGGCGCAGCCCGGGGGGATGTTGAGCAGGTTGGGCGGCAGGCCCTTGATGGCGTAGAGCTCCTGGCCCTTCTGGTCCAGGCGCGGGATCGAGTCCAGCAGGCCGCGGGTGTACGGGTGCGCGGGGCGCTTGTAGATCTCGTGGACCGGGGCGTTCTCGACGATCCGGCCGGCGTACATGACGGCGATCTTGTCCGCGACGTCGGCGACGACGCCGAGGTCGTGGGTGATCAGGATCAGGCCCATGTTCATCTCGCGCTGGAGCTCCGCGAGCAGGTCCATGACCTGGGCCTGGACCGTCACGTCGAGAGCCGTGGTCGGCTCGTCGGCGATGATCAGGTCCGGCTCCAGGGCCATCGCCATGGCGATCATGATGCGCTGGCGCATACCGCCGGAGAACTGGTGCGGGTAGTCACCCACGCGCGCCTTGGCGGCGGGGATCTTCACCCGGTCCATGAGCTCGACGGCCTTGGCCGTGGCGTCCTTCTTGGACATGCCGCGGTGCACCCGGAACATCTCGCCGAGCTGGGCGCCGACGGTGTGCACGGGGTTCAGCGAGGACAGCGCGTCCTGGAAGATCATGGCGATCTTCTGGCCGCGGATCTTGCGGAACTCCTCGGCCGGGAGCTTCAGCAGGTCCTGCCCCTGGAACAGGATCTCGCCGTGCGGGATCTTGCCGGGGGGCATGTCGAGGATGCCCATGATGGCCTGCGCCGTCACGGACTTGCCCGAGCCGGACTCGCCGAGGACGGCGAGGGTCTCGCCGGCGTTCACGGAGTACGAGACTCCGTTGACGGCCTTGGCGACACCGTCGCGGGTGTGGAACTCGACGTGCAGGTCGCGCACTTCGAGCAGGGGGGTCCCCTCCGGCGCCGAGCGGGGCGCGGGGACGTTCGAGGTCTTGTCGATGATGGTCAACGTACGCCCTTCCTCAGCGCAGCTTCGGGTCGAGGGCGTCGCGCACCGCGTCGCCGACCATGATGAACGCGAGCACGGTGATGCTCAGCGCGGCGGCCGGGAAGAGGAGCATGTGCGGGGCCTGCAGGAAGCGCGCCTGAGCGTCGCTGACCATCAGGCCCCAGGAGATCTCCGGCGCCTGGACGCCGACACCCAGGTAGGACAGGGCGGCCTCGGCCGAGATGTAGACACCCAGGCTGATGGCGCCGACGACGATGACGGGGGCGATCGCGTTCGGCATGATGTGCCGGATCGTGATCCGCCAGGTGCCGGCGCCAAGGGCGCGGGCGGCCATCACGTAGTCGTTGTGCTTGTTGGCCAGGACCGAGGACCGCATGATGCGGAAGATCTGCGGCCAGCCGAGGGTCGCGAGCACCAGGGACACGGTCCAGGCGTTGCCCTTGCCGAGGCCCGACATGATCAGCATGCCGCCGAGCATCAGCGGGACGGCGAAGAAGATCTCGGCGAAGCGCGACAGCGCGGTGTCGATGAAGCCGCCGAACCAGCCGGCGAGCAGGCCCGAGGTGACGCCGACCGCCAGCACCATGACGGTGGTGGCGATGCCGACGATGATCGAGTTGCTCGCCGCGTACACGGAACGCGCGTACACATCGCAGCCCTGCAGGTCGGTGCCGAAGATGTGGTCCCCGCCGGGCTTCAGCAGGGAGTTCTTCAGGTCACAGGGCTTGTAGGCGTCGATGCTGGTGAACAGGCTGGGCCACACCGAGACCAGCGTCATGAACAGCACCAGGGCGGAGCCGATCAGGAAGATCGGGTTGCGGCGCAGGTCGCGCAGGGCGTCGGACCAGAGGCTGGCCGCGCGCTCCTTCTTCGCGGGTGCCACCGCGGCGTCCACGCCGGCGGAGGGGGCACCGGCGGTCTGGGTCTCGGTCAACTCGTCCCCCACCGTGTTTGTGTCACGCATAACGGATCCTCGGGTCGAGCACGGCGTAGAGCAGGTCCACGATCAGGTTGGCGACCATGTAGACGAGGACGAGGAGGGTCACGATGCCCACCACCACCACGCCTTGCTTCTGCCAGACGTACATGGCCAGTGTTCCGCCGATGCCGTGGATGTTGAAGATTCGCTCCGTGATGACCGCGCCGCCCATCAGCGAGCCGAGGTCGGCGCCGAGGAAGGTGACGATCGGGATGAGCGCGTTGCGCAGCGCGTGGCGGACGACGACGCGGCGGCGGGGCAGTCCCTTGGCGGTGGCGGTGCGGACGTAGTCGGCCCGCATGGTCTCCATCAGGCTGGTCCGGGTCAGGCGGGCCACGTACGCCAGGGAGGTCGTGGCGAGCACGAATCCCGGGAGCAGGTAGGCGCGGATGCCGTCGGCCTCGTTGAAGGAGATCGGGAAGAAGTCGATGCCCCAGGCGTTCTTCAGCTGGAGGCCCAGGACGAGCTGGAGCACGAAGCCGAAGACGAAGACGGGGATGGAGATGACGAGCAGGGTGCTCAGCAGCACCAGCTGGTCGATGAACTTGCCCCGGCGCAGGGCGGACATGACACCCGCGATGACACCGAAGAAGGCCTCGAAGAGGAAGGCGACGACCGCGAGGTTGATCGTGTACGGGAACGCCTCGGTGATCAGGTCGATGACCTGGCGTCCCTGCAGGGTCTCGCCGAAGTTCCCCTGGAACAGGCCCGTGATGTAGTGCCAGTACTGCAGCAGGAACGGGTCGTCCAGGTTGTACTTCGCGCGCAGCATCGCCGCGACGGTCGGGTCGGCCTTCTTGTCTCCGGCGAGCGCCGAAATGGGGTCACCGGGCAGGCTGAACGCCAGGTAGTAAATGAGGAACGTGGCGCCGAGCAGAACAGGGATCGCCTGTATGAGTCGGCGGATGAGGTAGCGGCCCATCAGACCTCCAGCGGAAGAACAGGGGGAAAGGGCGGGCTGACGGAAACCTGATTCCGTCAGCCCGCCCCCGGCGCCCCTTGGTGAAGAGGGGTGTTAGTTGCGCTCGACGTTCGCCAGGTCCATGCGGCCCTGGGCGTCGACCTCGACGTTCTTCACGGACTTGGAGTAGGCCGAAGAAGACATGTACGTGAACACCGGGATGTACGGAAGGTCGTGGATGACGATGTCATCGGCCTTCTGGTACAGCTTCAGACCCTCGGCCGGGTCGGTCGCCTTGTCGGCGTCCGCCATGACCTTCTCGAACTCCGGGTTGTTGTAGTGCCCGTAGTTGGAGCCGTTCTCGATCGCGACCTTCGAGAAGACCGGACGGAGGTAGTTCTCGGCCGCCGGGTAGTCCATGGACCACGCCATGCGGAACGCGCCCTTGTACTTCGAGGCGCCCAGGTCGTCCAGCAGGTCACCGAACTTGGCGTACGGCTTGGCGGTGACCTCGATGCCGAGGTTCGCCTTCAGCTGGTTGGCGACGGCCTCGATCCACTCCTTGTGGCCGCCGTCGGCGTTGTAGCCGAGCTCGATCTTGTTGCCGGGAACACCGCCGGCCTTGTCGAAGAGTTCCTTGGCCTTGGTCGGGTTGTACGTCCCGAACTCGCCCAGGGCGCCCTTGCGGTAGCCCGGGATGATCGGGCTGATGAAGTCGTCGGCCGGCTTGCGGGTGCCGTTGAAGATGGTCTTCGTGATGGCGTCCCGGTCGATGGCCATGGAGATGGCCTGACGGATCTCCAGCTTGCCGAAGGTCTCGGGGTTCTGCTCCAGCGGCAGGCCGAGGTAGCCGACGGCCGACTCGGGCTTGTAGATGTAGCGGTCGCCGAACTCCTGGGAGACGGTGGCCATCGCCGAGATCGGCAGCTTGTCGATGATCTGGAGGTTGTCGGCGCGCAGGTCGTTGTACGCCGTGTCCAGGTTGTCGTAGATCTTGAAGGTGACGCCCGACAGCTTGGCGCGGCCCTCGGTCGGGTACTTGTCGTACCGCTTGACCTTGATCTGCTTGTTGTGGTCCCAGGTCCCGTCCATCTGGAAGGGGCCGTTGCCGATCGGGTTCTCGCCGAACTTCTTGGCGCCGTCGGTCTCGAAGGCCTTCGGCAGCGGGTAGAAGGCGTTGTAGCCCAGCATGGTCTTGAACTGGGAGAACGGCTCCTTCAGCGTGACGGTGAAGGTGCGCTCGTCAACGACCTTGAGGCCCTTGAGCTCCTTGGCGGTGGGCTTCTTGTCCTTGCCCGGTGCGAGCTCGTCGGCGCCGTCGATCTTCGAGAAGAACGGCATGCCCTCGGCGGCGTTCTCCTGGTTGGCACCCCAGTTCCAGGCGCGGACGAAGGACTGGGCGTCGACCTTCTCACCGTTGTGGAAGGTGAGGCCGTCCTTGACCTTGATGGTCCAGGTCTTCGAGTCCGTGGTCTCGATGGACTCGGCGGCGGCCAGCTTCGGCTCGTTGGTCTTGTTGTCGTAGTCCACCAGACCGGTGAAGAGCGCGTGGAGAACCTCCGCGCCCTCCGACTCGGCGGTGTTCTGACCGATCAGGCCGTGCTGCGGCTCGCCGAGCACCACCGTGATGTTGCCGCCCTTGCCACCGGCGTCGTCCTTGCTGGTGCTGCATGCCGTGGCAGCCATCGCCACGATGACGGCACCCGCGACCCACTTGGCGCTCGTTGCTCCGCGCATGGGTATTTGCCTCCTCAGGAGTCACTGTCGATTCGTGAAGGACCCGGCCCCCGCTGACACCCCTGACAGCGAAATCCGGTCCCATCGTGTGTGCTCGTGAGTCGACGCTCCCCACAGCGTGTGACCCATTGACCCGAGCTCAATGGAGCCATCCTCAGGGACTCACAGACCGTAAACCACACTTAAGTGGTCTCGTTTTCACAACATCACCGCATGGCGAAAACCCGAAATCCGGACAAACGGATAGGAGACAGACACGTGCGAAACGGACGGTTAGCTCACCTTCCGGAGTGTCACGCTCGGAATGCGGACACTCGAACCCCTGAATCCGGTTGACAAACGCGAACAGCCCCTGCCCGCACCGTTCCGGTGCTGGCAGAGGCTGTTGTCGGCCGTACGACTATCGGCCAGAGTGCGGCGGGAGCACGCGTCGCGTGCCCGATTCGCCCGCCGGGTGTGCTACTTGCCGGACTTCGCGCGCGAGGCGGTGCGCGAACGCTCCTTCTGGTCCAGGACGACCTTGCGGATGCGGACGGCCTCCGGGGTCACCTCGACGCACTCGTCGTCGCGGCAGAACTCCAGGGACTGCTCCAGGGAGAGCTTGCGCGGCGGCACCACGTTCTCGGTGTTGTCCGCGGAAGCCGCACGCATGTTGGTGAGCTTCTTCTCCTTGGTGATGTTCACGTCCATGTCGTCGGCGCGCGAGTTCTCGCCGACGATCATGCCCTCGTACACCTCGGTACCGGGGTCGGTGAACAGGACGCCGCGCTCCTGCAGGTTGATCATCGCGAACGGCGTGACCGAGCCGGCGCGGTCGGCGACCAGGGAGCCGTTGTTACGGGTGACCAGCTGGCCGAACCACGGCTCGTGGCCCTCGTGGATCGAGTGGGCGATGCCCGTACCGCGGGTGTTCGTCAGGAACTCCGTGCGGAAGCCGATGAGACCGCGCGACGGGACGACGAACTCCATGCGCACCCAGCCGGAGCCGTGGTTCGACATGTTGTCCATGCGGCCCTTGCGGATGCCCATGAGCTGCGTGACCGCGCCCATGTGCTCCTCGGGGACGTCGATCGTCATGCGCTCGACCGGCTCGTGCACCTTGCCGTCGATCTCCTGGGTGACGACCTGCGGCTTGCCGATCGTCAGCTCGAAGCCCTCACGGCGCATCTGCTCGACCAGGATGGCGAGCGCGAGCTCACCACGGCCCTGGACCTCCCAGGCGTCCGGGCGCTCGGTGTCGAGGACGCGGAGCGAGACGTTACCGACCAGCTCGCGGTCCAGACGGTCCTTGACCTGGCGGGCGGTGACCTTGCGGTCCTTGACCGCGGACTTGGCGTCCGCGCCCTTGCCCGTACCACCGCGGCCGACCAGCGGCGAGGTGTTGGTGCCGATGGTCATGGAGATCGCCGGCTCGTCCACCGAGATCAGCGGCAGCGCGATCGGGTTCTCCGGGTCGGCCAGGGTCTCGCCGATCATGATCTCGGGGAAACCGGCCACCGCGCAGATGTCGCCCGGGCCAGCCATCTCGGCCGGCTTGCGGGTGAGCGCCTCGGTCATCATCAGCTCGGTGATGCGGACGTTCGAGATCGTGCCGTCACGCTTGATCCACGCGACGGTCTGGCCCTTGCGGAGCTCGCCCTGCTCGACGCGGACCAGGGCGATACGGCCGAGGAAGTTGTCGGCGTCCAGGTTGGTGACGTGGGCCTGGAGCGGGGCCTCCTCGTCGTACACCGGGGCGGGGACGTGCTCCAGGATGGTGGAGAAGAACGGCTCCAGGCTGTCGCTGTCCGCGGGGACGGTGCCGTCCTCCGGCTTGGTCAGCGAGGCGATGCCGTCACGGCCGCAGGCGTAGACGATCGGGAACTCGATCTGCTCCTCGGTCGCGTCCAGGTCCAGGAAGAGGTCGTACGTCTCGTTGACGACGTCGTCGATCCGGGAGTCCGGGCGGTCGGTCTTGTTGATGCACAGGATGACCGGCATCTTCGCCTGCAGGGCCTTGCGCAGGACGAAACGGGTCTGGGGCAGCGGACCCTCGGAGGCGTCCACCAGCAGGACGACCGCGTCCACCATCGACAGACCGCGCTCGACCTCACCACCGAAGTCGGCGTGGCCGGGGGTGTCGATGATGTTGATCGTGATGGGCGCCCCGCCGTCCTTGGGGTGGTACTTCACCGCCGTGTTCTTGGCGAGGATCGTGATGCCCTTCTCACGCTCCAGGTCGTTCGAGTCCATCATGCGGTCGTCGAGGTGCTGGTGGGCGGCGAAGGCACCGGCCTGCTTGAGCATGGCATCGACGATGGTCGTCTTGCCATGGTCGACGTGGGCGACGATGGCGACGTTACGGATGTCGTGGCGCGTGGGCACTTCGGCGCTTCTCCCGGGATCGTGGATGGCGACGCGTACGGTCCGGCACGCGCGCCTCGACCGGGCGGAAAACCTGCCACGGCCTTACCCCATCCTACGTCGGTTGGCGGGAACCGCCTGCCGGGGGGTCTGTCAAGGGGCCGGACGACTGAGCGGGGCCGGGTGTGGAGAGGGGTGTCCCGGCCTCGGGACGAGCCTTGATTCATGCGGGTCAACGGGCATGCACGACCCTGCCCGCCGGAGTTCCGGCGGGCAAGGGACTTGAGTCACTTCTGAGGTAGTGACCCGCGGGTCAACCTGACAGGAACCGCTTTTTCACCACTTGTTCTCCGCGGCTACTTCTTCTTCTCGTCCTTCGCGGGGGCCGGCTTCTTCCAGCCGATGTCCTGGTACCGGGGGGCTCCCAGGCCGAAGGCGCCCGCGTTGGCCAGGGACGGCTTCACGGCGACGAGCTCCGGGCGCTGGTAGAGCGGGATGGAGCCGGCGGCGGCCCAGATCCGGGCGTCCGCCTTGCGCATCAGTTCGCGGGCCTGCTCCTCGTCGAGCTCGCCGGCCGCCTGGTCGAACAGCTGGTCGATGTGGTCGGTGCCGACCCGGGTGTAGTTCTGTTCGACGACGAGCGAGCCGTCCGCGGCCGGTTCCGGCTTGGCGAAGATGGGCCGGGCGTCGGTGGCCGGGTAGGCCGTCGCGGGCCAGGAGTAGAGCGCCAGGTCGTACTGGCCCGAGGCGATGTGGTCCTTGAAGAAGCTCTCGTCCGCGACCTTCTTCAGCTCGGTGGCGACCCCGATCTTCTGGAGCATCCGGGAGATCCGCTCGCCGACCGTGCGCAGCGCCTCCGAGCCGGGGCCGGCCGGCAGGACGAAGCGCAGGGTCAGCGGCTTGCCGTCCTTGGCGAGGACGGCGCCGGAGGTGTGGCCGGTCTGCTGAACGGGGGCCGGGGCCGGGGTGGCGCGGGCCGGTTCCTTGTCGTCCTCGGCGCCCTCCTCGGTCCGCTCGCCGTCCGCCGCCGCGGCGGCGCGCTTGCCGTCGTCGACGGCCCGGGCCTGGGCCAGCAGGGCGTCCTCCTGCTGGGCGGCGAGGGAGCCGGGGGCCAGCGCCGGGGAGAGGCGCCCGGGGCGGGCCCCCGGGGCGAGGGCGTCGGCGATCTCCCCGTCGAAGCCGTGCGCGGGGCCCTCGGGCAGACCGGCGGCGAGGTGCGCGCCGGGCATGCCGGGCATGCCGTGGGCGCCGTGGACTGCGGCGGCGGGGTCCGCGTTGCGGCCGTCCTCCTGGCCGACGATGTAGAGGCCGTCATTGCCGGTGCCGGGGCCCGAGGGCGTCTTCGAGTCGTCCTTCCCGGTGCTCCCGTCGCTTTCCGAACCCGCCTTGGCGCCCGCCGGCTCGGTGATCTTGCCGTTCCGGCGCCAGCCCGCGTCCGCGAGGAGGGCCTGCGCCGCCTGGGTGTCGAGGCCGCCGAGCGCGTCGCTGTTGTCCGCGTACGCCTGCTGCCCGGCCAGCGCCAGGTGGCTGCCGACCGGCTGCGCGGGCAGGCCGAGCGGCTTCAGTACGATCTCCGCCAGCTCCTTGCGGTCCAGGGCCCGGGCCACCGCCCGGCGGACCCGCTCGTCGGAGAGCGGACCGGAGGCGCCGTTCATGGCCAGCTGCGTGTACGCCGGCTCCAGCGACTTGCGGACGGTGAAGCCCCGCAGCGCCGCCTGCTCGTCGGCGTACTTCTTCACGGCTTCCGCGTTCTTCTCGCGCCGCTCCTGCTCCTCCCTGGCCTTCGTCTCGTCGGGGCCGTGGGCCAGCGCCCAGGAGAGGGTGGCCTGCGCGGGGGTGACGTCGGCGCCGGGGCCGTGCGCCCCCTGGACCCGGCCGGCGTCGCGCTGGGCGAGGGCGATGCGGTCGGCGCCCGTACGGTCGATCTCCGCCAGGTCGACCCGGCCCGCGGCCAGCGCGGCCGGGCGGTCCGCGCGGGGCACCGCCGTCAGGACGAGGGTGTCGAGCTTCGCGGCCCGGCCCCACCAGCGGGGGTTGCGCGTCAGGGCCGCCGTACCGGCCGACTTGTCCAGGGCGCCGAGGCCGAAGGGGCCGGCGGTGGCCTTGAGGGCGGCGCGGGCGCCCTCGTTGAAGCCTTCCGGGGTGCCCATGACCTGCTTCGGGTAGAGCGGGCTGAACAGCGAGCGCCAGTCGGCGTACGGCTTGGCGAAGGTGACCTTGACCTCCAGGTCGTTCTTGCCGCGCTCGATCTTCTCGATCCGGTCGTACCCGGCGTTGCGGGCCGTCCAGTACGCCGAGTCCTTGCCGTTCAGGGCCCGCCACTGGGCGACGAAGTCGGGGGCGCCGATCTCGCGGCCGTCGCTCCACACCGCCTTCTGGTTCAGCTTGTACAGCACGACCTGCTTGGGCTCGCGCGCGACGACCTCGGCCTTCTCCAGGTAGTCGGGGTTCGCCACCGGCCGGCCCTTGGCGTCCAGGACGAACAGCTGCGGCAGGACCGCGCCCGCGATGCGGCTGGTGGTGGCGTCCGCGTCGGCCTGGAAGGTGTTCAGCGTCTGCGGGAGGGCGTCGACCGCCCAGCGCAGCACGCCGCCGTCGGCGACGCGGTCGCGGGCCGTCACCGCGATGTCCGGGCCCGCGGCGGCCGGCCCGCCCTCTTCCTCACCCGCCCCGCACCCCGCGAGGAGCGGCAGCGCAAGGACTCCCGAGGTGAGGAGCGCCAAGGACCTGCGCGTTCTCTGGGTCATGGGTGGTACCTCCGGGGCGGGGCGTGAGCCGTGAAAAAGGGATTTCTTGATCACTTTCGGCGGTATATGGAGCTGATCACACTGGTGCCGGTATCCACTGAAATAGACGGCCCCCCGGGCGCCCCGCAGCGGGCCCGCGCCACGCCGCGAACCCCACCCGTGCGGACCAATCCGGCTTGCGCTGCGGCGGGTGTTCCCCCGGAAGGGGGATGGGAGGGGGGCCGGAAGGGGCGCACGGTTCCGGCCCGCGCGCCCGCAATCGCCGCACGTCCCTTCACAACCGGGGACGGGAGGGGCGACACTGCCAGGCGCCCGTGAGCGTTGCCATCGCACCCGCGGAAGTGAGGTCACGTCATGTCCGTTCACGACGAGCTGACGGCCGTACGACGCCATCTGAACGAACTGGTCCGCTCGGTGGAGCGACTGGAGCGGGACATCGCCCGGCAGTCGCCGAGCGCCCCCCGGGCCATCGATCCGGGACCGATGGTCTCCGTCCCGGACACCCCGTACGACAGCTCGCTGTGGACGGACAGCGACGACGAGGGCCTCGGCGCACGCGACCGCCGCGCCCCCTGACGGCACCCGTCGTCTCCGCACTCCCATCGGGCCCGGCCCCCCTCGGCCGGGCCTCCTGGGCCACCCCTCATCACTCCACCCGGAGTCCCCTTTGGCCACAGGCACGGAACCACCCCAGCAGCAGTCGGGCGGGGTCCACGGCCCCTCCCGCGCCGCCATCGCGGCCCGGCACCTGCGCACCGACCGGTGGTGGCTGTCACCCGCCGGCACGGCGGCCGGGCTGCTCGCCTTCATCGCCTACTCGACCTGGCGGGCGTTCGCGAACTCCCACTACTACGCGGCCCCGTACGTCTCGCCGTTCTACTCGCCCTGTCTGGCGGAGAACTGCGCGCCGATGCGCGGCGGCCCCAACCTCGACCTCTTCGGCAGCTGGTGGGGCCTGTCCCCCGCGCTGCTGATCCTCGTCTTCCCGCTCGGCTTCCGGCTGACCTGCTACTACTACCGCAAGGCCTACTACCGGGGCTTCTGGGCCTCCCCGCCGGCCTGCGCCGTCGCCGAGCCGCACAGCGCGTACTCGGGCGAGACCCGGTTCCCGCTGATCCTGCAGAACGCGCACCGGTACTTCTTCTACGCGGCCGTGCCGGTCGCCGCGATCCTGACGTACGACACCGCGCTGACCTTCCGCGACCGGCACTACGCGTGGGGGCACATGGGCCTCGGCACGCTGATCTTCCTCGTCAACATCGTGCTGATCTGGGCCTACACCCTGTCCTGCCACTCCTGCCGGCACATCATCGGGGGCCGGCTGAAGCACTTCTCCAAGCACCCGGTGCGCTACCGCCTGTGGGGCGGGGTGAGCCGGCTCAACGCCCGCCACATGCAGCTGGCCTGGGCCTCCCTGATCAGCGTGGCCGCCTGCGACTTCTACGTGTACCTGCTGGCCAGCGGCACCGTCACCGACCCGAGGATCTTCTGACATGGCACAGGTGGAACGGCAGGAGTGGGACGTGGTCGTGGTCGGCGCGGGCGGCGCCGGCCTGCGGGCCGCGATCGAGGCCCGCGAGCGGGGCGCCCGTACGGCCGTGATCTGCAAGTCCCTCTTCGGCAAGGCCCACACGGTGATGGCCGAGGGCGGGATCGCCGCCTCGATGGGCAACGTCAACGAGCGCGACAACTGGCAGGTGCACTTCCGCGACACCATGCGCGGCGGGAAGTTCCTCAACCAGTGGCGGATGGCCGAACTGCACGCGAAGGAGGCCCCCGACCGGGTCTGGGAGCTGGAGACCTGGGGCGCGCTCTTCGACCGCACGCCCGACGGGCGGATCTCCCAGCGCAACTTCGGCGGGCACGAGTACCCGCGCCTCGCGCACGTCGGCGACCGCACGGGCCTGGAGCTGATCCGCACCCTCCAGCAGAAGATCGTCGCGCTCCAGCAGGAGGACTTCCGGGAGTACGGGGACCACGAGGCCCGGCTCAAGGTCTTCCAGGAGTGCACGGTCACCCGCGTGCTGAAGGACGGCGACCGGGTCGCGGGGGCCTTCTGCTACGAGCGCGAGAGCGGCCGGTTCTTCGTCCTGGGGGCCCCGGCGGTGGTGCTGGCCACCGGCGGCATCGGCAAGTCCTTCAAGACCACCTCCAACTCCTGGGAGTACACCGGCGACGGCCACGCGCTGGCGCTGCTGGCCGGAGCCCCGCTGCTGAACATGGAGTTCGTGCAGTTCCACCCGACCGGCATGGTCTGGCCGCCCTCGGTGAAGGGCATCCTGGTCACCGAGTCGGTGCGCGGCGACGGCGGGGTGCTGCGCAACTCCGAGGGCAAGCGGTTCATGTTCGACTACGTCCCGGACGTCTTCAAGGAGAAGTACGCCGAGTCGGAGGAGGAGGGCGACCGCTGGTACGAGGACCCGGACCACAACCGGCGTCCCCCCGAGCTGCTGCCCCGCGACGAGGTGGCCCGCGCCATCAACTCCGAGGTCAAGGCGGGCCGCGGCTCCCCGCACGGCGGGGTGTTCCTCGACGTGTCGACCCGGATGCCGGCGGAGCGGATCAAGCGGCGGCTGCCCTCGATGTACCACCAGTTCAAGGAGCTGGCGGACGTGGACATCACCGCCGAGCCGATGGAGGTCGGCCCGACCTGCCACTACGTGATGGGCGGGATCGCCGTCGACTCGGACACCGCCGCCACGGTCGGCGTGCCGGGGCTGTTCGCGGCCGGTGAGGTGGCGGGCGGCATGCACGGCTCGAACCGGCTCGGCGGCAACTCCCTCTCCGACCTGCTGGTCTTCGGGCGGCGGGCCGGACTGCACGCGGCGGAGCACGCCGCGGCCGTCGACGTCGCCCGCCCGGTCGTCTCGCCGGAGCTGATCGACGAGGCCGCCGCCGAGGCGCTGGCCCCCTTCCACGCCGCCGAGGGCGCGGAGAACCCGTACACGCTCCACCAGGAACTCCAGACCACCATGAACGACCTGGTCGGGATCATCCGCCGGGAGGGCGAGATGGCCGAGGCCCTGGAGAGGCTGGCCGCCCTGCGCGTGCGGGCCGCCCGGGCCGGGGTCGAGGGGCACCGGCAGTTCAACCCGGGCTGGCACCTGGCGCTGGACCTGCGGAACATGCTGCTGGTCAGCGAGTGCGTGGCGCGCGCCGCCCTGGAGCGCACCGAGAGCCGGGGCGGGCACACCCGTGAGGACTGCCCGGCGATGGAGCGCGCGTGGCGGCCGGTGAACCTGCTGTGCCGGCCGGTCGAACCGGCCCCCGCCGATCCGGCGGCCGGCCGGATCGTCCTCGTACGCACCCGGACCGATCCCATCCGCCCGGACCTGCTCGCCCTGTTCGAGAAGGAAGAGCTGGCGAAGTACCTCGCCGAAGAGGAGATGTACGAGTGACGAGCTACGACGCACGCTTCCGGGTCTGGCGGGGTGACGCCGGGGGCGGGGAACTGCTGGACTTCACCGTCGAGGTGAACGACGGTGAGGTGGTCCTGGACATCGTGCACCGGCTCCAGGCGACCCAGGCCTCCGACCTCGCGGTGCGCTGGAACTGCAAGGCGGGCAAGTGCGGTTCGTGCAGCGCGGAGGTCAACGGGCGGCCCCGGCTGATGTGCATGACGCGGATGTCGGTCTTCGCACCGGACGAGACGGTCACGATCACCCCGCTGCGGGCCTTCCCGGTGGTCCGGGACCTGGTGACGGACGTGTCCTTCAACTACGCGAAGGCGCGGGAGGTGCCGGCGTTCGTAGCGCCGGAGGGGCTGGCGGCGGGCGAGTACCGGATGCGCCAGGAGGACGTGGAGCGCTCGCAGGAGTTCCGCAAGTGCATCGAGTGCTTCCTGTGCCAGGACACCTGTCACGTGGTGCGCGACCACGAGGAGAACAAGGGCGCCTTCGCCGGTCCGCGCTTCCTGATGCGGGTCGCGGAGCTGGACATGCATCCGCTGGACGCGGCCGCCGAAGCGGGCCTGGACCGCAAGCGCACGGCCCAGGAGGAGCACGGGCTGGGCCTGTGCAACATCACCAAGTGCTGTACGGAGGTCTGCCCGGAGGGCATCAAGATCACCGACAACGCCCTGATCCCGCTGAAGGAGCGGGCCGTGGACCGCAAGTACGACCCGCTGGTGTGGCTGGGCAGCAGGATCCGCCGCCGTTCCGACCTCCGGTAGTCGCCTTCGCGGTACACAATGCCCCCTGGTGACCGTCGAGTGACGTGACGTCAGGGGGCTTCGCGGTGCGGGTGGGGGATCGACTGGCGGACCGGTACCGGCTGGACCGCCGGCTCGGGGTGGGCGGCATGGGCGAGGTGTGGCGCGGCCACGACCTCGCCCTGGACCGCGCGGTGGCCGTGAAGGTGCTGCTGGACGCCGTGACGAACGAGGAGGTGGTCGCCCGGTTCCGGCGGGAGGCCACCATCGGGGCGCGGCTCCAGCATCCGGGCATCACCGTCGTGCACGACGTGGGGCGGCACGAGGGGCGGCTGTTCATCGTGATGGAGCTGCTGTCCGGCGAGGACCTGGCGGCGGTGCTGGAACGCGAGCGGGGCGGACTGCCGCCGGAGGTCGCCGTGGAGCTGGCCGCGCAGACCGCCGAGGCGCTGGCCGCCGCGCACGAGCGGTTCGTGGTGCACCGGGACCTCAAGCCGGGCAACCTCTTCCTGCTGCCCGGCGGGCGCCTGAAGATCTGCGACTTCGGCATCGCGCACTCCGCCGACGCGACGGCCGGCTGGACGGTCACGGGGCGGGCGTTCGGCACCCCGCCGTACATGGCGCCGGAGCAGTGGCGGGGCGAGCACGTGGACGCCCGGTGCGATCTGTACGCGCTGGGGTGCGTGCTGTACGCCCTGCTGAGCGGGGCGCCGCCGTTCGGCTCGGCCGAGCCCCTGTACGCGCTGATGCGGCGGCACATCGAGGACGCCCCGCTGCCGCTGCGCGAGGCGGGCGTGCCGGTGTCGCCGGCCCTGAACCGGCTGGTGCTGACCCTCCTGGCGAAGTCCCCGGCGGACCGCCCCCAGTCGGCCCACACGGTCGCCGCGACCCTGCGGGGGCTGCCGGAGGCCGGGGGGGCGGGGGTACGGGGGGCCGCCGGGGCGGGAGCCGGAGGGGCGGGGGTTGGCGTACGGGGGGCCGCCGGGGCGGAGGCCGGAGGGGTGGAGGCCGGAGGGGTGGAGGCCGGAGGGGTGGAGGCCGGAGGGGTGGAGGCCGCCGACGCGGAGGCTGACGTATGGAGACCCGCGGGGCCGGAGGCCGCCGACGCGGAGGCTGACATATGGGGACCCGCCGGACCGGGGGATGGCGTACGGGTGCCTGACGGGGCGGGCACCGGGAGGTGGGTGACCGCCGACGCGGGCTCCGGCGTGCAGGTGCTCGCCGAGCCGGCAGCCGGCGTACAGGTATCTGCCGGGGCGGGAGCCGGAGGGCGGGGGGCCGCCGATGCCGGAACCGACGTACGGGAGCCCGCCCAGCCGGGAACAGGCGTACGGGTGCCTGCCGCGGCGGAGGCCGGAGGGTGGGTCGCCACCGATACCGGAAACGACGTACGGGGGCCCGCCGAACCGGGAGCCGACGTACGGGTACCTGCCGCGGCGGAGGCCGGGGGGCGGGGGGCCGCCGATGCCGAAAACGACGTACGGGGGGCCGTCGAACCGGGAACAGGCGTACGGGCTGAGGCGGGAGGGCGGGTCACCGTCGACGCGGGAGCCGGTGTACCGGTCGCCGCCGACGCGGGGGTTGGCGTACCGGGGCCCGCCGACGCGGGGGGCCGCGTACCGGCGCCCGGCTCGGTGGGAGCCGTCGTGCCGATGGACGGCGGGGGCACTGCCGCCGGGGCGCGGGAGTTCGTGGGTGGGCTGGTGCGGGAGGTCGAGGAGGGGCTGCGGGAGGGGCCGGTTTCGTGGGCGGACCGCGTCGAGGTGCTGGCCGTCGCCGCCGATGCCGCGGCCCGCTTCGACGCCGCCCTCGCGCACCGGCTGCTCGCCGACGCCGAACGCGCCGCCCTGGCCGAGGGCGACGGCGCCCGGGTGGCCCGGCTGCTCACCGGGCTGGCCAAGGACACCGCCCCGCACGCCCCGGCGCGGGCCGTCCGGCTGCTGACCGACGCCCGCCAGGCCCTGTTCACCGTGCCGGCCCCCGACCGCCGGGAGCCGCTGCGCGCGGTGGCGGAGGAGCTGGCCCGGCTCGTCCCCGAGCAGGCCGCCCAGCTGATCCGTCACCACTTCGCCCACAGCCCGGCCGGCAACCGGCTCCGGGACCTGGTCGCGACGGCCGTGGCGGCGGCCCGCCCCGAGGAGGCCGAGCGGCAGCTGACCCGGATCGCGGATCCGGGAGCCCGCGCGACCGCCACGTACGACATGGTGCTGGCCGTCGCCCCCCACGACCTGGACAGCGCGCTGGGGTTGAGCGAGCGGATCGGCTCCGCCGGGGCCCGGCTGCTGGTGCTCTGCCAGCTGGCGCAGGACCGCGCCGCGGCCGGGGACGCGGCGGGCGGGGCCCGGGCCCTGGAACAGGCCGAGGCGGAACTCCCCGAGGTACTGGAGGAACGGGCCGCCTGGCTGCGCGAGGAGGCGGCCCGGCAGGACGCGCGGGGCCGCCCCGGGGAGCCCGAGGCGCGGCGGCTGCGCGACCGGGCCTTCGCCCTGCTGGGGCGCCGCCCCGAGGCGGCGGGCGACGAGAAGGCCGACCACGCCCTGGCCGCCCTCGCCGCCGCCCGGGACCGGGTGGAGCAGGGCACCCGGCCCGCGCTGGACCCCGTACGGGCCCGCAAGCGCGCCGAACGGGCCCGGCAACTGCCCGACGCGGCGGACCGGGCACGGGCGCTGGCCCGGATCGCCCGGGACTGCGCGGCCACGGCGGCCACGCCCTGGCTGCCCGCAATCACGACGGACCCGGGCACCACGCCCCGGCCGGCCGGGGTCGCGGCGGACCCGGGCACCGCGCCGGCCCGCCGGACGGCCCCGCACCAGCCGGACGCCGCCGACGGCGCGGGGGACGGACCCCGTCGGCGGAACCCGGACCGCGCGGCGGCGGGGGCCCCGCACCGCGCCCCCGGGCCACGCCCCCCGGCCGGGGACGGGCGCCGGTGGCGGGCGGCGGTGCGCCCGGACGCCCTGCGCCCCGCCGGGGACGCCGTGGTGTGGCGGGCGGCGGCCGAGGTGGGCTGCGTACGGGCCGACACCGGGACGCCCCTGTGGAGCGCCTTCGCCGACGAGGGCGTTCCGGCGGCCCCGCTCGCCGGAGGGGTCACCGTGGACTGCGCGGCCGACGCCGCGACGGTGTACGTGAGCGTGACGCGCTACGAGCCGCCCGGCGCGCGGCTGCTGGCGCGCGAGCCGCACGACGGCCGGGTGCGCTGGTGGCGTGACCTGCCGGCGGCCCCCCGGCTGCACCCGGCCGGGGATCTCGTCCTGGCCGCCGTGCCCGGCCGGCTGACGGCGCTGCGCGCGGACGGCGGCGAAGAGGCGTGGGCCCGGCCGCTGGACGGCCGCCCCGGGGACCCCCGGGATCCCGCCTGGTCCCTCACGGTGGCGGCCGGCCGGCTGGTGCTCGCGGACGCGGCGGGCCGCCGGGGGCTGCGCCTGCGTGACGGGGAGCCGCTGTGGGCCTGGGCGCGCACCGGCGACCGCTTCACCGCCCGGGGCGGTCCGGGCGTGGCGGGCCCCGGCAGCGGCCTGGTGCACCTGCTCGACGGGACGACCGTACGGGCGGTGCGCGGCGGCACCGGCGAGGGGGTCTGGCAGTTCGAGGCGGGCGACCCGGCGCCCCGGCCGCTGGTCGAGGGCGGCGCCGTGTACGCGGCCGGGTACCGCCGCGAGCAGGGCGTCCATGTCGTGTACGCGCTGGACGCGCGCGGCGGGGCGGTGCTCTGGGAGCAGCCGGTGGTACGGCGCGACGGCCCGGACCACCCCCTCAACCTCCTCGGCATCCGTTCCGGGGTGCTGTACGTCCGCGCCCCCCGGGGCGGCCGGCGCGGTCTGCTGCGCAAGGCGGTGGAGCCGTTCGTGGCGGCCCTGGACGTCACGACGGGCCGGGTGCGCCGCCTCTGGGAGGAGCCGGCCCTGGCGTCGGGCGACGTCCTCCTGTCCGGGGACTCGCTGCTGCTCTCGCACCCCGCACTGGCGGCCCACCCCTTCCCCTGACGCCCGGCAGCCACCCCGGCGGTCCGGGTGCGGGGGGACGAACCGGGTCATACGCTCCCCCTGTGTATCCGCCGAGAAGCGAGACCACCCCAGCGGGCCCGCCCGCGCGCGGCGCACTGGCGGTCGCCGCCGTGCTGCTGGTGCTCGGCGGGTGGGGCGGGGTGGTGGCGCCGCCCGCGCGGGCCGAGGATCCCGTCACGCTGTCCCGGCAGGGGCAGATCACCGACCGGGTGGGGGCCCTGGGCGACCGCAGGGCCGCCGTCGCCGCCGCGCTGGACAAGCTGTACGCCGAGCGCCGGATCCAGCTGTTCGTCACGTACGTACGCGACTTCTCCGGCCGTTCCGCCCAGAGCTGGGCGGACGCCACCGCGCAGAAGAACGGCCTCGGCCGGGACGACGTCCTGCTGGCGGTGGCGACCGGGGCCCGCCAGTACGCCTATTCGGCCGATGTGGACTCCGGCTTCACCGAGGAGCAGCTCGCGACGGTCGTCCGTACCGCCGTCGAGCCCGCCCTGCGGCAGCACGACTGGGCGGGCGCGGCGATCGGCGCGGCCGACGGCTACGGCGCGGTACTGGGCGGGCGGCCAGTCCCCACCCCCGCCCTCACCCCCGGCGAACCAGACCCCGGCGGCGGGGCGGGCGGCGGGAGCGGGGCCGGGGACTTCGTGCTGCCGGTGGTCGCCGTCGGCGCGGCCGGGGCGCTCGGGGCGTACGCGTACACCCGCCGCAGGCGTGGACCGGGCGGCGGGCGCGGTACGGCGACCGCCCACGCGGGCTGGGACGGGCGGAAGGCCGGGCCGGCGCCACTGCCGGAGCTGGACGCGCGGGCCAAGGCCCTGCTGGTGGAGACCGACGACGCGGTCCGCACCAGTACGGAGGAACTCGGCTTCGCCACCGCCCAGTTCGGGGACGAGGCCGCCGCCCCGTTCACGGCGGCCCTGGCGTACGCCCAGGACGAGCTCACCCAGGCCTTCCGGCTGCGCCGGCGGCTGGACGACGCCTACCCCGAGGACGACGCGGCCCGGCGCCGGATGCTGGAGGAGATCGTGGCCCGCTGCACGGAGGCGAACCGGCGGCTGGACGCCGAGTCGGCCGGCTTCGACCGGCTGCGGGACCTGGAGAAGAACGCCCCGGCGGCCCTGGCCGCGGTGGAGGCCCGCTTCCGGGCGCTGACCGGCCGCACGACGACGGCGCGAGCCACCTTGACGGCGCTGGCCGGCCGGTACGCGGACTCCGCCCCCGTCGCCTCCCACGCCGAACAGGCCGAGGACCGGCTGCTGTTCGCCACCACCCAGCTCGGCGAGGCCCACCAGGCGATCGACGCCGGGGAGGCGGGCAAGGGGGCCGTGCACATCCGGGCCGCGGAGGGCGCGGTGGACCAGGCGGCGACCCTGGTCGAGGCGGTGGAGCGGCGGGCCCGGGAACTGGCCGAGGCCGCCGGGAAACTGCCGGCCGCCCTCAAGGCGCGCGGGACGGGCGGAGCGGGTGGAGCGGGCGGAGCGGGCGGACCGGGTGGACCGGGTGGAGCGGGTGGACCGGGTGGAGCGGGCGGAGCGGGCGGAGCGGGCGGTTCCGGCCACGTCGCGTAATGCCGGGCCGCCCGCGCGCGGTCAGCCGTACATGCTCAGCAGCTGCTCCGCCGAGAGTTCCGTGACCACCTCGCCGGGGGCGCCCGGCATCGGCAGCGGCAGCTCGAACCAGACGGTCTTGCCCCGGTGCGTACGGCGGGTGCCCCAGCCGGCGGAGAGCAGGCCGACCAGCTGGAGGCCGCGGCCGCCCTCGTCGGTGTCCCGGGCGCGGCGGCGCCGGGGCTGGGCCAGGTTCGCGTCCCACACCTCGCACACCAGGGTCCGGTCCAGCAGCAGCCGGAGCCGGATCTCGCCCTCCCCGTACCGCAGGGCGTTCGTGACCAGCTCGCTGACCAGCAGTTCCGTGGTGTCGAGCAGCCCCTCCAGACCCCACGCGGGCAGCTTCGTCCGGGCCAGTTCGCGGGCCCGGCCCACCGAGCGGGCCTCGCGCGGGAGCTGCCAGTCGCCGACGGCGTCCACGGGCAGCCCCTGCACCCGGGCCATGAGCAGGGCGATGTCGTCCTCCCCGTGCCGGGTGTGAAGGGTGTTCAGCACGTGGTCGCAGACCTCCTCCAGCGGGCGCCCCGGATCGGCGACGGCCTGCCGCAGCCCGCGCAGCCCCTCCTCCAACGGGTGGTCGCGGGACTCCACGAGCCCGTCGGTGTACAGGGCGAGCAGCGCACCCTCGGGAAGTTCCACCTCGACCTCCTCGAAGGGTTCGCCGCCCACCCCGAGCGGCATCCCGGTCGGGATCTCCAGCAGCAGGCCGGGGGGCGGCTGCCCGCCCTCCTCGGCCGGTTCGACCAGCACGGGCGGCATGTGGCCCGCGTTGGCGATGGTGCAGCGCCGGGTCACCGGGTCGTAGACGGCGTACACACAGGTGGCGAGGTACACCTCGGAGCGGTCGGCGTCGCGCGAGTGCAGCGCCGCCCGCGAGGCCTGCTGGGAGCCGCCGGGCGCCCCGAGGCCGCGGGCGACCTCGTCGAGGGCGCTGAGCACCTCGGCCGGTTCCAGGTCCAGCAGCGCCAGGGTCCGTACTGCGGTACGCAGTTCGCCCATGGCGACGGCGGCCCGGAGCCCGCGGCCCATGACGTCGCCGACGACCAGGGCCGTGCGGTGGCCGGGCAGTTCGATGACGTCGAACCAGTCCCCGCCGACCTCGGTGGCCGCGTTGCCCGGCAGGTAGCGGCAGGCGATGTCGAGCCCGGCCGCCTCGGGGTCGCCGGGGGGCAGCAGGCTGCGTTGCAGGATCAGGGCCCGCTCGTGTTCGCGCCGGTAGAGGCGGGCGTTGTCGATGCAGACGGCCGCGCGCGCGGCGAGCTCCACGGCGACGGCCCGGTCGCGTTCGCCGAAGGGCTCGCTGCCCTTCGTACGGGAGAACTGGGCCAGGCCCAGCACCGTGTCGTGGGCGACCATCGGCACGATCAGCGTGGACTGCACCAGGTCGTCCGGCGCCGGCGCCTCCACCAGCCGGGTCCGCGCCGTGCGCAGGGCCAGCGCCCCGGGCGAGGCGGCCGGATACCGATGGGTCTCGCCCACGGAGACCAGCGCGCCGGGCCCCGACAGCGGGGCGTCGGACACGGCCGAGGCGAAGGCCACCCGGCGCAGCGGCGCGGACGGGGCGCGCCCGGCGCCCTGCCCTGGCAGCGAGGGGAGTCCGGCGCCCTGCGGCCGGGCGAGCCGGTCGTCGTCGCCGAGGAGGAGCCCCTGGTAGAGGTCGACGGCGGCCAGGTCGCAGAAGCCGGGGACGGTGACGTCGAGGAGTTCGCGGGCGGTGGTCTCCAGGTCGAGGGAGGTCCCGATCCGGTGCCCGGCCTCGTTGAGCAGGGCCAGGTTGCGCCGGACCCCGGCGGCCTCGCGGGCGGCGAGGTGGCGGCGGGTGACGTCGGTGCCGAGCCCGGCGATACCGATCGGACGGCCGGTGCCGTCGTGCACGCGGTAGAGGTTGATCGACCAGTGCCGGTCCTCGCGGCTGCCCGGGGCCGCGCCGGTGATCCGCAGGTCGGTGACGGATTCGCCGGTCTCCAGGACCCGGCGCAGCGCTTCGGACATCTTGTCGGCCTCGTGCGCCGGAAGGTAGTCGTGCACGGTCCGGCCGCGGTGTTCCTCCGCCGCGCCGCCGAAGACGGTCGCGAAGCGGCGGTTGGCGCGCCGCACGGTCAGGTCCGTACCGAAGAGCAGGAAGCCGAAGGGGGATTGGCCGAATATCGCCTGCGAGGCGGCGAGGTCGGACTCGATGCGCCGCAGTGCGCGCACGTCGACGACGACACAGAGCGCGGCCCGCTCGGCGGTCTCGGTCCTGGTCGGCATCACATAGATCTCGGCCACGCCGTGGGCCCCGCCCCCGCCGGGGATCCGGAAGGGGATCAGGCCCGTCCATTCCTTGCCGTCGAGGATCTCGGCGACCTTGCGGTGTCCCCCGGCGCGCAGCTCGGGCGGCATGAAGGCGTCGACCGGGTCACGCCCCACGGCCTGGGCCGCGGTGAGCCCGAACAGCTCCTCCGCGCGCAGGCTCCACTGGTCGACGAGCCCGTCCGGGCCGATCGAGAACGAAGCGACCTTTATGTAGTCATATATCGAGCCAGGCGGGCTGCTGTGCCACAAGGAATCGTGCCATGTCTCCTCGGGCGCATGGGCCCGTTGTGCCTGCGCAGGTATCTCGCTCACGCGACCGTCCCCTCCAGCTCACCGCAACCGGACCGGCCATGACCGAAGTATTCAGCACCACGGCCCGGTACGGCACGGCGTTCACGATCACAAAAGGGTCCCGTTGTTTTCCGGCCACGCCCGACGGTCTCCACCGGACGCCTTCCGGGAGACCCCCTTGCCACCCTTCCCCTTGTTACTCACCAGGAAGAGCCAACTCGAACCACACGGTCTTGCCCGACTTCCCGTGCCGGGTCCCCCAGCGCTGCGCCGAGACGGCGACGAGATGCAGCCCGCGTCCGCCCTCGTCATCCGGTGTGGCGATCCGTTCGCGGGGCGGATCCGGAAGCGGATCGGAGACCTCCACCAGCAGGGCCGGGCCGCCCGCCGCGTCCTCGCCGGCCGGGCCGCGCCGGACCAGACGCACCCCGATCGGACCGGACGCGTACCGCAGGGAGTTGGTGACCAGCTCACTGACCAGCAGGACCGTCACGTCACCGACGGAGTCGAGGCCCCAGGAGAGCAGGGTTCCGCGCACGGCGTGGCGGGCGGTGCGGACGGCACCGGGCTCGGCGGGGAAGGCCCACTCGGCGCATTCACCGTCTGTGTCGATCACGCCGATCACTTCCCGGGCCACCAGCGACCCCTGTCAGGTTCGTCGGGGACGAAAGGGGGACGAGATAGGGACTAATAGCGACATACCCCTTATATGAGGCGTCGTACCACCCGATTCCGACCGATCCCCCACGGACCGGCGCACTGTGGCGCAGACGGCCTACAGCGTGCGCTTCATGCGCCCCGGTGTGCCCCGTCCCGCAGCCGGCGGCCCGCTTCCGCCACGGCCGGGCGGTCCTGGTCGAGCCAGTCCACCGAGTCCAGCTCGTGCGGCCCGAGCCAGCGCAGCTCGTCGTGGTCCTCCAGCGGCGCGGGCTCTCCCGAGATCAGCCGCGCGGTCCACACGTGCAGGACGAGACCCGGCCGCACCGGCCACTCCCCGGGGATCCGCTCGACCGCCTCCGCCTCGATGCCGAGCTCCTCGCGCAGTTCGCGCACGAGCGCCTCGGGTACGGTCTCGCCCGGTTCGGCCTTGCCGCCCGGGAGTTCCCACCGGCCGGCCACCTCGGGGGGCGCACTGCGCCGGGCGGCCAGCAGCCGCCCGTCATGACAAAGGGCTCCGCCCACCACCACTCGTACGGTCATGGGCGGAGCCTATGCCAGGGCCCGACGTCAGTTCGTCGTGGCGGTCTGGCTGCCCTGTTCGATCCGCTCGACCCAGTACAGCTGCTTGTGCCCGCGGTCTTCGAGGCTGTCGGCCACCTTCTGGGCCTCGGCCCGGGTGGGGTACCGGCCCACCCGGTAGCGGTTGCCGTTGTCGTCCTGACGTATGACCAGCCATGGGAGCAGGGCACCGCTGTCGTTCATCGCGCTCCACCCTCCGCCGGTGTACCTGCCCGGGAAACCCCATTGCGCATATGCCGGAGCTTACGCCCGACCTTTACTGAGCGGATACGGTTTTTCACGAAGAGGTACCTGGGGGGCGTACGCATCCGGCCAGGCGTACGAAAAGGCCGCGCACGCCGGTGCGGAGGGGGCGCGCGAAGGGCGGCCGGACCTGCGCGGGGTGCCTCGCAGGGGCGCTCCGAGAAAGGGCGGCGGGAGCCGCCGCCGAAGCCGGCGAGCCCGAAGAAGCCGAGGAACGGGACGCCGCGCGCGGTCACCATTGCGCCGAAACCCATCGGGTCGCCGGCGCCCCCACCGCACCGGCACCGCACCAACTCGGCTCAGGGCACTCCTCGTTCCGGCCCTGATGGCCGACACGCCGCTTCACCGCACGGCGACGGCGCCCCGACTGACTGGGGTCACCGGACCGGGGTCACCGGACCGGGAGGTGGTACGTGAGGCGGTAGCGGTCGGCCGGGACGACCACGTCGGCCGTTTCGACGGCCCGGCCCGAGGCGAAGTACGTACGGCTCACCACCAGGACCACGTGCCCCGGGACGCCGCCGAGCGTCATGATCTCCTCCGCCAGCCCCGGCCGCGCACCGACCTCCTCGACCACGTTGTCCACGACCACGTCGATCGCCGCCATCCGCTCCACCACGCCGGAGCCGCCCAACGGCCCCTCCTCCGGCAGCATCACCGGGGTCCGGCCGGTCACGGCGAGCGGCTCCCAGGAGGTGGACAGCATCATCGCCTCGCCCGCGTCCCGGAAGACGTACCGGGTGCGCATGACCCGGTCCCCCGGCTCGATGCCCAGCCGCTGCGCGATCTCCGCCGGGGCCCCCGTCTGCTCGCTGGCGGACTCCCACGTCCCCCGCGCGCCGGACTCCGCCTGCTCCTGGCGGAACGGCGTCGACGCCCCGCCCGAGCGGTAGCCGGAGCGCGCGACCCGCCGGGGCACCGGCTGTTCGCGTACGTACGTACCGGATCCGGAGCGGCCCTCGACCAGGCCCTCGGCCATGAGGACCTTGCGGGCCTCCAGCGCCACGGTGTCCGAGACCCCGTACTCCTCGCGGATCCGGGCCTGGGAGGGAAGCCGGGCGTGCGGGGGCAGGGACCCATCGACGATCTTCCGTCGCAGATCCCCGGCGACGCGCAGATAGGCCGGCTGCTCACCGAAAGTCACGGGCCACTCCCATCAGGTTGACAGACAGCTACACCCTGGCAACCCACGGTTGAAGTGCGCAAGCACGGGCCAGAGTTTCACTCGAAGTGATGAAGCCTGGTCCTCAAACCCGTTACCGCCCGTTACCGACGGGACCTCCCGCCGCCTCCCCGTCATACGGGCGGAGGCGACCGCCGATGCGATCGCCCCCGCCGGTGCGGGCGGAGTCCTCCGGTCCGCCCAGATCAGCTCAGATCAGTTCAGCTCAGCTCAGAACTGCAGCGCCCACGCGTCGATCTTGCCGGTGTCCGCACTGGCGAGGTCGGCCACGCGCAGCTTCCAGACGCCGTTGGCCACCTCGGCGGAGGCGTTCACCGTGAAGCTCTGGACGATGTCGTCGGCGCTGCCGCCGGTGCGGTTGCGCAGGTTGTAGACGGTGCCGTCGGGGGCGACGAGGTCGACCTTCAGGTCACCGACGTAGGTGTGCTTGATGTCGACCGGCACGCTCAGCGTCGCCGGGGCGTTGCCGGAGATCCCGCTGACGGTGATCGGCGACTCGACGGTGGCGTTGTCGTTGATCGCATAGTCGGCGGTGTTCTCGAAGCGGGTGCCCGGGTTCGGCGGGGTGGTGCCCGCGCCCACGTTCAGCAGGCGGTTGGGCGAGCCCGTACCGGGGCCGGTGACCACGTTCGGGGTGGCCGCCGCGACCAGGCCGTCGCGGACCTGCGCCGGGGTGCTCGCCGGGTTCTGCGAGAGGTACAGGGCGGCCGCGCCGACGACGTGCGGGGTGGCCATCGAGGTGCCGGAGATGGTGTTCGTCGCGGTGTCGCCGGTGCCCCACGAGGAGGTGATGCTGGAGCCGGGGGCGAAGACGTCCAGGACGGAGCCGTAGTTGGAGTAGCTGGCCTTCGCGTCCGTGTTGGTGGTGGCGCCGACCGTGATGGCCTCGGCCACCCGCGCCGGGGACTTGGACGAGGCGTCGGTGGACTCGTTGCCCGCCGCGACGCCGTAGGTGATGCCGGAGGCGATCGAGTTCCGTACGGCCGTGTCGAGCGCGGAGTCGGCTCCGCCGCCGAGCGACATGTTGGCCACGGCGGGCTTGACCGCGTTGCGGGTCACCCAGTCGATGCCGGCGACGACCTGGGCGGTGGTGCCGGAGCCGTTGTTGTCGAGGACGCGGACGCCGACGATCTTCGCCTTCTTGGCCACGCCGTACGTGGTGCCCGCGACCGTGCCGGCGACGTGCGTGCCGTGGCCGTGGCCGTCCTGCGCGGTGTTGTCGTTGTCGATGGCGTCGTAGCCGTAGGAGGCGCGCCCGCCGAGGTCCTGGTGGGTGATCCGGACGCCGGTGTCGATGATGTACGCCGTCACGCCCTCGCCGGCCTTGTCCGGGTAGGTGTAGCCCTGGTCGAGGGGGAGCGCGCGCTGGTCGATGCGGTCCAGGCCCCAGGACGGCGGGTTCGGCTGGGTGGCGTCGACGGTGAAGACCCGGTTCTGGACGACGGACTTGACGGCCGGGTCCCCGGCGAGCTTCCTGGCCTGCGCCTCGGAGGCCCGTACGGAGTAGCCGTTGAGGGCCGCGCTGTAGGTCCGGTCGATCGTGGCGCCGTGGCGGCGGGCGACGGCCTTGCCGCTGTCCGCGGTGGAACGGGCGGCGGAGTCGTCGAGGGTCACGATGTAGCTGTCGGCGACGGTTCCGGCGGCGCCCGCGTTCTCGATGACTCCCTGCGCGCCGTGGTCGGCCGCCGAGGCGGGTAAGGCGGCGGCCGCGCCGAGCGCGAGGGCCACGACGGCGGTCGCGCCGATGCCGGCGATCTTCCGGCGGGTGTGACGCATCACGGACATGTGAGGGTTCCTCCTCATAGGTGGTGCGCTGCGGGGGGTGGGTGCGGGGGGTCGTGCGGGATCCGCGGGGCCGTGTCCGGGCACCCTGAATTGCATGCTCATGACAATCGGAGCCCAACGGCCCGTCGCCTCCGAAAGGTTGACGCACCTGTGCGGCATCCCACAAGAGGGGTACGGACGCGTAACATCCGTGCCATACAACGGCCATGAACGAGCAAAGGTGGTCAGCACATGACGCACGCACTGCCCGGCTACCTCTGCCCGGAGGACGGTACGCGCGCCGACGTGCGGACCGCCCCCTGGTGCTGCCCCCTCTGCGGCGGCCCCTGGGACCTCGACTTCACCCCGGATCCGGCCACCCCGCTGGAGCCGGCGGCCGGCCCGCACTCCCTGTGGCGGTACGCACGCGCCCTGCCGCTGCCGGGGGCGTTCTCGGTCTCGCTCTCGGAGGGGCACACTCCGCTGGTGCCGCTCACGGAGCGGATTCACGCCAAGCTCGACTACCTGATGCCCACGCTGTCCTTCAAGGACCGGGGCGCGGTGATGCTCGCGGAGCTGGCCCGGCGGCTCGCCCCGGAGCGGGTCGTCGCGGACAGCAGCGGCAACGCGGGGACCGCGGTGGCGGCGTACTGCGCGCGGGCCGGGCTGACGTGTGAAGTTTTCGTGCCCGGCGGGACGTCGGAGAAGAAGACCGAGCAGATGCGGGCGCACGGAGCGACCGTACGGATCGTCCCGGGCGGCCGCGAGGCCGCCGCGGCGGCCGCCCGGGCGGCGGCGGACGCACCCGGCGTCTTCTACGCGAGCCACGTCTTCAACCCGTACTTCCTGCACGGCACGAAGACGTACGTGTACGAGATCTGGGAGGCCCTCGGCGGCCGGCTCCCCGAGGCCCTCGTCGTGCCGGTCGGCAACGGCACCCTGCTGCTCGGTGCGGCCCTGGCGGTGGAGGAGCTGGCCCGGCGCGGGGTGCGGGCGCCGGCGCTGATCGCGGTGCAGTCCCGGGCGGTGGCGCCGCTGGCGGACGCGTTCGCGGCGGGGGCGGAGGACGCCGACCCGGTGGAGCAGCTGCCCACCCTGGCGGAGGGCATCGCGATCCCGGCGCCGCCGCGGGCCCGGCAGATCCTGGCGGCCGTACGGAAGTCCGGCGGCACCTTCCTGACGGTCCCGGACGACCGGCTGCGCGCCGCCCAGCGGGACCTGGCCCGGCGCGGCCTCTTCGTGGAGCCGACGGCGGCCGCCTGCTGGGCGGCGGTCGGCCCCGGCGCCCCGGACGACCCCCTCCAGGGCCGCACGGCGGTCCTCCCCCTGTGCGGCGCGGGCGCGAAAACGGGCCTGGCCTGAACCACGGGGGCACCCCCGGCGGCTGGCCGACACCCGGCCACGCCGGCGACGGTCCCGTCCGGCAGGGCGGACAGGGCCGCCTGGTACGGCAGGTCCAGCTGGTCCGCTGGTCCAGCTGGTCCTTGGCAGGCCGGGCAGGCCCGCCTCATGCCCCGCGGGACCGCCTGGTCCGGCGGCCCCGTCGGCCGGGGTTCATGTCGGAAATCCGCCAGACCCCGGGTCGTGCCGTCTGCTGGACTGAGCGCATGACGACGACGCCAGTTGACCTCCACGCCCGGGCCACCGCCTTCGCCCGCCTGCACACCCCCGCCGCGCCCCTCGCGCTCGCCAACGCCTGGGACGTCGCCAGTGCCCGCGTCGTCGAGGCCGCCGGCGCCCCCGCCGTCGCCACCACCAGCGCCGGCGTCGCCTGGTCCCTCGGGTCCCCGGACGGCGACGCCCTCGCCCGCGACCGGGCACTGGACCTGATCACCCGCGTGGCCGGCGCCGTCTCCGTCCCGGTCACCGCCGACATCGAGGGCGGCTTCGGCGCGGACGCCGCCGCCGTCGGGGAGACCGTCACCGGGGTGCTCGCCGCCGGCGCGGTCGGCGTGAACATCGAGGACGGCGACCGTTCCCCCGCCGAGTACGCGGAGCGCCTCGCCGCCGCCCGCGCCGCCGCCTACCTCGCCGCGGGCGCCTCCGGCATCTTCGTCCCCGGCGTCACCGACCCCGCCGTCCTCGCCGAGCTGGCCCAGGGCATCGACGCCCCGCTCAACGTCCTCGCCGGCCCCGGCGCCCCGGCCGTCGCCGAGCTCGGCGCCCTAGGGCCTGTGTGATGTCGTGATCAACTGCTGGGTTCCGCTCTCTTCGCGGGGTGGAATCCGGTAGGACTGGGGTTGTGACACGC